>CAZZBJ010000044.1:0-19503 GCA_964652805.1 uncultured Mordavella sp. | reverse complement strand
GATTCCAGACTTTCTTTCCTCCAGGGAAACTACGTGACACTGACAAACATGAGTGACCACGACATTGACAGGATCATACGCTATCATCTGGAACCCATTAATATTTCCTTCCACACTACCAACCCTGCGCTGCGCTGTCAGATGCTCCGCAACCGGTTTGCCGGGGAGGCGCTGGAGAAGGTGGACAGGCTGTATGAGGCGGGAATTGAGATGAACGGCCAGATCGTCCTCTGCAGGGGCATCAACGACGGCCAGGAGCTGGAGAGAACCATCCGGGATCTGTCCGGTTATCTGCCTTACCTGCAGAGTGTGTCCGTGGTGCCGGTGGGACTGACAAAGTACAGGGAGGGTCTCTGCCTCCTGGAGTCCTTTACTTCCGAAGACGCCAGGCAGGTGCTGGAGGTGATCCGGCGCTGGCAGGATAAGCTGTATGAGAAGTGGGGAACGCATTTTATCCATGGGGGGGACGAGTGGTACCTGCTGGCCGGGGAGGACATGCCCCCTGAGGAGAGGTACGACGGATATCTGCAGCTGGAGAACGGCGTGGGGATGATGCGTCTTCTGGAAAATGAGTTCCAGGAGGCCTTTGAGCATCTTCCGGGAGATGACCTTCCCCGGGAGGTGTCCGTGGCCACGGGCAAGCTGGCTTACTCTCTCATTTGCAGCATGGCGGAGAAGATACAGAGCCGGTATCCCGGGACTGTGATACACACCTACCAGATCGAGAACCGGTTTTTCGGGGAGCGGATCACCGTGGCGGGACTTATCACAGGACAGGACTTAAGGGAGCAGCTGGCCGGGAAGAAGCTGGGGAAGGCGCTGCTTCTGCCCTGCAATATGTTCCGCAGCCAGGAGGAGGTTTTCCTGGATGACGTGACTCTCGCGGAGCTGAAAGATGCTTTACAATCCGAGATAGATATTGTAAAATCAAGCGGGCAGGATTTTATTGATGCCGTGCTGAGACAACGATAAGAAAACCGGCCGTCTGGCGGCCGGTAAGCAGATAGGAAACAGAAGGGAAAAGGAGAGCAATATGAGTAAACCAGTGGTGGCTGTCGTAGGGCGGCCGAATGTGGGAAAATCCACTTTATTTAACGTGCTGGCCGGAGAGAAGATCTCCATCGTAAAGGACACGCCGGGCGTGACCCGGGACCGCATTTACGCGGATGTGTCCTGGCTGGACTGGGAATTTACGCTGATCGATACCGGAGGCATTGAGCCGGAGAGCAAGGATATCATCCTCTCCCAGATGCGGGAGCAGGCGCAGATCGCCATAGACACGGCGGACGTCATCATTTTCCTTACAGACGTGCGGCAGGGGCTGCAGGATGCGGATGCCAAGGTGGCGGACATGCTGCGCAGGTCCGGAAAGCCGGTTGTCCTTGTGGTGAACAAGGCGGACAATTTTGATAAATTCATGACGGACGTCTATGAGTTCTACAATCTTGGCATCGGGGATCCAATCCCTATCTCCGCCTCCTCCAGGCTGGGGCTGGGAGACATGCTGGACGCCCTGATCGCCCATTTCCCGGAGCATGCTGGGGAAGAGGAGGAGGACGAGCGGCCCAGAGTAGCCATCGTCGGGAAGCCCAATGTGGGGAAATCCTCTATCATCAACAAGCTCCTTGGGGAGCAGAGGGTGATCGTGTCGGATATCGCCGGCACTACCAGGGACGCCATTGACACAGAGGTCATCCATGACGGAAAAGAGTATGTGTTCATCGACACAGCGGGCCTTCGTCGGAAGAATAAGATCAGGGAGGAACTGGAGCGGTACAGTATCATCCGCACTGTGACAGCTGTGGAGCGGGCGGACGTGGTCCTGGTGGTCATCGACGCCATGGAGGGAGTCACGGAGCAGGACGCCAAGATCGCGGGCATTGCCCACGAGAGGGGCAAGGGCATCATCATTGTGGTGAATAAGTGGGATGCCATTGAAAAAAATGACAAGACCATGCGGGAGTATGAGAACGAGGTGCGCCGGATTCTCTCCTTTATGCCCTATGCGGAGATCATGTACGTGTCAGCTAAGAGCGGGCAGAGGCTTCCGAAGCTGTTTGAGAAGATCGACATGGTGATACAAAATCAGAACCTCCGGGTAGCTACAGGAGTCCTCAACGAGATTATGATGGAGGCCGTGGCCATGCAGCAGCCCCCCTCGGACAAGGGAAAGAGACTGAAACTCTTTTATATTACCCAGGTGGCGGTAAAGCCTCCTACCTTTGTCCTCTTTGTCAATGACAAGGAGCTGATGCATTTTTCATACACCAGGTATCTGGAAAATAAAATCCGGGAGGCCTTTGGATTTAAGGGGACGTCCCTTAAATTCTTTGTCCGCCAGCGGAAGGAGAAGGAGCAGTAATCATGATAGAACGAGTCATTTGTCTGGTTATCGGATACGCCTTTGGGCTTATCCAGACCGGATATCTGTACGGAAAGACGCAGCATATTGATATACGGACAAAGGGGAGCGGAAATGCGGGAACCACCAATGCCCTGCGGACTATGGGCTGGAAGGCGGGGGTCATCACCCTCCTGGGCGACTGCCTTAAATGTGTGTTCGCTGTTCTTATAGTCCGCCTGATCTTCGGGGGCGCATACGGCGGCATTATGCCGGTGCTGTCACAGTATGCGGGACTTGGAGCCATCCTGGGACACAATTATCCATTTTATATGAAGTTTAAGGGCGGCAAGGGCATTGCGGTCACGGCCGGCATCATCATCACCACATGGAATATCTGGATCATGCTGATCTGCCTGGCTGTATTTCTTGCCAGCGTGGCGGCCACAAAATATGTGTCCGTGGGTTCTCTTGCAGTTGTGGTGACATATTTTGTCTGCGTGGTGGTGTACGGACAGACGGGCGGCTTTCATGTGGACGGCAGCCATCTCGTGGAGATGTATGTGCTGGCCGCGCTCGTTGTTGTCTCCGCCTTTTACAAGCACAGGGCCAATATCGGCCGGCTGATGAACGGCACGGAGAACAAGCTGAGCGTGGGAAAGAGCAAATCATAATGAACAGATAGTAACGGTCCAGTGAGCCGTCATTATAAAGAGATCATACGGCTCTGTCCCCGCCGGGATGGGCGGGCAGGCCGGGAAGGAGGAAGATTATGGCAAAAGTTGGGATTATGGGAGCCGGAAGCTGGGGGACAGCCCTCTCGCTTCTCCTCTACAAGAATGGACATGAGGTGATTGTCTGGTCTATCAATGAGGAGGAGGTGGAGATGCTCTCCCGGGAGCGAGAGCACAAGAGCAAGCTTCCGGGCGTAAAGATCCCGGAGGATATGGAATTTACCACGGACATGAAGAAGACCGTGACGGACAAGGATTTCGTTGTTTTGGCAGTGCCGTCCACCTTTACGAGGAGTACGGCCAGGAACATGTGTCCCTTTATTAAGGAAGGACAGGTTCTCGTGAATGTGGCAAAGGGTATTGAGGAATCCACGCTGATGACCCTCTCCGAGCAGATCGAGGAGGAAATCCCTCAGGCCAACGTGGCAGTCCTGTCCGGACCCAGTCATGCGGAAGAGGTGGGGCGGATGATTCCCACAAGCGTGGTAGTGGGGGCAAAGACGAAGGAGACTGCCGAGTACCTTCAGAAGATGTTCATGAACGAGGTGTTCCGCGTCTACACAAGCCCGGACATCCTGGGCATTGAGCTGGGAGGTTCTCTGAAAAATGTCATCGCCCTGGCAGCAGGCATGGCCGATGGCCTGGGCTACGGGGACAACACAAAGGCAGCCCTCATTACAAGGGGTATTCACGAGATCGCACGGCTGGGCGTGAAGATGGGCGGAGCCCTGGAGAGTTTTATGGGGCTGACCGGCATCGGCGATCTGATCGTGACCTGTGCCAGTGTCCACAGTCGGAATCGGAAGGCGGGCTACCTGATGGGACAGGGCAAGACCATGCAGGAGGCCATGGACGAGGTGAAGATGGTGGTGGAGGGCGTCTACTCCACAAAAGCAGCTGTGGCTCTGGGGAAGAAGTACGGCGTGGATCTTCCCATCATCGAGCAGGTCAATGCCATCCTTTTTGAGGAAAAAAACGCGAAAGAGGCGGTCTACGACCTGATGATGCGTAAGGGTAAGGCAGAGCACAATGCGAAGCCGTGGAACTAGCGAATGGGGACGCAGACTAACTGGCGCGCAATGGTGTATTACAGCTTGGCCAGCATCTGTACTGAATTTGACAGATAAAATGAAAAAGCGAGGGTTTCTCCTGGATTTCGTGGAAGAGGCCCTCACTTTTTTGATAGATTATGATATACCAGTTAAATTAAAATGAGACGGAACACTTTTGACAAGCATTACGTCCCCGTTTAACCGTTTCACTATACCTCCGCGCGGCGCTTGACGAATTCCTTGAAGTCGTTAATGGCTGGCGCCTGGTACACGTTCTTCAGGCTGCACATGTAGAAGATCCGCTCCCAGGTGGGATTGGCGATGCGGATGATCTGGACCGGCATATAGGAGAGGAGCGCCATGTGGGGCACCACAGCGATGCCGAAGCCGACGGACACAAGGCCAGCTACGGCCTGGTCCTCCTCCACCTCGTAGGCGTATCGGGGATGTCCCTTGCACTCCTTGAACAGCTTGTCAATGATGGGGCGCAGGCCGCTGCGCCGTGAGAAGCCGATGTGTGTGTAGGTCAGTGTGTCTGCCAGGTCGATCTCGTCCCGGGTGCACAGCGGATGGCCGTTGGGTACAATCAGCACCAGTTTCTGCCTGGCTACGGGGACGAACTCAATGGTGGGTTCGTTCTCCATCTTGGAGCAGAAGGCGATATCGTATTTCCGGCTTTTCAGCCCCTCGATCATATCCGGCGTAAGGCCGGTGGAGTTGTGAAAGCGGAAGTCAATGTTCTGCTTCGGGTGTTCCTTTATGTAGTCCCGCACAAGACCGGGCACAAACTGGGTGCTCAGCGTGCGCAGCACAGCGATGTCGATCTGTCCCTCGCCGCTGCCTGTCATCTGGAGCTTGTTCACGCTGGAGTCAAGAATACTTAAAGCCTGCTCCACATCCTCCAGAAACGCCTGCCCGCATTTGGTCAGGACCACATTGCGCCCCTCTTTCTCAAACAGCTTGACCCCAAGCTCGTTTTCAAGGGATGAGATAGCGTGGCTGAGGCTTGGCTGGGTGATGGACAGAAGCTCCGCCGCCTTTGTATAGTGCTCCAGATGAGCGAGTGTTGCAAAATACCGCAAATGATATAGGTTCATCAGGGTTCCTCCAATGTATGTTCATATTGGGGATATTTTATCATAAACTATAAATGTTTTCTATGAATTCATACTGCATTACGAATTTGTTTTTGTTTTAACAATAGAATATACTAAGGGCATAGTAAATATCACAAGATTGAATCTGGAAAAAGCAAGTGAAGTGTTCAATTTTAACAATGGAAGGAGAAAAAACTATGTCAAAGAAAAATCCAATCACAGTCAGCTCATGGACATTAGGTGACCAGTGCAAATTTGAAGACCGCGTCATCGCTTCAAAAGAGGCGGGATACGAAGGCATCGGCCTCCGTGCAGAGATATATGTGGACGCACTTGCAGAAGGGCTGCATGATGAGGACATTCTGGCAATTCTTGACAAGCATGAAATGAAGGTAACGGAGGTTGAGTACATCACAATGTGGGCAGAGGACAACCGCTCCTACGAACAGAAGTACAAAGAGCAGATCTGCTTCCACATGTGTGACCTGTTCGGTGTGAACCACATCAACTGCGGTCTGATGGAGACATACTCTGTAGAGCACACAGCACAGAAGTTAAAAGAGCTCTGCCAGAGAGCCGGCAAGAGGATTATCGGCGTTGAACCAATGCCCTACAGCGGAATTCCGGATCTGAAGAAAGCATGGGATGTTGTGAAGGCTTCCGGCGCCAAGAACGCTTACATGATCCTGGATACATGGCACTGGGTAAGAGCAGACCAGTCGTACGACATCCTGACAGAGGAGATGGCCAAGAAAGTAATCTCCATCCAGATCAACGACGCTTACGACAGGCCATACGCAAAATCCATCTTAAGAGACGAGTCCATGCATGACCGTTTAGCTCCCGGAACAGGCGTAAAGGACACAGCAGGATTTGTGAAGATGATCAAGGATGCCGGAGTGGATCCGAAGGTGATCGGCGTGGAGGTTATTTCCGATGAGATTCTGTCAAGAGGACTGAAGGAGGCCGCAGCCTATACATATGAGAACACAGAGAAAGTGTTAAAAGAGACATGGCCGGAAATGGTTGAGGACTAATATAGAGAAAATTTTGTAATGCGGACATTTGGACTTATCTTTTTGACTTGTGTGGGAAAATATCGAGGTTACGTGCAATCGGAAAGGCAAGTCCGATGTGCACAGCCAAAAAAGTGTTAAAAATCAGACGGGAATGATAAAAACCTGCCAAAAGACCGCAAAGTGAAAATATGAATCGTTGAGAGTGAGGAAAAAACCATGAAATTTAAGACAATGTTCTCCCCGATCCAGATCGGGCCTGTGACAGTAAAAAACCGTTTCGTTGTTCCGCCCATGGGCAACAACTTCGCCAACACAGACGGAACCTGGAGTGACCAGTCTGTTGCCTACTACGCAGAGAGGGCAAAGGGACAGTTCGGCTTGATCACCATCGAGGCCACAGTTGTGCACAACAACGCAAAGGGCGGCCCGAGAAAGCCCTGTCTCTACGACGACAGCAGCATCGAGAGCTTAAAGAAGATTACAGATGCCTGTCACGCTGAGGGGGCAAAGGTTTCCATCCAGCTGCAGAACGCAGGCCCGGAGGGAAATGCGGTAAACGCAGGCGCTCCCATTGAGGCAGCTTCCGCCATCCCCTCTGTATACGGAAAGGACACACCGGTGGAGGTTCCCACAGAGAAGGTGTATGAGCTGGTAAAGGGATACGGCGACGCCGCTGAGCGCGCCATGAAGGGCGGAGCTGACGCCGTTGAGATTCACATGGCTCACGGCTATCTGGTAAACTCCTTCATTTCACCGAGAACCAACAAGCGTATCGACGAGTTCGGCGGCAATTTTGAGAACAGGATGCGTTTCCCCCGTCTGATCGTTGAGGAAGTAAAGAAGAGAGTAGGCGGAAAGGTTGCCATCCTGGCGCGTATCAACAGCTCCGACGAGGTAGAGGGCGGAGATGACGTGCACGACAGCGCGGCGATCGCGGCATACCTGGAGGACTGCGGCGTGGAGGGACTTCACGTATCCCGTGCCGTTCACATCAAGGACGAGTATATGTGGGCGCCCACAGCTGTACACGCTGGATTTTCCGCTGACCTTGTAACAGAGATCAAGAAGGCTGTATCCATCCCGGTCATCACAGTAGGCCGCTACACAGAGCCCTACTTTGCGGAGCTGATGGTGAGAGAGGGACGCGCGGATCTGGTGGCATTTGGCCGTCAGTCACTGGCAGATCCCCACATGCCGGAGAAGGCTATGAACGATGATCTGGAGGATATGTTCCCCTGTATCGCATGTCTCCAGGGATGTGTGGCAAACATGTACAAGGGCGAGCCGATCTGCTGTCTGGTGAATCCCTTCCTGGGACACGAGGCAGAGGGCCTGAAAAAGGCAGAGCAATCCAAGAAGGTCATGGTCATCGGAGGCGGTGTGGCCGGCATGTGCGCGGCATTTATCGCAGCCCGGAGAGGACACGATGTATCCCTTTATGAGAGCGCTGACAAGCTTGGAGGAAATATGAGACTGGCCGCTTACCCGCCGGGAAAAGGAGATATCACAAACATGATCCGCAGCTACATCGTAAGATGTGAGAAGACAGGCGTAAAGATCCACAAGAATACAACCGTTGACCTTGACTTTGCGAAGGCCGAGAAGCCGGACGCAGTGATCGTGGCAACAGGATCCCGCACACTGATCCTTCCCATCGAGGGCATCGACAATCCGGCTATCATCCACGGCTCCGACCTTCTGGACGGCAAGAGAGCTGCCGGCAGGAAAGTCCTTGTTGTGGGCGGCGGTATGGTAGGCTGCGAGACAGCTGCCTTCTTAGGAGAGCAGGCGCATGACGTGACAGTCATCGAGTTCCGCGACACAGTGGGCGCCGACGTGATCCACGAGCACAGAGTGTTCCTCATGGAGGACTTCAAGAACTACGACATCAAGAAGATCACAAACGCAAGGGTATATAAGTTCTACGAGGACGGCGTGGCATATGAGTCTCCGGACGGCACACAGCACGAAGTGAGAGGCTTTGACTCGGTTGTCCTTTCCATGGGCTTCAGAAACTACAATCCGTTTGCCGAGCAGCTTGAGGAGCTTGGACAGGAGGTCTACGTTGTAGGTGACGCTACAAGGGCAAGAAGAGCTCTGGACGCCACAAGAGAAGCCTATGCGGCTGCAATTCGGATCTAAGCGCGATGAGAACAGGCGCAGCAGCAGGGCGTTGTAAACTACGAGCTCTTCGTAGGAAAGAAGATGCCTCTGGAGGAGTACAACAAGTTCCGGGCAGAGCAGACAAAATAATATAGTTTCAACAAGAAAAGGAGTAAGAGAAGTGAAGGCGAAAAAGGATATCTTAAACTTCTCCGACAATCATTCTTTTTATAAAACGCTTTCATTCCCGGCTGCGGACCAAAATACAACATTGTCTGCGTATTGACAGATCCGTCGGTTACGTGTATAATTGTACCACAATACTAATACAAGCAAGTAAGCTCCGGATAGCGAAAAGAGAGCGGCTGACGGGGAAAGAGGAGAAACGTATGTTAGAGGTACAGGGATTGAGGAAAATGTATGGGAAAAACCTGGCGGTGGATCAGGTCAGCTTTTTTGTGCCGGACGGACAAGTGGGCATCCTTCTTGGGCCCAATGGCGCGGGAAAATCCACCATCATCAAGAGTATAGCGGGGCTCTTAAAGTACGAGGGGCTGATACGGATACAGGGCATCCCCTCCAGGGAGCTGGAGGCCAAGAGGATCTTTGGCTACGTGCCTGAGATCCCCGCCATGTTCGAGGCTCTGTCCGTGCGGGAGCACATCGAGTACATCCGGATGGCTTACAGGAGCTCCATCACAGACCAGGAGGTGGAGAGTCTCCTTCAGAGATTTGAGATGACAGACAAGGCGGACAAGCTGGGAAACGAGCTGTCCAAGGGGATGATGCAGAAAGCCAGCATCCTCTGCGCCCTGGCGGTAAAGCCCCAGGTCCTCCTCTTTGACGAGCCCATGGTGGGGCTGGATCCCCAGGCCATCCGGGAGCTCAAGGAGATGATCCTGGAGCTGAGGAACCAGGGGGTGACGATCCTTATCAGCACCCACATGCTGGAAATGGTGGAGGATCTCTGGGATGTTATGTTCGTGATGGAGAAGGGACGTATCAAGGCCTCCTTCCGGAAGGAGGATGTGGGGGACAAGGAGCTGGACGATCTGTTCTTTGAAGTGACAGGTGGTGAGAAGAGATGAGAGCGCTTTTGTATCTGAAAAAGAGGAGCTTTATCAACCGGGCGAGGAAGGCTGTGAGAAAGCCGGTGACCTACCTCTATATCGTGCTGGGCGTCTGCTACGTGGCGGGGCTCCTGACAGGCTTCGCCTCCCTGGCGGCGGCCGGGGGCATTGCCTATAAACAGGGGATCGTCTATGTCATGACGGTGTGGCTCTACTTCATCTTCTGCAGCAATTTCCTGTCCTACGCAAAGCTGAAGGGCGTGCTCTTCAGGCCCAGCCACGCCCACTTTATCTTCACCGCACCCATCAGCTCCAAGCTGGTGCTGCTCCACGGGGCGATTTTGAACTACACGGTATCCCTTGTGGCGAACTTTTTGTTCTCCGTGGCGGCGGTGACGATCTTCCACGTGGAGCCGGTAAGGGCTATGCTGCTCTTTGTCTTCTGTTTTGTGTTTGAGACGGTATTTGAGACCAGCCTGATGGTCTTTCTCTACTCCGGGGAGGAGAGGTTTCAGGGGCTGATCCGCCTTCTGCGGCTTCTGATTTATGTCCTTGTAGGAACGGTTGCCGCGGTGGCTGCCTGGTACCTTGTGAGAGGAGGCCTGAATGGAGAGTCGGTCCTTGCCCTCTTTGAGTCCCCGGCCCTCAGGATCCTTCCGGTGGCGGGCTGGGAGGTGTCGGCGGTGAGCCTTCTCGTGATCGGGCCGGACCGGTGGAATGTGATTGGAACCGTCCTCTTTCTTCTGGCCTGCGCAGGGATGCTCCTGGTGGCCCGGAGGATCCGGTGCACAGGGGCCTACTACGAAGACGCGGCCAAATTCGCGGACGACTATGCGGAGCTGAAAAGGAGGAGCAGGAAGGGGGAGAGAAGTGTAGGCTTCGGAAAGAAGAAACTGAAAAAGGCGTCCCTCTCAGGCTGGGGTACGGGAGCAAAGGCTATCTTCAGTCGGCAGCTCCTGGAGTACAAAAAGGAGCGGTTCTTCATTTTTACAGGCTTTACCCTGGCAGCCCTCATAGGGGCAGTGGTCTGCATCTTTTTTGTGGGCAGGCCGGACGAGGAGCTGCCACCGGACCTTTTGCTCATGGGGATTGTCATCTACATGGTCCTTGTGGGCGCCGGGTACATGGGAAAATGGGGGAAGGAGCTGGAACTGCCCTACATTTACCTGATCCCCGAGCCGGCGGCAAAGAAGCTCTGGTACGCCACCTGCACGGAGCATCTGAAGGCCCTGGTGGACGCGGTCATCTTCTGCGTCCCCGTAGGACTGGCCTGGGGTCTTCCCGTCTGGAAGATCGCGGCTATCATTCTTTCCTACGTGGTGCTCCAGGCCAACCGGCTCTACATTAAGGTGTTGGGAGACAGCCTTCTGGGAGATACCCTGGGGACCACGGGGAAGCAGTTCTTCCTGCTGGGAGTCCAGGGCGGCATCCTGGGCATCGGGGCCCTGGTCAGCATCCCGGCGGCCTACTTGATAAATACAAATTTGCTCTTTTTAATCGTGCCGATTTATAGTATGATGGTTACAGTGCTGATCGCTGCTCTCACCGTGCCGAGATTTGAGTGTATGGAGCAGTGGGATTAGGAAAATACGGACAACATGCAAGGAGGGTCATACAATGTTGGATGAAGAATTTGTTAC
Source organism: uncultured Mordavella sp. (assembly GCA_964652805.1). Classification (GTDB taxonomy): domain Bacteria; phylum Bacillota; class Clostridia; order Lachnospirales; family Lachnospiraceae; genus Claveliimonas. The sequence goes on along the minus strand of CAZZBJ010000044.1, from coordinate 8,447 downwards.
GCTTGAGATCGGAAAGACAAAGCATATCGCTCTGGTCGCTCACGACGGCAAGAAGAAGGAGCTGGTGGACTGGTGCGACAGGAATAAAGAGATATTGAAGGGCCATTTTCTCTGCGGGACAGGAACCACGGCCAAGCTCATTGCCGAGAAGACGGGGCTGCCGGTGAAAGGGTTCTGCAGCGGTCCCCTGGGAGGAGACCAGCAGATCGGGGCCAAGATCGTGGAGGGTCAGATCGATTTCATGATCTTCCTGTGGGATCCGCTGGAGGCACAGCCCCACGATCCGGACGTGAAGGCACTTTTGCGCATTGCCGTGGTATATGACATCCCCATCGCCAACAACCTGGCTACCGCGGATTTCATGCTCAATTCCAGATACATGTCAGAGCCCTATGCGAGAAAGATCGAAAACTTCAACAAGACGATCCGGCAGCGTGTGGAGAGGATGAAATAGATGGCCGAGGCATACGGCGGCTTTTCGGAGGTCTATGACACCTTTATGGATAATGTGCCTTATCGGGAGTGGGCCGGCTACATAGAGGAAAAGCTGAGGCAGCAGGGGATAGAGGAGGGCCTTGTCCTGGATCTGGGGTGCGGGACAGGCAGCATGACCGAGGAGCTGGCGGGCGCCGGCTACGACATGATCGGGGTGGACAGCTCCCCGGAGATGTTAAAGCAGGCCTTTGATAAGAAGGAAAAAAGCGGTCATGACATCCTCTACCTTCTGCAGGACATGCGGGCGTTTGAGCTCTACGGCACTGTCCGGGCGGTAGTCAGCGCCTGCGACTGTGTCAACTACATTACAGACCCGGCGGAACTGCTGGAGGTGTTCCGGCTTGTGAACAATTACCTGGACCCGGGAGGCATCTTCTTCTTTGACTTCAACACAGAGTACAAGTACAGGGAGGTGCTGGGCGAGCAGACTATCGCCGAGGACAGGGAGGATTGCAGCTTTATCTGGGACAACTATTACCATGAGGAGGAGCGGATCAACTCCTACGAGCTGACTTTCTTTATCCGGGAAGAGGGGGATCTCTACCGGAAATACAAGGAGCAGCATTTCCAGAGGGCCTACACCCTGGAGGAGATGAAGGAGCTGCTGGCAGAGAGCGGCCTTACCTTTCTGTCAGCCCGGGAGGACTACACGGACAGGGAGGCGGGGCCTGGAAGCGAGAGAATAACCATCATGGCAAGGGAGTGCGGAAAATGAACCGCACTCCCTTGTCAAGTATGGGAAAAAATATTAAAATGGTACATGAGTCAAAAAAGAGAACAAGAGAAAGGATCAAGAATAGATGACACAGAAGACAGATTACATCGTAAGGGCAACCGCCGCGGGAGGCCAGATCAGAGCCTTTGCGGCCACCACAAGGAACCTGGTGGAGGAGGCCAGGAGCCGCCACAACACAAGTCCGGTGGCCACGGCGGCCCTGGGGCGTCTGCTGACAGGGGGTGTCATGATGGGCGGCATGATGAAAAATGACACCGACGTGCTGACTCTCCAGATTCATGGCGACGGTCCCCTGGAGGGCATCACGGTGACGGCGGACAGCCAGGGGAATGTGAAGGGCTACGTGCAGAACCCGGACGTGATCCTGCCTCCGAAGAACGGGAAGCTGGACGTGGGGGAAGCCGTGGGCATCGGCCTTCTCACCGTCATCAAGGACATGGGACTTAAGGAGCCATACTCGGGCCAGACTATCCTTGTGACAAGCGAGATCGCGGAGGATCTGACCTACTATTTTGCCAATTCAGAGCAGGTGCCCTCCTCGGTGGGGCTGGGCGTGCTCATGGAGAAGGACAACACGGTAAAATGCGCAGGGGGCTTTATCGTGCAGCTTATGCCCTTTGCCGAGGAGAAGGTGATCAGCCGTCTGGAGGAAAATGTGGGAAAGATCACCTCTGTGACAAAGCTTCTGGAAGCGGGCTGCACGCCCCAGCAGCTTCTTTTGGACCTGACAGAGGGTCTGGATCTGGAGATTACGGACACCATGCCTGCCTGGTTCTACTGCAGCTGCTCCAAGGAGAGAGTGGAGCAGGCCGTGGCCAGCATCGGGGCAAAGGATATCCAGCAGATGATAGCCGAGGGAAAGGACATTGAAGTGAAGTGTCACTTCTGCAATACAGCCTACAATTACTCAGTGGACGAGCTGAAGAGCATACTGAAAAGAAGCAGAAAATAGAAAGGAGTGTGGACCTTGAGACATGGTTTTGTAAAGGTAGCGGCAGCCACCCCGGACATCCGGGTTGCGGATGTGGCGTACAATAAAGAGCAGATCTGCCGGCTCATCGATGAGACGGCGGCGGAGGGGGCCAAGATCGTGGTGTTTCCTGAGCTTGTTCTTACCGGCTACACCTGCGGGGACCTTTTTACCCAGGACGTGCTCCTCGGGGAGGTCAGGGGAGCCATCAAAGAGGTGGCGGCGGCCACGAAGGAGAAGGACGCCCTCATCTTTGTGGGCATGCCCCTGGCAGTGGAGGGAGGGCTCTACAATGTGGCGGCGGCCCTGAACAGGGGGAGGATCCTGGGATTTACCACCAAGACCTTCCTGCCCAACTATGGAGAATTCTACGAGATGCGCCAGTTCCGGGAGGGACCGGAGGACGTGCGGTACATATGGTTTGAGGGAGAGAAGATCCTCTTTGGCCCTCGGATCCTCTTTGAGGCGGACGCCATGCCGGATCTGATCGTGTCAGCGGAGATTTGCGAGGACGTCTGGTCCCCTGTGCCGCCCAGCATTGACGCGGCCAGAGAGGGGGCCACGGTCATCGTTAACTGCTCCGCCAGCGACGAGACCATCGGCAAGATGGCCTACAGGAAGAATCTCATCGAGGGACAGTCGGCCCGGCTCATAGCAGCCTACATTTACGCCAACGCCGGGGAGGGAGAATCCACCACAGACCTTGTCTTTGGCGGTCACAACATTATCTCTGAGAACGGTACCACCTTGGCGGAGGGAGAGCGGTTCAAAAACGGCGTTATCTACGCCCAGATCGACGTGAAGCGGCTGATCAGCGAGCGGAGGAAGAATACTACCTTCAAGACCGCCCGGGACCGCTATCTTCCGAGAGTCCCTTTCCACGTGGAGATGACCCGGACAGAGCTTTCGAGAAAGTTCCCCTCCCGCCCCTTTGTGCCGGACGCCAAGGAGGAGAGGGACAGAAGATGCGAGGAGATCCTCACTATCCAGGCCATGGGGCTGAAGAAGCGGCTGGCCCACACCCACGCCAGGACCGCGGTGGTGGGTATCTCCGGAGGACTGGACTCTACGCTGGCCCTCCTTGTGACGGCCCGGGCCTTTGACAGACTGGGGATGGATCGGGGACAGATCATCGCTGTCACCATGCCCTGCTTTGGTACCACGGACCGGACCTACAACAATGCCTGCCAGATGGCCCGGAAGCTGGGAGCCAAGCTTCGCGAGGTGCGGATCGCCGACTCGGTTGCCAGCCATTTCAGAGACATCGGCCACAATATGGAGGACCACAGCGTCACCTATGAGAACTCCCAGGCCAGAGAGCGGACCCAGGTGCTCATGGACATCTCCAACCAGACAGGGGGGCTTGTGGTGGGCACAGGGGACATGTCCGAGCTGGCTCTTGGCTGGGCTACCTATAACGGGGATCACATGTCTATGTACGGAGTCAACGCCTCTGTGCCAAAGACGCTGGTGCGGCATCTGGTGCGCTACTGTGCGGACACGGAGAAGGATCAGGAGCTGCAGGCGGTGCTCTACGACGTGCTGGACACGCCGGTGAGTCCGGAGCTCCTTCCTCCCAAGGACGGACAGATCGCCCAGAAGACGGAGGATCTGGTGGGGCCCTACGAGCTCCATGACTTCTATCTGTACTATTTCCTCCGCTTCGGGTACGAGCCCTCCAAGATCTACCGCATTGCCAGGGAGGCCTTTGCGGGCGAGTACGACGAGGAGACGATTTACAAATGGCTGCGCACCTTCTGCGGGAGATTTTTCAGCCAGCAGTTCAAGCGATCCTGTCTTCCGGACGGCCCCAAGGTGGGTACGGTGGCCCTCTCGCCCAGAGGGGACTGGCGAATGCCCAGCGACGCCTGCGTGGACGTGTGGATCCGTGAGCTGAAAAAAGAGACGAAAGGAGATGGAGTACAATGACAGTTGAAGAAATGACAGGAGTGGACCAGCGAGAGGTTGACAGGAGAGTGCGGCGCTGCCGCATACGGCAGTGCCTTGGGTGGTTCGCCTTCGCGCTGGTAGGTATTCACCTTTTCTGGATGGTTTTTAGCAGCAGCTTTCCCGCCCAGCTCCTGATGAATGGATATAAATGGAATATATTGCGAATTTGTATGATTATTACACACTTTGCAGTGCTCTTTGTCCTGGCACTTGTGGCAAAGACCGGCAGCGTCTGGATCTACGGGGCGCTCCGGAAGGAGTGCGATCCCTTCCTCTTTGAAGCCTGCGTCTACCACATGGGTTTTATGGGAAACGAGGATCTGAAACGGCTGAACCTGGCTATCGCCCAGTACTACCAGGGAAATTTCCAGCAGGCCATGGACACCGTCATGCACACGGATCCCTCCTCCTTTAAGAAGGCCAACCGGCTGAATTACTATGCCCTCAAGAGCGGACTCTACTTCCGCTTTGACATGGGAGACAAGGTAAGAGAGCTGGAAAACGAGTTCCAGAGAAGGATCAGCGGCAAGAAGGACACAAAGAACATGCAGCTCCTCTGCGCCATGAACAATCTGAAGCGGGCCCGGACGAATAAAGACTATGAGTCTGCCTGGCGCTTCTATCAGGAGTGGCTTCACCTGTCAGACTCGGGAAACCAGCAGCTCTGGTCAAAGGTGGGAAGAGCCTGGCAGCAGGCAGTGCTGGAGCAGGACTGCGGGAACGAGGCCGGGGCAGGAGCGGCTTTTGCCTATGTGGAGAAGTACGGGAACCGCCTGATGTTCGTGAAGGATGCGGCACGCTTCCTGCATCCCCAGGAGACGCCGGCAGATGAAACGGAGACGACAAAAACGGAAAGCGAAGGAGTGAAATGCGAAGGAGGAACTGAGGCTGAAGGAAAAAGCGGCGGTTCTCCTTTGTGTTAGTTAAAAGTGAAATGTTTTTCGGGGAATGGTTTTCTCCAGATAAAAAGAGGGCGCCGCTCCATCCATTCTATGATGGGGCAGCGCCCTCTTTTTATCCTTTACAGGACAGTCTTTTTACAGCTTAATGTTTTTGAACAGGTCGCCCAGGCTTGTGCCGATGTTCTCGGACTTGGGAATTTCCACCTTGATGTCTTCCTCCTCGTCCTTCTCCTCCAGAACCTTCATGCTGAGGCTGATCTTGCCGTTCTTGAGGCCGATGATTTTCACCGTCACCTCATCGCCCACAGAGAGCACGTCCTTGGGGGATTTTACCCGCTTTCTGCTGATCTGGGACACGTGTACCAGACCGGAGAGGCCGTCCTGCAGACGAACGAAAGCGCCGTAGGTCTGCAGGCTCTCTACCTTGCCCTTCACAACGCTGCCAACCTTTACGTTGGCGATCTTCTCCTCCATGGCCTTTTTCTCCTTCTCCCGAAGGATCTCTCTTGCAGACAGGACAAGGCGATTCTCAGCCTGGTTGACTTCGATGACCCGGACCTCGATGTCCTTTAAGAGATATGTCTCCAGATCCTCGATATAGGATAAGGATAACCTGGATGCGGGGATAAATCCGCGCAGACCCTCCACCATGGCGATGGCGCCTCCGTTCACGATCCCCTCCACCTTTACCGGAAGGGCAGTCTTGTTCTCCATGTAGCGCTGTACCACGTTCCACGGATTGGCATCGTCAAGATGCTCCTCGTAGTCAGCCATTGTCTCTTCCGGTTTGTTTTCCTCTTGTAATAATTCTTCGCTCATTTTGTTAGTCCTTTCTCATAACCATATTTATGTGTTTTCACATACTATTAATAGTATATCACGAAAAGGGGACATTGTTCAAAGAAAAAAGCAAAGCATCCGGGAATTTTTAGTTGACTGGAAGTGGAAAAAATGGCAATCTGTATTTTACAGATCAATAATTTGGCAAAAGATAGGAACAGGGAGTTGAAGATATGAGAAAAGTTTATGTTGTAGGACACAAAAATCCGGACACGGACTCCATCTGCTCTGCCATCGCCTACGCCGGGCTGAAGAGGGAGGTTACGGGAAAGGAGTTTGTTGCAAAAAGGGCCGGACAGATCAATGAGGAGACCCAGTACGTGCTGCGCAGGTTCAAGGTGGACGCTCCGAGGCTTCTCCAGGACGTGAAGCTTCAGGTGAAGGATCTGGATATCCACAAGATCACCGGGGTGAACCCGGGCGTGTCCATCAAGGAGGCGTGGGAGCTGATGAAAACCCAGTCTGTCAAGACCCTTCCGGTGCTGAAGGAGGGGGAGCTGGTGGGGGTGATCTCCACCGGGGACATTGCGAAATCCTACATGGACGTGTACGACAACACCATCCTGGCGAAGGCCAGGACTAAGTACCGCAACATTGTATGTACCCTGGACGGGGAGATCGTCACAGGAAATGAGCACGGCTGCTTTGTGAAAGGAAAGGTGACTGTGGGAGCCTCCACCACGGACCGAATGGCTGAGTTCATCGAGAAGGACGACCTGGTGATCCTGGGAAACAGGTATGAGTCTCAGGCCTGCGCTGTGGACATCAACGCCAGCTGCCTGGTAGTCTGCCACGGGGCGGAGATCTCCGAGGAGCTGCTCCGGAAGGCGGAGGAGCAGAGTATTGTGGTCATCAAGACACCTCATGACACCTTTACTACGGCAAGACTCATTAACCAGAGCATCCCGGTGAAGTATTTCATGAGCAAGGGACCGCTGACGGTGTTCCACATGGACGACTATGTGGACAACATCAAGGAGGAGATGACGAAAAAGAAATTCCGGGATTTCCCTATTCTGGACCGGCACGGCAACTTCAAAGGCTTCATCTCCAGACGGCGCTTCCTGGACGCCAGGAAGAAGCAGGTCATCCTTGTGGATCACAACGAGAAGTCTCAGGCTGTGGACGGCATCGAGGAGGCGGATATCCTGGAGATCATTGACCACCACAGGATTGGGAGCATTGAGACCATGGGGCCGGTATTTTTCCGCAACCAGCCTGTGGGCTGCACGGCCACTATCGTCACCCAGATGTACGAGGAGTGCGGTGTGGAGATCCCGTCGGTGACGGCAGGGCTCCTCTGTGCGGCCATCATCTCGGACACCCTCCTTTTCCGTTCCCCCACCTGCACGGAGATGGATAGAAGGACCGCCGAGAAACTGGCCGGGGTGGCGGGGGTTGTTCTGGAGGACCTGGCTGCGGAGATGTTCAACGCAGGCAGCAACCTGAAGGGCAAGAGCGAAAAGGAGATCTGTTTCCAGGACTTCAAGCAGTTCACAGTTGGCGACACGGTGTTCGGCGTGGGACAGATCAACTCCATGAGCAGTGATGAGCTGGCGGATATCAGAGAGAAGCTGCTCCCCTATCTGGAACAGGCCAGGGAGGAGCACAAGCTGAACATGGTCTACTTCATGCTCACCCACATCCTTCACGAATCCACAGAGCTTCTCTGCTCCGGGGCGGGGGCACGGGAGACTGTGCTGGAGGCATTTGAGCTGCCGGAGGATATGGACCCTGTCCTCCTGAAGGGCGTTGTGTCCAGAAAGAAGCAGCTCATCCCGGCGCTGGTAAGCGCGCTGCAGCAGTAAGGAGGAGAGCGGAATGGCAAAAGAGATATGGAAACCAGGCAATATGCTCTATCCACTGCCTGCGGTGATGGCAAGCTGCGGGGATCAGGAGGGAAGGACCAATATCATCACCGTGGCCTGGACGGGAACGGTCTGCACCAACCCTGCCATGGTCTACATCTCTGTCCGGCCTCAGAGGTACAGCTATGACATCATCTGCGGGAGCGGGGAGTTTGTCATCAACCTGACCACGGAAAAGCTGCTTCGGGCGGCGGACTGGTGCGGTGTCAGATCCGGAAGAGATGTGAATAAATGGAAGGAGATGCGCCTGACGCCGGGGAAGGCTGCGAAGCTTGCCTTTGCCCCGGTTATAGAGGAGTCCCCCGTCAACATCGAGTGCCGGGTGACGGAGGTGAAGAAGCTGGGAAGTCACCACATGTTCCTGGCCCGGGTGGAGGCTGTGCAGGCGGACACAGTCTACATGGATGAGGCCGGGCGGTTTCATCTCAATGGCGCGGGTCTTGTGGCCTATTCCCACGGGGAATACCTGGAGCTTGGAAAGAAGCGGGGCAGCTTTGGCTACAGTGTAAAGAAGAAAAAGCGCAGGTAGGCCGGCCAGAGGACGAAGACAGCGGCCTGGCTGGCCAGCACCCACAGATCCCCCGGGATGCCGAAGAGGGGGAAGAGGAGCATGGGGCTGCCTGTGAGAGGGACTGAACTGCTCCCCGTCAAGTAGACAATGAAAAAAATATAAATTTTTCCTGCCA
>CAZZBJ010000043.1:3088-19697 GCA_964652805.1 uncultured Mordavella sp. | reverse complement strand
ACATACAGAAGCTCCGCCGCCTTGTTGATGGACTTTGTCTCTGCTATGGTGATGATATAATTTAACTGTGTCAGTGTCATTGTCTCCCTCTCTCTTCCGTTTATATGTTCTCCTTTAAGTATAATATAGAGCCTTTCATTTGTGCAGCCAGATACGTCCCTGTCCCTTTCTGCGTTTCTGAAGAAAATCTTATGACTTTATAAAGCTTCTGTGTCTTTGCTTGCATCCCGCTCTCATCCATTATAGAATAGTCCTTTATAAGGAGGCATACATATGAACAGCAAAGCATACAGTGACTTTTTTGACGACGACTTCGAGGTGGTCTACGAGGAGGAACTTCCCGAAATCAATATAAACGATGATGACGATGATGAGGAGTACGATGATCGCAGACGCAGTGATTCCGGGAGCCAGAAGAGCAAACGCTCCGGCTTCGGAAAAGACAAAAGAGAGCGCTCCGGCAGGGACGGCCAGGAGGGCAGCAGGCGCAGATCACGCTCCGGGAGCAGGCACAGCGTCCTCTCCCCTGTCAAAAAGACAGTTCAGACAGGGGCACGGGCTGCGGCCCGGCTGATACAGATGGTCTGTAAGACAGCCTCCCTTGTGCTGATCGCAGTGATCACCTTTATCCTGGGCTCCCACTTTCTGGAGGGGCTCTTCACCTACGGCAATCCGGCCACGGCCGTGACGGAGAAGAATTATACGATGGCAGCCTACGCCGCCTTTGCCCTCTTTCTCCTGCTCTTTGAGATCATCTCTTTCCTCTGGGCCCTGACCGGCCCCCGGGTGGCAAGAGACGGCAGGCGCAGCTTCCAGAGCGACACAGGCAGAGGCATGTTCTCCTTCCTTCTGGTGGGCGCCGGCTCCGTTCTGGCCTATATGCTGGCAGGCCTTATCCCCGGATCCCCTGCGCCTCTGACAGGTTTTGCGGGAGCTGTGGACATCTACGGCTCCCTCTCCGGCACCCTGGTGCCCCTGTGCATCGCGGGCGTCATAAGCTGCATACTCCGGAAGCTTTTCTCCAGATAGCTCACAGAGCTGACGCAGGATACGCGTCAGCTCTTTTCGTGTGTCCTGTCCCAGAAGTAATCGTCCAGAGTGTTCAGATTTTCGTCCGAGTGCTCGATCTCCCTGGCGTAGCGGAAGGACATGCGGATCAGCGCCTCTATGTCAGCGCCGGCTCCCCGGACATACCATTCCAGCATCAGGAACTCCTGTATCCACCGGGCGGAAAAGAAGGCCAGGCACACCTTGGCGTGGACTGCATCGTCGTACACAGCACCGCAGAAGTAGGTGTAGATGAAGAACAGCGCCAGCTTCTCCAGCCTTCGGTCCCAGGCTTCCCTTCCCGGTCCGCTGCTTTCCAGGCTCTCCCGGAAGGCGGCCCGTATCTTCTCATAGCTCTCTTCCCCCGCCTGGAGAAGGAACGCCTCCTCCTCTTTCAGCAGACTCTCCCAGGCGGGCTCCAGTCTCTCCAGCCCTTCCAGTACCCGCAGCTCCTCCAGCAGCCTGGCATAGCGGGACAGACCGGAAGGATTCTCCCACCTTTCTTCATCCGGCAGAACCATCCCCTCTTTTCTTCCGGTTCGAATCCACTCCTCCATGCAGGAATAGTCTCCCTTCTCCAGCAGGTCCTGTATCCCGCCCACAAAGGCCAGGCAGGTTCTCTCCTTCTTTTCAAAGGGCAGGTCCCGCCTCTGCAGAAGGGTATACAGCACTTCCCTTGCATCCACCAGCCTGGTGTAGAGAAGAAAGTCAAAGCCCTCCTCAAAGGTTTCCTCCTCCGGGGTGTCCTCTGTCACAAAGGACGGCTCTCTGTCCTCCTGCAGGATGATCCTGGCCGCCTCGGGACAGGACAGGGAGAGAGAGTACTCCCGCACATTTTCAAACTCCTCCGTATGTCTGGGATACCGGGTGCATGTCTCGCAGAGGGCCTCCTCCCCCTTCTCTATGTAGAGGTCGCAGTTCCCCTCCCGGTTCAGCATGGCGCACCTTCCCTCGTACTGGCGGAAGGTGCCGTCCTCCCAGGAGACGGACCTGGCCATCCTCCTGCCAAAGTCCCCCTGGTAGCCTCTGTATTTTTCCAGGGATGCCTCATCGATGACGATCTGCCACCCCTCACAGCAGGAGGCGGGACATCTGCCCGCCACACATCGGAACGTATCATAGTAATCTGGTCTTATATATCGCATGGCTTCCCCTACAGGAACACATATTTCAGGATAAACAGGGCGGCCAGCACATACATAAGCGCACTCAGCTTTTTCTCCCTGAATTTACCGCTCAGCAGATTAAGGGCCACATAGGAGATGAATCCCATGGAAATGCCCTCGGAGATGCTGTAGAAAAACGGCATGGCTCCAATGCAGATGTAGCAGGGAATGGCCTCGCTCATGTCGTTGAAATCAATGTTGACCACGTTTGTCAGCATATAGAAGCCCACGATCACCAGCGCCGGCGCAGTGGCGAAGGAGGGGATGGCAAGGAAGATGGGCGAGAAAAGCAGCGCCACACCGAACAGGATCGCTGTCGTCAGGGCCGTGAGCCCGGTCTTTCCTCCCTCTGTCACGCCGGATGCACTCTCTACAAATGTGGTGGTCGTGGACGTGCCCAGCACAGCTCCCGCAGCGGTTGCCACCGCGTCGGCCAGAAGCGCGCCCTTGATGTGGGGAAGCCGCCCCTCCTCATCCAGCATGCCGGCCTTAGACGACACGCCGATGAGTGTCCCGATGGTGTCAAACATGTCCACAAACAGGAAGGCAAATATGACAACAAGGAAATTCAAAGAGAAAATCCCGCTGAACTCCATCTTGCAGAAAATGGGGGACAGGCTGGGGATGGACAGCCCACTGCTGAAATCCGGCAGGAGCCCGTAAAATCCGGCTTCCGAATTGGGCACATAGATGCCCGCCAGCTGGCAGATGATCCCCAGCACCCAGGTGATGAGGATGCCCCACAGTATGTTGCCCTTGATATTGCGCAGCACCAGCACTCCCGTGATGATGACGCCGGCCAGAGCCAGGATCACTGTGATACCCACGTCATTAAAGGTCGCCTCCACGCCGTTTGCCGCATTGTATCCGTCCAGAGAGTAGAGCTCCAGCAAAGTGGAGCCTCCCACCACGATATTGGCGTTCTGCAGGCCGATAAACGCAATGAAAAGGCCGATTCCCACGCTGACCGCCGCCTTCAGATTCTGTGGGATAGCGTTAAATATGGCCTCCCGTACACTGGTCAGGGACAGGATGATAAAAATAATACCCTCCACAAAAACCGCCGTCAGAGCCATCTGCCAGGTGTATCCCATGCTCAGCACCACCGTGTAGGCAAAGTAAGCGTTCAGTCCCATGCCCGGCGCCAGGGCAAAAGGATAGTTGGCAAAAACAGCCATCAAAAGCGTTCCGATCAGGGCGGCCAGCGCCGTGGCAGTAAAGACAGCTCCCTGGTCCATCCCTGTGGCCGACAGGATGTTTGGGTTCACCGCCAGGATATAGGCCATGGTCATAAAAGTGGTGACGCCTGCCAGGATCTCGGTCCTGACATCAGTACCGTTCTGCTTCAGTTTAAATAATTTTTCTAACATTTTCTCCTCCTTCTTTTTATATTCGTCTGCTATCCACCCAATATCCGTCTTACACCATCTGTTTTCTCCGGGGATCAGCGTATCTCCCTGATCTTTTTCCGAAGAGGCAGCACCTTTCCGGGCGCCACCGAGAGCTCGTCAATGCCCATCTGTATGAAGGTCTCGGTCATGTTGGTGTCCGCCGCCAGGTCGCCGCAGATGCTGATATGCTTTCCCTCCAGGTGGACGTTGTTGGCCACGATCCGGATCATCTTGATCAGGGCCGGATGATAGACATTGTAGTAGCCTGTCAGCTTCCGGTTGGTCCGGTCCATAGCCAGGGTGTACTGGGTCAGATCGTTTGTGCCGATGCTGAAGAAATCCACCTCCCGGGCCAACTCCCCGCTGATCATGACGGCCGCCGGCGTCTCGATCATGACGCCCACCCTGATGTTCTCGTCAAAGACCGTCTTCTCCTCCTTCAGCTCAGCCTTGGCCTTCTCCAGTACCTTCTTTGCGGCTGTCACCTCCTCGATGGAGGTGATCATGGGAAACATGACCTGCAGATTTCCGAAGGCGGACGCCCGCAGGATGGCCCGCAACTGGGTCTTGAACATCTCCTCCTTGTCCAGGGAGATGCGAATTCCTCTGTAGCCCATCATGGGATTGTTCTCCCCGGAAAGGTCCATGCTCTCCGACAGCTTGTCCCCGCCCATATCGGCAGTGCGGACCACCACCTTCTTGGTCCCCATGGCCTCCGCCGCCAGCTTGTACACCTGGAACTGCTGATCTTCTGCAGGCAGCTTCCCGGGGGACTCCAGGTAGAGAAACTCGCTGCGGAACAGGCCGATGCCGCCCGCATCATTGCGCAGCACATTCTCAATATCCTCCCGGCTTCCTATGTTGGCGCACACATCGATCCTCTGGCCGCTCTGGGTGACATTTTCCTTTCCCTTTAAGCGCTCCAGAGTCTCCACCTTCTGGAGATTTTGCTGCTTTTTCTGCTTCATCTTCTCCATGGTCGTCTGGTCCGGCTCGATGTACAGCTTGCCATCAAATCCGTCTATGATGACCATCTTACCCTCGTAGTCCTTCTTGAGAGCCTCTCCGATACCGATGACTGCGGGAATTCCCTTTGTCCTGGCCAGCACGGCGGTGTGGGAGTTGATGGATCCGTACATGGTGACAAAGCCCAGGACCTTTGTCTTGTCCAGCTTGACAGCCTCGCTTGGATAGAGATCCCTGGTCGCCATGATAAACGGCTCGTCCATAAACATCCGATCCTTCCGGCTCCTGGATAGGATGCGCAGGATGCGGGACGCCACGTCCTGCACGTCCGCCTCATGTCCCTGCACATAACTCTCCGGCCTGCTTGCGAAGACCTTCAGAAAGCGTTCTACCGACTCCTTCACCGCATATTCCGCATTCAGCTTCTGTTCGGTAATGATGCGCATCACCTGGCTGACGAACTCGTCGTCCTCCAGGACAGTCTGCTGCATCTCAAAGATAGCGGCGTTAGCCTCCCCCAGCTCGCTGGCAGACTCGTCGTACAGCTCCTGGAGCTCCGCCGCCGTCTTCTTTCTGGCTTTCCGAAATCGGATCAGCTCCTTCTCCGGGTCCTCCACATAAATCTTGCGGATCTCCCGCTCTCCCCTGTTAAAAAACACAAGCCGGCCGATCACGATTCCTTCCGATACTTTTTTTCCTGTCAACGTTATCATATGATACTTCCCCCTGCCTTTTATTTGTTCTGTATGCCTTTTACTTTACACGCCGGCGCAGGTACAGTCAAGTGCAGGCGTGTCCGCCCTACTCCTCAAACAGGGGCGTGGAGAGATATCTCTCCCCCGTGTCCGGGAGCAGAGCAACAATGGTCTTTCCTGCAAACCTGTCCTCCTTCGCAAGCTTCAGCGCAGCGCAGAGGGCTGCGCCGGAGGTGATACCCACCAGCACCCCCTGCCTCTTCGCCAGCAGTCTGGCCGCCTCATAGGCATCCCGGGTCTCCACTCGGATGATCTCGTCGTACACCTCGGTGTCCAGGATCTCCGGCACAAACCCGGCTCCGATCCCCTGGAGTCCGTGGGGGCCCGGCTTTCCTCCGGAGAGCACCGGAGAGTCGGCAGGCTCCACAGCCGCCACGTGGACAGCCGGATTTTTCTCCTTCAGAAATCTGCCTGTGCCCGTGATGGTCCCTCCTGTGCCCACGCCGGCCACAAACACGTCTACCTTTCCTTCCGTGTCCTCCCAGATCTCCGGGCCGGTTGTCTCCATGTGGGCTCTGGGATTGGCGGAATTGACAAACTGTCCAAGGACAATGGCTCCCTCCGTCTGCCGGGCCAGCTCATCGGCCTTCTCGATAGCCCCGGACATTCCCCTGGCTCCCTCTGTCAGCACGATCCTGGCCCCGTAGCTCGCAAGCAGCTTTCTCCTCTCCACGCTCATAGTCTCCGGCATGGTGAAGACAACCTGATAGCCCCGGGAAGCCCCCACAGAGGCCAGACCGATGCCGGTGTTTCCGCTTGTGGGCTCTATGATGGTGTCCCCCGGATGGAGAAGTCCTCTCTCCTCCGCATCCAGGATCATAAAGAGGGCGGCCCTGTCCTTCACGCTCCCGGCCGGGTTAAAGAGCTCCAGCTTCACAAGCACCCTGGCCTTCAGGCCCTCCTCCCTCTCCATCTTTTCCAGCTCCAGGAGAGGGGTCCCTCCGATCATTTCCTCGACCTTCTTATAAATATGTCCCATGATGTGCTCCTCTCGTCTTGTTGTTTTTGCTAGGATGTTTTCTCAGATCGGATCTATTCTTTTCCGTTAAAACAGTAGGTACATACCTTACAGGGCTCTATACCGATGGAGGTCAGCAGATCGTCCAGACGGTGGTACCGCAGGGTGGTGAAATTCTGCTCCTTGCGGATCGCCTCGATCATCTGTGCGTAGCGGCAGGAGTCCGGATTGGTGTACTCCTCCAGTACCTCCTTTGGACAGTTCTCCCCTTCCTTCTCTCTAATGACTCTCCTGGTGATCAGCTCCAGCTCTGATTTGGTCCGGGAGAAATTCAGATATTTGCAGCCGTACACAAGGGGCGGGCAGGCGGGGCGCACATGCACCTCCTTCGCGCCGCTCTTGTACAGAAATTCCGTTGTCTCTCGAAGCTGGGTTCCCCTGACAATGGAGTCATCGATAAGAAGCAGCTTCTTGTCCTCGATCAGCTCCCGCACCGGTATAAGTTTCATCCGGGCGATGAGATTTCTCTGACTCTGGTTCTGCGGCATAAAGGAACGGGGCCATGTGGGCGTGTACTTGATAAAAGGACGGGCGTAGGGGATGCCGGACTCATTGGAGTAGCCGATGGCGTGGGCCACGCCGGAGTCGGGCACGCCGGCCACGATATCCGGCCGGACAGAGCCGTTGTCCCGTTTTGCCAGCATACTTCCGCATCTGTATCTCATAGCCTCCACATTAACTTTCTCGTAGGAGGATGTGGGATATCCATAGTATACCCACAAAAAGGAGCAGATTTTCATCTTATCTCCCGGAGGCAGGACCGTCTTCACCCCCTCCGGCGTGATGTAGGCGATCTCCCCGGGACCCAGCTCCCTGTAATCGGTGTAACCCAGGTTGATGTAGGCAAAGCTCTCAAAAGAGATACAGTAGGCCCCCTCCTTCTGCCCGATCACAAGGGGCGTCCTCCCCATAATATCCCTCGCCGCATAGATGCCCTCCTTTGTCATGACCAGCATGGTCAAAGAGCCGTCTATGATTTCCTGGGCGTAGCGGATGCCCTCCGCAAAGGATCCCTTCCGGCAGATCAGGGACGCCACCAGCTCGGTGGCATTGATAAGGCCGCCGCTCATCTCCTGAAAATGGGAATGTCCCTCATTGTACGCCTCCTCCAGGAGCCCGTCCAGATTGTTGATCTTGCCCACCGTGGTGATGGCAAAGCTTCCCAGGTGGGACTGTATGAGCAGAGGCTGCGGCTCATAATCTGAGATGCAGCCAATGCCAAGATTTCCCTTCATCTCCTCCACATCCCGCTCAAACTTTGTGCGGAACGGAGCGTTCTCTATATTGTGGATGGCCCGGCAAAACCCGTCCTCCCCGTGGGCGGCCATGCCGCCTCTCCTTGTCCCCAGATGTGAGTGGTAATCCACCCCGTAAAAAAGCTCCAGCATACAGTCCTTCCTGGACGCCACACCAAAAAGTCCTCCCATGTACTTTTCCTCCTACCTCAACAAAAGTTTATCCAATACAGTTACTTTAATAGATACTTTTTCATTATAAATGATTTACCCTCTATATACAAGCTGAATTGTACAGCCGAATATCTGTTTTATGCGAATTTTCTGTATATTTCTGTCATATCAGTTGACTTTTTTCATGATTTATGCTACGCTGTCAAAGTAAATTTACAGACAATTCTGTAGATTTATGAACCTTTTATTTTTTTAATTCAATTTATATATGGAGGTAGTATATGAACAAAGGTACGGTAAAGTGGTTCAACAATCAGAAGGGCTATGGCTTCATCTCTGACGAAGAGGGCAACGACATCTTCGTCCACTACTCCGGACTTCTGATGGATGGTTTCAAATCCCTCGAAGAAGGCCAGGCCGTAGAATTTGAGGTGACGGAAGGCACAAAAGGACCGCAGGCTGTCAATGTTGTCAAGCTGTAACGGAAAAAGCATTAATCGGAATAAGATGTACCTTTTATTTATATAAACGGCAATTTCCTTTAGATATTTAAAAGCAATACATGCGAACGCGATTAGACACACTGTGCCAGGCGCAAAAGCAAACGCTGCCCGGGCCGCCGGATCTCCTATCCGGCCTGCCGGGCAGCGTTTTGCTGTCTGTCATCCTCTGCCTACTCGTCCGTGTCCTCCTCCTCGATCAGGCGGAGGCCCGCCGTGTCTGTCACCGGGAGGGAGAACACGATGGACTTTGCCTTTGTCTCCATTCCCGCCTTCTGCATGACAGCCTGCATAATAGCATTTTTATTCTCCGTCTTTGTGACGATCAGCACCAGCTCCTTCTCAGAGACAATGGACACACCCAGAAACTTTTCAGCCCTCTTCATGCCGGTTCCCTTTGCGTGAAGGACCGTGCCTCCCGCCGCTCCGGCGCTCCTGGCCGCATCCATCACCATCTCATTGTAGCCCTGATTTGCAATCACAACTAAAAGTTCATGCGCTGTATCCTTCAATGTCGTCTCCTCACCTTTCTCAAAATTCTGGTTTTCCAGTAAAAACAGAAGTTCTCGCTTGCCTCCGATGCTGCTCACAGGCACGATAAAGGCGATGCCTGTTCCCGGCACATCGATCCGGAACTGCTGTCTGAGGCCCTTTTTCAGCGTTCTCCAGACAGTGTCCGTGACAGTGCATAGAGAAACCGTCTTCTCCGCGTCCTCCAGCCCCAGGTAGTCCAGCACTTCGCTGTTTGCTGTGCCTCTGCCCAGAGTGACAATCTGGGCGTCTGCGTTCTTTTCCTTATAGAACTCCAGAAAGGACGCGGCGTCTTTCCTGTCGGTGATGGTCACCATCATATATACTTCGCTCATATTTCCATCCTCCCCTATAATTCAATGATCGCGTCATCCGCATAGGCATCCAGGGATACGACCTGGCCGGCTGCCGCAGCGGCATCGGTGCGTTTTTCCTGCAGTCTGTAGATCAGCCCGATCACCTGTATGGTGATAAGGGGAGTCATGGCCACCATAGCCACCACGCCAAAGGCATCTGCCACAATGTCTCCCCCCACGGAGAGGCAGGCCCCTGTGGCAAAGGGCAGAAGGAAGGTAGCTGTCATAGGGCCGGAGGCCACTCCGCCCGAGTCAAAGGCCACCGCCGTAAAGATCTTCGGCACAAAGAAGGACAGAAGGATCGCCGCCACATAGCCGGGCACAAGCAGATAGAAAATCGAGATACCCGTCAGCACCCGCAGCATGGCAAGTCCCACGGATACAGCCACGCTGATGGAAAGTCCGGTCTTCATGACCTTTCCCTCGATGGCCCCGTCTGTCAGCTCCTCCACCTGCTTTGTCAACACGTACACAGCGGGCTCCGCCATGACGATAAAGTAGCCGATCACCATACCGATGGGAATGATGATCCACCGGTAGGGCAGCGCTGCGATCATCTGGCCCAGATAATTTCCGGCAGGCATAAATCCCACGTTCGCACCTGTCAAAAACAGCACGAGACCGATGTACGTATAGAAAAGTCCCACTAAGATCTTGATGAGGGAACGCTTTTTCAGTTTCAGTGAAAAAATCTGGAATAATCCGAAAAATACAACGATCGGTAGAAGTGAAACTGCGATCTCTCCAAAATATTCCGGAAGTGCGTGTAAAAACAGTTGCCCCAGCTCTATGGAGTTCTCCACCTCCGTGATGGAGGACATGCTGTAGGCTCCGCTGTCGGTCTCATAGATCAGTCCCAGTATGAGCACAGCCAGAATGGGCCCGATAGAACAGAGGGCTACCAGTCCAAAACTGTCATCCGCCGCATGCCGGTCGCTTCGGATGGCGGAAATACCGATACCGAGAGCCATGATAAAAGGTACGGTCATAGGTCCTGTGGTCACTCCCCCTGAGTCAAAGGCAACGGCCAGGAAGGATTTCGGCGTAAACACGGCCAGTGTGAACACGATCACGTAGAAAAATATAAGCATGCGCGAAAGCGGGATGCTAAACAGCATACGCAAAAGCG
Source organism: uncultured Mordavella sp. (assembly GCA_964652805.1). GTDB lineage: Bacteria > Bacillota > Clostridia > Lachnospirales > Lachnospiraceae > Claveliimonas. Next base: position 9,429 of record CAZZBJ010000043.1, on the reverse strand, counting down.
CCACAACAAGGAAAATCCCCACCCCAATGGCAACGGCCATGATGATCACCCTATTGGGGACCGCCGGGACCTGTTCTGCCAGAACCTGCAGATCCGGTTCCGACACGGTGATGATAAAGCCGAGGACAAAGCCAAGGAGGATCATCACCCACAGCTTCCTGGAGCGGGTCATGCTGCTTCCCACCCGCTCTCCCATGGGGGTCATGGCCATCTCGGCTCCCATGGTAAAAAACATCATTCCGATCACCAGCATCACGGCTCCGATGATATACTCCAGCAGAATGCCCGGCGAGATGGAAACGATGGTAAAACAGAGCGCCAGCACGATGATGATAATGGGAAGTACCGCACTGACAGCCTCCTTCAGTTTTTCTTTCAGTCTTTCCTTCAGTTCGATTTTATAATGTCCTGCTTCTGTGTGAGATGTACTGCTCCTGCTCAAAAATCGTCTCCTTTCTTTTGCTGTGTCAAATTGCTAACTTTATTAGTAATTATACATGGAAAAGGCAGCGCTGTCAAATCCAACCAGGCTGCCCGGAGCGCTCCCGCGCCTTTATGCGCTGACTATACGTTATTTTCTATGCTCCCTTTTGTCCACTTAAGGTTTCCGCCGCCCGGACTACGTGGCAGGCCAGCACGGAGGTGGTGACACTCCCCACGCCCCTGGGCACGGGGCTGATAAAGGATGCCTTTGGCTCCACCGCCTCAAAGTCCACGTCCCCGCACAGGTTTCCCTCCGAATCCATGTTAATGCCCACGTCCACCACGACAGCCCCCTCCCCTGCCATGGCAGCGCCCACCATCTTCGCCTTTCCCGCAGCGGCCACCAGTATCTCCGCATCCCGGCAAGTCCCGGCAAGGTCTGCTGTCCGGGTGTGGCAGATGGTGACTGTGGCGTGCCGCCCAAGGAGCAGCATAGCCAGAGGCTTGCCTACCACCATACTCCTTCCGATGACCGTCACCTTTTTCCCCTTCGGGTCAATGCCGTAGTGGTCCAGCATCTCCATCACTGCTTCCGGCGTGCAGGGCGCATAGCCGCTGTCATCCCCGGAAAAGACCTTCGCTATGTTGACAGGGCTCATGCAGTCCACGTCCTTGACCGGATCGATGATCCGCGTCAGAGACTCCTCATCCAGGTGCGCCGGGAGCGGACGAAACACAAGAATTCCATGCACAAACGGATCCTTGTTCAGCGCCTCCAGCGCCTCCTCCAGCTCTCTCTGGGAGACATCCTCCGGAAGCTCCACCACCTGGCAGCCGATGCCTGTCAGCTCCATCCTCTTCTTGGCTCCCCGCTCATAGGAGAGGTCGTCCGGCCTTGCCCCCACCCGCAGGATAGCCAGCTTCGGCTCTGTTCCTCTCTCCTTCAGCGCTTCTGTTCTCCGTATCAGGCGTTCCTTCATGGCCTTGGCCACTTCGGTCCCCAGCATCACTGTTCCCATGTCTTTGTCCCTCCTGTGTTGCGATCTGCGTGTTGTATTACCGTTCTATTTTACACTCTGAAGCACCTGACTGTAAATACGCTCTTTCTTCTCCCGGCCCTCTGCGATCATCCGGCCAGCCCGGGCGTTCAGGTCCTCCGCCCGGTCCCTGTCCTTCATAAGCCGGGTGTTGATAAAGACATTTAAGGAGGCGCCCTCCAGAGCTGCCTGGGCAAAAAGAATGCCCACTCCCACGTCGCTTAAGGCCAGCCTGCTGCCCTTCTCTCCCAGGATCTCCAGCAGGTCCATGGAAGAAAGCACAGTCTCCATGATCTCCATGGGGACCACGCTGGCCTCATAGAGGGCGGACTCCATGATCTTCTCCCGGGCAGCTTTCTCCTCCTCTGTGTTTTTCGGGAGACCGTAGGCCTTTGACAGGGGTTCAAAGGCCTGGGCGTCCCGGTCCGTCAGTGTAACCAGCCTGTTCCGCAGCCTCTCCAGCTCCTTCCTGGCCGCCAGAATCTCCTCCTCCACTGCTGCATATTTCTTTTTCCCCACAGTCAGGTTTGCCACCATCATGCCAAGAGCTGTCCCGAAGGCCCCCACAGCGGCGGAGGCTCCCCCTCCCCCGGGCACGGGAGCTTTGGAAGACAGCTCCTCAAGAAACTCTGTAGTCTTCATCTCCAGCATCATCATTGTCCTTCTCCTTCTCTTTTCGTCTCTATCCTTCTGCCTGTCTTACTTATCTCTTCTTTCTGGGCATCACATGAATAGCTCCGCCCTCCAGCTCCTCCAGGGCCTCAGCTACACCCTCGTTGTAGGTGGGATGGGGACGCATGGCCCGGAGCACCTGGGAGGCCGTCAGATGGTTGGAGATGGCGCTGACAAACTCGCCGATCATGTCCGTGGCCCGTCCGCACATCATCTGCACGCCCAGTATCTCCTCTGTCTCCTCATGAACGACTACCTTGATAAATCCTCTCTCCTCCTTTGAGATAAGGGATTTCCCGTTGGCGCTCATGATGAATTTTCCTGTCCGCACAGGAATTCCCTGCGCTTTGGCGGTCTCCTCGTCCAGTCCCGCCGAGGCGATCTCCGGCTCCATGTACACACAGCCCGGCACGACGGACAGGTCTACAGAGGGCTCCTGCCCCGCCAGCAGCTCCGCCAGCGCCATGCCCTGGGCGCTGGCAGCGTGAGCCAGCTGGGCTCCCGAGATCATATCCCCGATGGCGTAGACGCCCGGAATACTTGTGGCAAATTTCTCATTTACTAGAATACGGCCCCGCTCCATGTCCGGAATCGCACCCTCCCCGAAAAGTCCCTCCAAGGCGGGCCGTCTCCCCACGGCGCAGAGCACATACTGTCCGGAGACCGTCTGCTCCTTTTCCTTCTCCTCAAAACGGCAGACAAGGCCGCCCGGCTCTTCCTCCACAGACCGGACCGCCGCCCCGGTGTGGATGTCCACCCCTCTCTTCTTCAGGATCATTTTTAAATTCTGGGAGATTTCCTTGTCCATGCCAGGCACCAGCCGGGGCATGGCCTCCAGGATCGTCACCTTACACCCAAGAGAGGAATAGATGGTGGCGAACTCCACGCTGATGACGCCTCCCCCGATAATGACCAGGCTCTCCGGCGCCTCCTGCAACCGGAAAAGCTCGTCGCTTGTCAGGACGCCCGGCAGGTCCATGCCCGGGATGGGCAGGATGACAGGCCTGGAACCGGCCGCCAGCACCACATGCTCTGCCTGGTACACCTGCTTTTCCCCGTCCTTCTCCACTTCCACCTGTCTTCCCTGCCGAAGCTTTCCCCTGCCCTCCAGACAGGTTACTCCGTTGGCCTTAAAGAGCTGCTCCACTCCCTGTACCAGCTGGTCTGTGGTCTCCTCCTTGTAGGCCAGGATCCTGTCAAAGTCAAAGCTAACGTTCTCTGCCTTTACCCCGAACCGCTCCGCCTGCCGGAACTCCCGGCAGAGCCCGGAAGCGTGGAGCATGGCCTTGGCGGGAATACAGCCCCGGTTCAGGCAGGTGCCCCCCACCCGGCTTTCCTCCACAACAGCCGTCTTAAATCCCAGCCTGGCGGCCTTGATGGCGCACACGTAGCCTCCGGGGCCTGCGCCTATGATGATCAGATCAAATCTTTCTTCCATTTTCCTGTTCTCCTTTGGTTTTCCTATATATCCGCCGAAGCGATCCACTGGATGACATCCCGCAGCATCTCTGTCTCAGCCGGGTCAGCCGGATGGTACAGGCCCAGCTGCCGGCAAAGATCCTCTCTGCTGTACCTGGCATGTTTCAGGCAGGCGGGAAGAGCCAGAATAAAGTCCGGCCTGAGTGCGTCGGAATAGACCGCCGCGTCTGTCACTTTCCCCTGGTCCACTTTAAGTTCCACAGAGAGGCTTCCCCAGGAAAACTGGTGGGACAGCTCAAATTGAAACTCCAGCCTGCGGCCGAATTTCCACTCCCAGGATGCAAAGCGCTCCTCGTTGGCCTTCAGCCTCTCCCCGTCCAGCTCCTCCTCTGTCAGGAGCGTGCTCCTCTGGCCGTACACCTCCTCAAAGGCCTGCCGCAGGGCTGCTTTCAGCCTGTCTATCGTCAGGTCCGGAACAAATTCTCTCAGGTTCGCCACCCTGGAGCGGACAGAATCCACTCCCTTGGACTTCAGCTTCTCCCTGTTCACCGTAAGATAGCTTCCCAGCACCTCCTTGTCCACATCCACCATCAGCGTGCCGTGATGATAGCAATGGTCTCCCTGCTCGTAGTAGGCGTTCCCTGAAAACTTCCGCCCGTCTGCCAGAAGGTCGTTCCTCCCTGACCGGACAGCCGGGATGCCCAGGGCTCTGACTGCCCGCAGGATCACCTCGGTCTGCTTTTCCACACTGTAGTTTTTCTTTCTCACGAGAAAAGTAAAATTCACGTTTCCCAGATCGTGGTAGACAGCGCCGCCTCCGGAGAGGCGGCGGGCCACATACCCGCCGTCCTCTTCGAGGCGGCTCACCTTACACTCTTTCCAGGCATTCTGGTTTCTCCCGATAACGACAGTCCTCTGGTTCTGCCAGAGATACAGGATGCACTCCCTCTCCCCGCAGGTCTCCAGAAGATATTTTTCCACAGCCAGATTGTGGTAGGGCACAAACCGCCTGCTCTCTGTGTATCTGATTGTATCGATCATGCTTCTCCCTCTGCTCCGAAGTCATAGGTGAGGACCGGATGTCTGGCCGCCTCCACCTCATCCAGCCTTGTGACCGGCGTGGTAACAGGCGCCGCATGCAGCTTCTCCGAATCTGTCTTCGCCAGCTCATACAGGTTGCGGAATACCTGGATGGCGTCGTCCAGCGTCTCCTTTGACTCGGTCTCCGTGGGCTCCACCATGAGGGCCTCCTCCACGATCAGCGGGAAGTACATAGTGGGCGGATGGATGCCGTTGTCCAGAAGCCCCTTGGCAATGTCCATGGCCGAGATGCCGGTCTCCTTCTTCAGATCCGAAAGGCTCATGACAAACTCGTGCATACAGGTCTCGTCATAGGCCATGGTGTACAGATCCTTCAGGGCGCATCTCATGTAGTTGGCATTCAGCACCGCGTTCCGGCTGGCCTCCTGAATGCCCTCTCTCCCCAGGGTGAGGATGTAGGTGAGGGCCTTCACCACAACAAGGAAATTGCCGTAAAAACTCTTCATCTCTCCTATGCTCCGGGACGGCTTCTCAAACCGATAGAGATCCTCTCCCGTCACGAGCACCGATGGAAGGAAATCTGCCAGCAGCTTCTTGCAGCCCACCGGTCCGCTTCCCGGGCCGCCGCCGCCGTGGGGCGTGGAAAAGGTCTTGTGAAGGTTCAGGTGGACCACGTCAAAGCCCATGTCCCCCGGCCGCACGGTACCCATGACTGCGTTCAGATTCGCCCCGTCATAATAGCACAGTCCGCCGCACTTGTGTACGATATCTGTGATCTCAAGGATATTTTTGTCAAACAGGCCCACTGTGTTGGGATTGGTCAGCATCAGACCCGCCACGTCGTCCCCTGCTGCCTCCCGCAGCTTCTCAATGTCCACACAGCCTTCCTCGTTGGATGGAATGGTCACCACCGAGTAGTCCGCCATGGTCGCACTGGCCGGGTTGGTGCCGTGGGCAGAGTCGGGGACAAGGATCTTGGTCCTTTTGCTGTCCTTTCTGCTCTCGTGGTAGGCCTTGATGAGGAGAAGCCCGGCAAATTCACCGTGCGCTCCCGCCGCAGGCTGGAAGGTCATGTGGTCCATGCCGGTGATCTCACACAGATAATTCTCCGCCAGGCGCAGCACCTCCATGCATCCCTGCACCGTGTCCTCCCTCTGAAGAGGATGGATATCGGTAAATCCGGGAAGAGAGGCCACCGCTTCGTTGATCCTGGGATTGTATTTCATCGTGCAGGAGCCCAGGGGATAAAAACCGTCGTTGACCCCGTGGGTCTTCCTGGCCAGCTCTGTGTAGTGCCGGGATATCTCCACTTCGGACAGGGCGGGCAGATGGAGCTCTTTCTCCCGTCTGTCTCCCTCCGGCAGGCTCACTGTCTCCACATCACAGGGAGGGAGCTCAAGGCATCCCCTGCCCGGTCTGCTCTTTTCAAATACTAACATGCCTTACACCTCCTTCAGGATGCGGACTGCCTCGTCCATCTCTTCTTTTGTGTTCATCTCCGTACAACACCAGAGGATCCGGTGGTCGTCCAAGGGAAGTCCCCCCAGGATGTCATGCTCCTCCAGCGCCTGCAGCGCCCGGCCGGACTCCTTTTCTGACACAGTCACGAATTCATGGAAAAACTCGCCCCCATTCTCCAGCTCAAAGCCTGCCTCTTTCAACTTCTTCGCAAAGTAGTGGGCCTTGGACATGCAGGAGGAGGCGGCTCTTTCAAGCCCCTCATTTCCCATGGCTGTCAGGTAGACGCCC
>CAZZBJ010000043.1:0-3078 GCA_964652805.1 uncultured Mordavella sp. | reverse complement strand
GTGGAACAGATGTTGCTGGATGCCGTCTCGGTGCGTATGTGCTGCTCTCTCGCCTGGAGGGTCAGCACGTAGCCGGTCTTTCCATTCCGGTCCTTCGTCTGTCCCACGATCCTGCCCGGCAGCTTGCGCATCATGGCTCTGGTGGCGGCCATAAAGCCCAGGTAAGGTCCGCCGAAGGCAAGAGAAAGCCCCAGCGGCTGTCCCTCTCCCACCGCCACATCGGCTCCGTACTCGGCCGGCGTCTTGATGATCCCAAGGGAGATGGGATTTACGCTCATAATAAATTTGGCCCCTGCCTGGTGGACCGCCTCCCCGATCTCCTCCGCAGGCTCCAGGTTACCGTAGTAGTTGGGGTGCTGGATGAGGACGCAGGCGGTCTCCTTGTCCAGGTGCTCTTTCAGCCACTCCACATCCGTCACGCCGTCTTTTTCCGGTATCACCTCCAGCTCCATCCCGTTTCCAAAGCAGTAGGTCTTCACCGTCTCCAGCGTGCAGGGAAGGACTGCGGCGGATATATAGGCTCTGCCGCGCTTCCTCTCCCTGCACATAGCTACTCCCTCTGCCGCGGCTGAGGCGCCGTCATAGACGGAGGCGTTGGACACATCCATTCCGGTCAGGTCGCAGATCATGGTCTGATACTCAAAGATGGACTGGAGGATCCCCTGACTGATCTCCGCCTGGTAGGGCGTGTAGGCGGTCTGGAGATTTTCCTTGGATGTCACGCCGCCCACCACAGCCGGGATATAGTGGCGGTAGGCCCCCGCCCCCCGGAAGATGGTGGGAAACACTTTATTTTTTGCAGCAATGGACTGCATCTTTCTCTTTACTTCCAGCTCAGAAAGCCCTGCAGGTATGTTCAGCCCGCCCTGCAGCTTCACCTCCTCCGGAATATCCCGGAACAGGTCGTCCATGGACTCATAGCCGGCGGCCTCCAGCATTGCCTGCCGTTCCTCCTGGGTGTTCGGCACATAGCTTCCCATATATGTTCCTCCTTTGCTCTTACGCGTCCTTCTCGCTCTCCACAAACGCCTCATACTCCGCCGCTGTCAGCAGATTCTCCCGGTCAGAGATATCCTTGACTCTGACAAACCAGGCGTCGTAGGGCGCCTCGTTGATGGATTCCGGCGCGTCCAGAAGTTCCTCGTTCACAGCGCTCACCACACCGGTCACCGGGGCGTACACATCCGACACAGCTTTGACAGACTCCACATCCGCAAAGCTCTCTCCGGTGGTCACCTCGTCTCCCTCCTCAGGAAGATTGACGAACACAAGGTCACCCAGCTCAGACTGGGCGTAGTCTGTCAGTCCGATGAGGATCTCCTCGCCCTCTTCTTTTACCCACTCGTGTGATTTTGAATACAGCAGTCCCTCTCTTAATTCCATGATCCTTTCTCCTTTCACTCTCTACGTTTTGTTTGTCACTCCTGTTATCCTACTTGCTTCTCTTGTAAAACGGAAGGGGCACGATCTCAGCCTCCACCCTGCGTCCTCTCACGTCTGCTTCCACCTTTGTCCCCGGCTCAGTGCAGTCTGCGTCCACCAGAGCCATGGCCACCGGGCAGCCCAGATAGGGACAGTGGGTTCCGGATGTGGTGTGTCCGATGAGCCGGTCGCCCAGGTACACATCCTGGTGCTCTCTTATGATGCCCCGGCCGGTTACCTTCAGTCCGATGCGCTTCCTGGCCGGCTCTCCCTTCTCCTCAAGGGCCTTCTTCCCGATAAAGTCCTCCTTTGTCATCTTCACGGCAAATCCCAGACCGGCCTCAAGGGGCGTCACCTGGTCGTCCATCTCGTGGCCGTAAAGGGGCATGGCCGCCTCCATCCGGAGGGTGTCTCTGGCTCCCAGTCCGCAGGGGAGCAGTCCTTCCTCCTTCCCGGCCTCAAGGAGCGCATCCCACATCTCCTCCGCTCTTGCACTGTCCAGGTAGATTTCCACCCCGTCCTCGCCAGTGTAGCCGGTCTTTGAGATGATGCAGGGGATTCCCACGGCCTCCGCGTCAAACACAGCGTGATAGTATTTCTTCGGGATATGTCCCTCCAAGGTAAGCTTGCGCAGGATCTCCATGGCCTTCGGACCCTGGAGGGCCAGCTGGGCGTACTGGTCTGACACATCTGTAAATGTGACTTCGCCAAACTGATGATCCAGCATCCACTGGTAGTCTTTATCTTTATTTGCCGCATTCACCACGATAAAGTAGAACCCGTCACATTTTTTATACACGATCAGATCGTCTACTGTACCGCCGTTTTCATTACACATGGGACTGTATCTTGCCTGTCCGTCTACCAGGTTATCGTAATTATTCGTCAGCAGCATCTGCAGGTTCGCAAGCGCATCCTTTCCTTCACAAAGAACTTCTCCCATGTGGGATACATCAAACAATCCGGCCTGTGTCCGGACTGCCATATGTTCCTTGATGACTCCCGTCCCATATTGGACAGGCAGAAGGTACCCGCCAAAAGGTACGATCTTTCCCCCTGCTTTTACATGTGCTTCATAGAGTTGCGTTTTTCGTTCCATGATAATCCTCCTTTTTGATTTTTGACAGAATACTTCCCTGTAACAAAAAAACAGGAGATATATTCTGCATCAGAATCCCTATCTCCCTGTTTGCTTCCAGAGTTTCGTCCTCATCCAATCCCTTTGCCTGAGAGTTTCAAGTCAAGCTCTTGCCCCTTCGGCGCTATTGGCTGATCATTTACTTTGCCATAGTCTCTCTTGGATTTCTCAACCGATGTTTTCATCTGCTCTTATTATAATGGCCCTGAAATTTTCTGTCAATAATTGTCTTTGTTTTAACGTTTATGTTTTATAATTAACATTCTTATATATTTTTCTGAATATTTTTTTGAAACATAATGAAAAAGATAAAATTACCCATAAATTCTCATTGACATCATCAGAAATACTCCTTATAATAAGTTTTGCTATGAAAAAATATAAGCGGATGTGGCGGAATGGCAGACGCACAAGACTCAAAATCTTGCGAGAGCAATCTCGTGTGGGTTCAAGTCCCACCATCCGCATTTCTTGCGAAAAAAAGCTCTTTGGACATGCCAAAGAGCTTTTTTCTCTAT
>CAZZBJ010000042.1:0-19782 GCA_964652805.1 uncultured Mordavella sp. | reverse complement strand
CTCCTTTTCGTCACTCTTTTTTGTAAGCTCTGTTTCCTTAGTTGGGATTGGAGCCCAGGGTCACGGAGACGGTCTGTTCCTGATACTCCCCACCGCTTGCGGGAACCTGGACGGTCAGCTCCACCGTTTCGCCCACCGCATAGTAAGAGAGCTGATCTTGCAGCGTCTCCATACTGTCTATGGTGACGCCCTCCATACCTGTGATGATGGTGCCTCTGGTAAGCCCCGCCTGGTCGGCTCCGCTTCCGCTTGTCACCTCGGAAATGTACACGCCTGTGGGCATGTTATAGGCCTCGCCGATGTCAGAGGAAACGTCCTGGCCTGTGATGCCCAGATAGCCTCTCTCCTCATCGGAAACCTTCGTCCTTGTCTCCCTGTTCATCAGATTGGTCAGCACCTCGCTGGCGTCTGAAATGGGAATGGCATAGCCCATACCCTCTGCCACGCTGGAGCTGATCTTGGCTGTGTTGATACCGATGACCGCACCGTTGGCATTGAGCAGAGCCCCGCCGCTGTTGCCCGGGTTGATGGCTGCATCAGTCTGGATCATCTCACTGTCAAATCCATCCATGTCGATCTGCCGGTTTGTGGCGGAGATAATACCTGTTGTGACAGATTGTCCATAGCCCAAGGCGTTACCGATGGCAATGGCCGGCTCGCCCACCTGCACCTCATTGGAGTCCCCAAGAGTGGCAATAGCAATAGCGTCCATGGTGGAGTCCTGGATAGACTCCAGGGCAACAGCCACGATAGCCAGATCCTTGGAGGGGTCTGTCCCCTTTATATTGGCCTCCACATTCTCTTCATCCACAAATGTGACGGTCAGGGTATCTGCTCCCTCCACCACATGGTTGTTGGTGGCGATCAGAAGCTCTGTGTCAGACTGCTGGACGATAATGCCGGAGCCAAGGCTCTCGCTCTCCTGCTCCTGGGTCTGTCCGAAAAAGCTCTGAACCTCCTGAATACTCATATTTGTGATGGACACGATGGAGGGCATAGCCTGCTCCACAATATCCGACACGTCAGAGGTCACGGTGCTGGAGGTCTGGCTCAGCTGTGTCGTCGTAGAGGTCTGGCGCACCTCCTTTGTGTCCTCCCCGATCACCCGGTCCACGATGATGTTCCCCGCCTGGAAGGCCGCACAGGCCACAAGGCCGAACACGAGACCTCCGCTGACGATAGACAGCCATCTCTTCGAGCCGCCGCCCTTCTTTTTTTTCGGCGGCTTCTCTTCCTGCTGCTCATTAAATATATTCTGATCATCCGGCTCAGGATTGTAGTAGTTGTACTGATTATCCATAGTGCAGACCCCTTTCATATCTTTTGCTTTTATGACTGTAGTCTAACGCATAATTGTGTTTAAACTGTGATGAATTGATTAAATAATATTTAATATTAAAACTCGTCTGCTTCTTTTATGCCAGCTCTTTTTTCGCAAGCTCCAGTGCGCTGGCGATCACCTTGTCCATGTCATAATACCGGTAGGCTCCCAGCCTGCCGCCAAAGACCACATGTTCCTCCTGCGCGGCCAGGGCGGCGTACTTCTCATAGAGGCGGGAGTTCTTCCCGTCATTTACCGGGTAGTAGGGCTCATCCCCCACCTTCCACTCAGAAGAATACTCCCGGGAGATCACGGTCTTTTCCTGGGCGCCGAACTCAAAATGCTTGTGCTCGATGACCCTGGTCCAGGGCACCTCTCTGTCCGTATAGTTGACCACCGCATTCCCCTGGTAGTTGCCGCAGTCCAGCACCTCTGTCTCGAATCGGACGCTCCTGTACTCCAGAGGTCCCAGCCTGTAGCCGTAGTACTCATCGATCATGCCGGTGAAAATGATCCTCTCAGCGGCGGCCTCATAGGTCTCCCTATCCTTCAGGTAGTCCACGCCTGTCCGCACATCCGCCCCCTCCAGGAGCTTCCGGACAATGCGGGTATAGCCGCCGATAGGGATGCCCTGATACCTGTCATTGAAATAATTATTGTCGTAAGTGAAGCGCAAAGGCAGCCTGCGGATGATGAAAGCCGGCAGATCCCTGCAGTCTCTTCCCCACTGCTTCTCCGTGTAGCCCTTCACCAGCTTCTCATACACATCCCGCCCCACAAGGGAGAGGGCCTGCTCCTCCAGGTTTTTAGGTTCCCCGATGCGGAGGTTTGCGATCTGTCCCTCGATGATCTCCTTTGCCTCCTTTGGCGTGCGGATATTCCACATCCGGCTGAAGGTGTTCATGTTAAAAGGGAGATTGTACAGCTCATCCCTGTACACAGCCACCGGGGAGTTGATATAGTTGTTGAACTCCCCGTACCGGTTGATGTAATCCCAGACCTTCTTGTCTGAAGTATGGAAAATGTGAGCTCCATACCGGTGCACCTGGATGCCCTCTATCTCCTCTGTGTAAACATTCCCTCCGATGTGGTTCCTTCTGTCCAGCACAAGACAGGTCTTCCCTCTGTCCATGGCCTCCCTGGCAAACACAGCCCCGAAAAGGCCGGCTCCCACTATAAGATAATCATATTTCATCAGCAAATCCCTCTTTTACTTTCTTTCGTACTGCTGATATCTTACTCCACTGTGACGGATTTGGCAAGATTTCTCGGCTTATCCACATCGCATCCTCTGCCCACAGCCACATAGTAGCCAAAAAGCTGCAGCGGGATGATGGCCAGTGAATTGGTGAAATACCTGTTCGTCTTGGGGATGTAGACGACGTAGTCCACCGTCCTCTCCACCTCTGTATTGTCCACATTGGTGACAGCCATGACGAAGGCTCCCCTGGTCCTGACCTCCACCATGTTGCTGATGGTCTTCTTATAGAGCTCCTCCTGGGTCAGCACCGCGCACACCAGGGTTCCCTCCTCGATGAGGGAGATGGTCCCGTGTTTCAGCTCCCCGGCCGCATAGGCTTCAGAGTGAATGTAGGAAACCTCCTTCAGCTTCAGGGAGCCCTCCAGAGAAATGGCGTAGTCGATCCCTCTCCCGATGAAGAAAATGCTCCTGGCCGCCAGATAGCGGTTGGCAAATTTCTGTATCTTGTTCTGGTTGTTCAGCATCATCTCCACCTGGGCGGGCAGTTCCCTCATCTCCTCGATCATCTCGGCCAGTCCCGCGTCAGACAGCTCACCCCGCACATGGGCGAACTTCATGGCCAGCAGGTAGAGGGCAATGAGCTGGGCTGAGTAGGCCTTTGTGGTGGCCACAGCGATCTCCGGGCCGGCCCAGGTATACATCACATTGTCCGCCTCCCTGGCAATGGAACTTCCCACTACATTTACGATGCCAAGCACCCGCACGCCCTTGGATTTTGCCTCCCGGAGAGCTGCCAGTGTGTCCGCCGTCTCACCGGACTGACTCACCACAATGAGCAGGGTACCCTCCTCCAGGATAGGATCCCTGTAACGGAACTCAGAGGCCAGATCCACTTCCACGGGAATTCTGGCCAGCCCCTCAAACACATACTTGCTGGTCATGCCCGTGTGGTAGGCGGAGCCGCAGGCCACGATCATGATCTTCCGAATGGCCCTGATGTCCTCGTCGCTCAGCCCCAGCTCCTCGATGACAATTTCCCCGTCCTTCAGCCTGGGGGAGAAGGTGTCTGTGATGGCCTTGGGCTGCTCATACATCTCCTTCAGCATGAAATGCTCATATCCGCCCTTTTCCGCCGCATTGACATCCCAGTCAATGTGGACTGTCTCCTTGTCGATGGGCTCCTCATCTACATTGAAGAAGTCCATCTGGTCCTCTGTCATGCGCACAATCTCCTCGTTCTCTATGAAGACCACGTCCCTTGTGTACTTCAGCACTGCCGGCACATCGGAGGCGATGATGCAGCCCCCTTTGGTGTGGCCCACGATGAGCGGACTGTCCTTGCGGACCGCATAGAGCTCATCCGGGTGATCTCTGAAAATAATACCCAGGGCGTAGGAGCCCTCCATCCGGTGCATCACCTTTGTGATGGCCCGCAGCGGATTTCCGTCATAGTAGTAGTCCAGCAGCTGAGCGATGATCTCCGTATCCGTCTCAGAGACAAAATCATACCCTTTCTTCTCCAGCTTTTTCTTCAGCTTGAGGTAGTTCTCGATAATACCGTTGTGCACCACCGCAATGGTCCTGTCCTGGTTGAAATGGGGATGGGCGTTTGTGTCAGAGGGGGCTCCATGAGTGGCCCATCTGGTGTGGCCGATCCCCAGAGTTCCGGGGAACAGCTCCCCTCCGTGGCTCAGCTCAGCCAGCACCTTCAGCCGGCCCTGAGCCTTCATCACGTTAATCTCCTTCCCGTCATAGACCGCTATGCCGGCAGAGTCATATCCTCTGTACTCCAGCTTCTCCAGTCCATCCAGTAAAACAGGCGCTGCCTGCTGATCTCCAATATATCCAACTATTCCACACATAATTGTCTCTCCTCATTCTGATTTGTACATAAATACGTTTTTTTTGCACTATCAAGCTGTATTGTATCAAAAACACGTCTGCCTGTAAAGAAAAAGGAGAATGTAGTTTCCCACATTCTCCTGATTTTACTGAAAGCTGTTAATCCAGATCAATGATATCCATCTTGAAGGTGTCGTCCTGCTCCGCATGGCTGCGTTTCTGAGGCGACTTCTTCGGCCTCTTCGCCGGCTCTCTCACCCTTGCGTTCAGCAGCGCGTCCAGATCCTCAATATTTTCCTCGTCATCCGAGCGGCCGCGGCGGCGGGGTGCGTCCTCGTAGGATCTCTTTGCGCCTCTCACAAAGGCGTCGTCATCCTCCTCATAGTCCTCGTAGTCGTCTTCCTCGTAGTCATCTTCGTCGTAGTCCTCGTAGTCGTCTTCCTCGTAATCTTCCTCATCATAGCTGTCATCACCATAGTTGTCATCATCGCCGTCCAGATCGTATTCATCTTCATAGTCGCTGTCAAAGTCGTCATCCTCGTCCACAGCCAGCTTATCCTGCTTCTTCGATTTCCTGTCCGCCTTCTGATCCTTCTTTTCCTTGTCCGATACTTCCTCTGACTCCTCGTCCAGATCGATGCCGTACTCGTCGTAGAGATCATCCAGCTCCAGGTTGCGGTGACGCAGCTTAACAAGAGCCACGATCAGAATGATCACTATAAGCACAAACAATATGCAGGCAGCAACCAGTACCCCGCCCAGATTGTCCTTGATAAACTGAAGGATGGATCCCAGTATTCCGTCTGCCTCTCCGGAATCATCTGCGGAAGAAGACTGAGAGCTCACATACCTCTGGTAGGTGCCGTCCGCTGTATCGTACTGATAGAGCACACTGTTTCCGTCACTGTTCAGGCCGTACACCAGATAGTAATCTGTGTTGCTTGTATCCTGCCATGCCGGGAACTCCTTTCCGTTTAAAGTGAGGGTGGTTTCCTGGTAGCCTTCCGGAATATCCACTGTGCCGTCATCCTGCAGAAGGATCAGATACCGGTCTGTGGAGAGTTCGATCGCCTCAAGGGGAGAAAAGGTTCCGTCATCTGTGCTGTACAGAAAAAAGTCACCGTCTCCCCCGGCCGTCGGCACAAGATACATAGCCGTCGCACCGCTGGCAGCCTGTGTGACCACTGTACAGGTCTGTCCCTCAAACTGCATTTCCGTGCGCTCAAACCCTCCCGGAATGATCGCGTCAGAAAAATCTCCGGAAACCACATAGGATGTTCCGTCCACCTCCACCGTGGGCCCAGTGGCTGATGTCGACGAGGTATCCGTAATAAGGGAGGAATCCCCGGAGCCAATGGTAATGGTGGACTGCCCTCTCGTCACGTCGATGGAGTCACCATACGTATCCGTACCGGATACGGAAGAGATCTCGATCACCGTGGTACCCTCCTGGAGAGCCTGGAAGGTCATTGTAAAATTCAGCTGTGTAGAAGAGCCGTCTCCCGTGCCGCTCAGAGACAGGGTGCCGTTGTTGTCCGTCACCAGGCTTCCCTCTACAAAACTCAGCATGGATGTGTCATAGGTGAGGGTTGCCTGTACTGACTGCACCGCCACTGTGCCGGTAAATGTAGCCGTCACTTCCACTTCCGCCCCCACAGTCGTGGAAGGGTCAGAAAAGCGGAGCTGCCCCGAGGATGCGTATGTCGAAAAGGAAAAACCTGAAACCAGCATACACACCGCTATCAATGCCATTAATGCTTTTCTCAATCTTTTCATTATTCTTTTCCTCTTTATTCGTAATATTTCGATCTGACAGCAGTATGCAGGCATTATGCAGCCGGCGTGCCGCTGCCATCGCCGGTTCCTCCGGTCTCACCGCCGCCAGAACCCTCTCCGCCGGTTCCGCTGCTTCCGCCGCTGCTTCCGCCGCCGCTTCCGTCACCGGAGCCGCTGCTGCCGTCACCGCCACTGCCGCCGATTCCACCGCTGCTGCTGTCATTTCCACTTCCACCGCTGCTTCCGCCGCCGCTTCCGGAGCCGGAATCGCCGCTGCCACCAGTCCAGCCCGAGCTGCCGCTTCCGGAGCTGCCGGAGCTGTTTCCATAATCATAGTAGGAATCACCCGACTGTTCTGTGCTCTCCTCGTCTGTATCCGCCTGCCGGTCTCCGGCCTTGGCCGTAATGTTTGCGCTGATGGTGGACACTGTTGAAGAGGGCGTATACTCTTCATCTGTCCCGAAGAAGAACTCATGGAGCTGCTGCACATTGCTCTCCAGTGTGACCGGAATGACCACGCTTCCCACATCAGTTAATGTATCTGTCGTTTGATCGAAAGGAAATCCTGTCGTCTCGCCCAGCTGATAATCAAACACATCCAGCGCATAGTCCAAAATCTCTGTAAGAGTAAAGTTCGTAGAAACCTCCGGGAATACCTCGTCTATGATCTTATTGATCTGAGACAGGCTTGCATCCTGCAGCTTTTCGATCACCTTTGTAAGCACGTCCCTCTGACGCTCCGTACGTTTGAAGTCATCCCCCGTCGTGTAACGGATGCGGGCGTATGCCGTTGCCTGCACGCCATTTAAGGTCTGCAGCCCGGCTTCCGTCACACCTGCGGAATCCACTCCCGTAGCCTCAATGATCTCTGTCGCATAGCCATTGATATAATCGATCTCCTCTTCCTGAACATCGATCTCCACCCCGCCGACAGCATCAACTACATCGACCAGCGCATTAAAATTCACCGTAATATAGTGCTCTATATCCAGATCCAGGTTCTCGTTGAGCATGGCGATAGCCGCCTCCGGTCCTCCGTAGGCATAGGCCGCGTTCGCCTTGTTCAGTGTCCCATCGCTCTGCTGCAGGAGCGTATCACGGTATACAGAAGTAATCTTCACCTCCAGCGTCTCGCAGTTGAGACTGGCGATCATGATCGTATCGCTCCTCGTGTTCGACTCCAGCTCTCCGTCCCTTGAATCCACACCAAAAAGGGCAACGTTCAGATATCCCGTTCCCCTCTCTCTAGCCTCCTCAGAGATATTCAGGTTATCCGCATCCAGCTCCACTGTATCAATCTTTGCCAGCTTGCTGGCAATCAGCACCGCTCCCGTCGCCGCCACGACCAGGAAGGTGCCTCCCACAATGGAGGCGATCTTCTTCCTCAGAGACCAGGATGCAAATCCACGGTTTTTCTTTCTGCGCCCGCGCCGGTAATGCTTTCTTTCTCTCGCCATTACTAATATCCTTTCGCCAAAAAAATACGTGATTTTTGAACATACCTTTTCATATTATACATGATTTTTTCAAAAACTGCAATTATTTTTCCCAATAACTCTGGCTCATAGTACATTTTTTTATCAGCCAGATGGGAAGCTTCCTGTAACTGCGCCCCAGCCGGTAGCCGGCATATTTACATCCGCTCTGCCAGATCAGCTTTGGGATCAGCCACCCCTTCTTCTCTCTCAGCAGATATTTTGCCGTATTCTTCACAAGGCGGATCCCCTCGCTCTCCGAGGAGATCCCCTCGAACACCTCCGGGTGATCTGCCTGAGAGACAGCCAGATCAAAATTCCTGCGGAACTGCTGGACTCCTGTATAGTTGTGGGAGTGGATCACTCTGGCTTCCGCCGCATAGGCGATCTTGTATCCCTTTTCAATCATATGCCCCGCCAGGATCATATCTTCATTAAAAATAGTCTTCTTCTCAAATCCGCCCGTCTCTTCATAGACCTTTTTACTGTAGGCGGCGCATACATCCGAGCAGAAAAAGGTCTTCACGCCAAGGACAGGTATATCTTCTTTCCCCTTCAGTCTGGACTTTTCCGGATAATTAAAAGAGCGGGTATATCTCTCGATCATATGGCAGTCCTTTCCGGGAAGCTGCCTTGCATAGACGACTCCCACATCTTCCCTATCAAAAGGAGCCGTCAGTTTCTCGATCAGATACCTGTCACATGGAACCGCATCCTGCGTCATAAAGACGACGATATCCGCATCCGACTGACGTATCCCCATATCTCTGGTGCCTCCATGGTCGAATTCCGTCTTTTCGATATGCGTCACCTTAAGCTCCTGCTCAACACAGAACTCTGCCGGGAAATTCCCGGACATTGTATGGATGATATGGATCTCATCCGGCGGACGGGTCTGCTTCTTCAGCCGCATGATCAGTCTTTCAAATTCTTTTTCCGGATTGCATACCGGTATGATCACTTCAATCTTTTCCGTCATCAGGCATCATCCTTCTTTCTTTTTTTCGATATTTAACGAAAAGATACATCAAAGCAGTGAGGGCAAGCCAGAACCAGGTAGTCGGATTGCTGAACCAGGTGGTAAAAAAAGCAAGTCCCAGATAGATTGCGATCTGCCCGTAAAAAAGATAAGAGACCGGATTGCCTCCGTCATGTATCCACATTGTCAGCTTTCTGGCCGCAAATCCGATAGCCACAGCCAGAAGAAACACCCCCGCCGTCCCAAAATCATAATAGGCGTCATAAAACATAGTAAGCGTTGTGAGCTCCGGCTTTGTAATATAGATAGGACTCGCCGTCAGCTCCGGGAAAATGAACTTCAGACCTGTCAGGGCAAACACCGGAAACAGCATCCGCACCCCGTAGGTGTGCTCTGCGATCTGCTCCACAAGACAGTTAAAGTTCTCAAAATTATTGGCTACATAGATATAGGGCTGCGTGATAAAAATAGGTGTACTGCTGTCCTTCATGTCAAAGATATCGTTCAGATACTCCACGTCGTGGTTTCTCGCCACAGTCAGTCCGACATAGAGCGGTATCAGAATGACGAACAGCAAAAGCACAATCTTCCAGTTCAGCTTTCTGCTTGTCAGGACATACACCACAACAGCAAACCCCACGGCAAAAAGAAGCTGAAATCTGGAGACGCACAGGATCGGCACTGCCACTGCTGTAAGATTTGCCCCGGCCAGCAGGAGATAACTTCTCATCTTCCCTGTCTTCTTCACCTTCCACCACAGAACAGTAATGGCAGGCACCAGGATACAGCTGATCGTAAAATAGTGCACTCCTGAAACATGAAAATAAGAATACGCATGCGGTTCATCTGAAAAAAGGGGAATAAACCCTACCACCATGAATTCGACAAAAAAGCAGATCCAGGATATAACCGCAAGCGCACAGGCGCAGATCAGCAGTCTTTCTGCAGTCACATAGTCTGTCTTCAGTTCCGCATGCCTCTCTTTGCTCTTTCTGCGCAGATATCCCGCGCAGAAGCCAATGTATGCCAGAAAGAACGTCACCCATGTCCACACATTCCAGTCGGTCTGGAGATGACTAAGCTGCAGACATGCGATTCCCTGTCCCCCGACCCAGGACAGAACAAACAGTCCCTTCATATCCGCCAGATTTTTCGTCTCCCTGAAACGACAGACGTAAACGCCCAGGGCATAAAAAACAAGAAGAAGGGAGCTCAGTATATGCACTCCCTCCCTGGAGGCGAGGAAACTGCAGAAATAAAACGCTGCGCATATCGCCGCCTCCACTATGAAATTGTGAAATATCTTTCCATTCTCTCTCATGCTCTTTACTCGTCTCCGATATCCTCCGACTCCGTATAGTCCGACTGTATCGCCGTCGTACTCTCATCTACTCCCGTGAGATATATGATATCACTGGCGATCTGCTGCACTGTCTCCGACGGCGTATAGTCTTCCTCATCAAAGAGGAATTCATGCAGGCGGCTGACATTGGATAAAAAATCGATAGGCACAACGTAAGAGCCGCTGTGGTTCAGCACATTTTCCGATGTAGTCACCTCAAACGGGAAACCGGACGTATCCACAATACTGTAATTCATGGCATTGGCCGCAAAGCCGAGAATATCCGTCGATGAAAAGCTGGTAGATATCTGCGGGAACACTTCGTCCACGATCTCGTTCAGCGTGGAAAAGCTTGCCTCCTTTGCCTTCTCCACTACCTTCTCCAGGACAATGCGCTGTCTCTCTGTCCTCTTGAAATCATAGCCGTCTGTGTATCGGATTCTGGCATACCCCACCGCATGGACCCCATCCAGAAGCTGAGTCCCCGCTGTCTCCTCGATCTGCGTCATCTCTTTTCCAGTCACCTCGGCCGTTTCAGAGGCATAGCCGTTGCACCAGAAGGCCTCCTCCGCCGTCATTTCAACCTCTATTCCCCCGAGAAGATCGACCACATCCACCAGGGCATTGAAGTTCACGCTCACATAATTCTGGATATCCAGATCAAAATTCCGGTTCAGAAGGCTGATGGCATCCTCCACGCCGCCCGTGTTGTAGGCCGAATTTGCCTTCTCATATGTACCGTCCGCCTGCTGGAGAAGGGTGTCTCTGTAGACGGACACGATCTTCACCTCGCTGGTCTCATTGTTGATGCTGGCGATCATAATGGTGTCGCTCTGGACACCTCCCTCCAGCTCTCCTTCTCTGGAATCAAGCCCGAACAGGGCGATGTTGGTGTAGGGGCCTGTATCCTCATACACATCCAGCTTGCTCTGATCCAGGATATTAAAGTCCAGCTTGTCCAGCTTGAACATTCCATAGGCCACGACCCCCAGTACAGTCAGGACGATCAGCTCAAGGGCCAGAACAATGATCCGTTTTCTTCTCTTCTTTTTACGAAGCTGCCGTCTCTCTTCGCGGGTCATCTTCTTCTGTAATCTCTTCTTTTTGCTCATTCTATCTCCTGCATTCTCAGTTGTCTAGTAAGCATTCTTGTTCACAAACCCCTTAAAAAAGGTCATGATGATGATCTTGAAATCAAACCCAAGGGTCCAGTTCTCAATATAATAGAGGTCATGTTCGATTCTTTTGCGGATGGACGTATCTCCCCTGTAACCGTTGACCTGGGCCCAACCGGTCAGACCCGGGCGCACCTGGTGCTTCACCATGTACCTGGGGATCTCCTCCTTAAACTGCTCCACGAACCGGGGCCGCTCGGGGCGGGGACCCACCAGGCTCATATCCCCCTTCAGCACATTGACAAGCTGAGGCAGCTCGTCAATGCTGGTCTTTCGGATAAATCGTCCGATGGGAGTCACCCTGGGATCGTTCTGGATTGTCCAGGCCTTCTTCTCAGCGGAATCGTCCTGCACTACCATGGAACGGAATTTGTACATATAAAAGGGCTTGTTCCGCATGCCGATCCTCTCCTGTTTAAAGATCAGCGGCCCCGGGGACGTGGCCTTGATGATCACAGCCACCGCGGCCATGACCGGCGAAAACAGGATCAGCGCCACCACTGCGCCAAAAAGGTCCACGCACCGCTTCAGAAAAGCGTTGAGACGGTTGCTCAGAGGCACGTGGCGTATGTTGATGACCGGAAGACCGAGAAGATCCTCCATATAGGGCTTTGTGGGAATAATATTGTTGTAATCCGGGATAAACTTGGTGTGAACGCCGGACTTCTCGCACATGCCGACGATCTTTGCCAGCTTGTGATACTCCGCCAGGCCAAGGGTGATGGCGATCTCGTCCAGGCGGTTTTCCGGCAGGATAATAGACAGATTGTCGATGCGGCCCAGCACCTTGATCTCCTTGTACTCCGTTCCCCTTGGCACATTGTCCGCCAGTATCCCGCGGACAGTATAGCCCCAGGACGGGTTGGCCACTACCCTGTCAATGTACGCCTCCGCAGCCCGGCTGTACCCGATCAGAAGAATCTGCTTCTGATTCAGTCCCTTTTTCCGGATGCTGCGCAGCAGAATCCGGAGCAGGCTGCGCATCAGCACCTCCGCAAAGACATTTACGCAGAAGAACACAAAGAGCATGCTCCGGGAGAAGTTCTGTTCCTTCACAAGATAGAGGATCAGGATCAGGCCCATCAGGCCGATCATATTGGCCTGGGTGATATGCCAGATCTCCAGCCGCCGCCCCTGGACTCTCTTTGGCGTATAGAGCTGAAAAATATAGTACAAGATCAGATAGCCCGGGATCACAAAGATCAGCACCCGGCAGTATTCCTGCAGTGACAGATACCAGGGCGAAGGCGGAAACACTCCGAACCTGAATCTTATATACCAGGCGAGCGCATAAGATATTCCGACGACAAACGCATCCAGCACCACGTGAAGTCCATTCCAGAACCGTTGATTATCTTTTATCATGATTACTTCCTCTGTTTTTTATATAAAACCTGTCATTATTTGACATGCCGATATCAAATCCTGTTCTATCATACACTAAATGCAGGGATTGAACAAGCCTTCACTCCACATTTTTTCTTAACATTTATTTAACATTTTTGAAATATTCACGAAGTTCATCTGGCAATTCACAGCCGTCTCTGGTATAATCAATGGGTATTTAACATGAATAATCTGAAAAATCAGAAGCAGAGGAAATAGACTATGCAGGTTACGATCGTCATTCCAAATTACAATGGAAAGCATTTCATGAAGCCCTGTCTGGAGTCGCTGGACAAGCAGACGTACAAGGGGTTTGAGATCCTTGTGGTAGACAACGCTTCCTCCGACGGGAGCATAGAATATATGAAAGAGACTTACCCGGATATCCGCTGTATTGCCCTGGACAAAAACTACGGGTTCAGCCGGGCGGTGAATGAGGGGATTCGGGCCTCCCGCACTCCCTATGTCATTCTCCTGAACAACGACACCACCGTGGATCCCCGCTATGTCGAGGAGATGATCCAGGCAATCCGGAAGTCAAAGAGGATCTTCTCTGTCAGCAGCAAGATGATCCAGATGTACCACCCGGAGCTCATTGACAGCGCCGGAGATCTTTACACCCTCATGGGCTGGGGCGTCTGCCGGGGCGCCGGGAGGCCTGTCTCCAACTACACAGAAGCAGACGAGATCTTCACAGCCTGCGCCGGGGCTGCCATCTACCGCCGCTCCGCCTTTGAGAAGATCGGATACTTTGACGAGTCCCACTTCGCCTACCTGGAGGACATTGATGTGGGCTACCGGGCAAAGATTTACGGCTATAAGAACATGTACTGTCCCACTGCCCTTGTCTACCATGTGGGCAGCGGGACAAGCGGTTCCAAATACAATTCCTTCAAGGTAAAGCTGTCCGCCAGGAACAGCGTGTACCTCAACTACAAGAACATGCCCCTGGCGCAGCTGATCCTCAACTTTGTGCCCCTGGCTCTGGGATGGCTTGTCAAATCCCTCTTCTTTGCGAAGATCGGCTTTGGAAAAGACTACCGGGAGGGCCTGAAGGAAGGGTTCCAGACTCTCTCAGAACAGAAAAAAGTTCCCTTCCGACTCCGCCACTTTGGAAACTACGTGACCATCGAGGCGGAGCTGATCGCGCATACCTTCGCCTACGCAAAGGACTGGTTCAGCAGAAAGCTGGGACACAATTAAAACAATCTTCCAATTGTCTTCAGCAGTTCAGCCCGGCCCACTTCTGATCCTTATCGCTCAAGTTCAGCGCCGTGCCGTCTGCCAGATGATACCCTTCCGCAGAGGCGCTTCCCTGATACTCTCCTTCCAGCCGGGGCCATATAATGCCGATCTCCGGGTCGTTCCAGGCCAGTCCGCCTTCGTCCCCCGGATGATAGAAGTCCGTGCACTTGTAGCAGAACTCGGCCACATCGCTGAGGACAAGGAAGCCATGGGCAAAGCCCTCGGGAATGTAAAACTGCTTCTTGTTCTCCTCAGTCAGCTCAATGCCGAACCACTTGCCGTATGTCTCGCTGCCGCTCCTGAGATCCACCGCCACATCGAAGACAGAGCCCTTGATGACCCTGACCAGCTTGCCCTGAGGAAATTCTTTCTGGAAATGAAGCCCCCGCAGGACGCCCTTTGTGGAGCAGGACTGGTTGTCCTGCACAAAGACCATGTCAAGGCCGTTCTCCTCCATGTCTCTCTGGTTGTACGTCTCCATGAAATACCCTCTGGCGTCTCCGTGCACTGCCGGCTCGATGACGCACAGTCCCCGGATGCCGCCTGCGTTTTTCTCAACTTTGATCTGTCCCATTGCCGTAAGCCTCCTTAAAACTCGATCTCTCTTAGATACCTTGCCAGAGCATCCTGCCATGTGGGGAGAGGGGTAAATCCATTCTCCACAAGCTTGCTCTTGTCCAGCCTGCTGTTGAAGGGACGGGCCGCTTTGGACACGCCGTACTCCGCCGTGGTCACCGGCTTCACCGTGAGACGGTCCTCGCTGTACTCTGTATGTCCCATCTCCACTGCCTGGCGAAAGATCTCCTTTGTGAAATCATACCAGCTGATGTAGCCGCCCTCATTTGTGGCATGATAGTAACCGTACTTCTCTGTCTCCAGCATATCCACCAGAAGTCTTGCCAGGTCAAAGGTGTAGGTCGGCGTTCCGATCTGGTCGTCCACAACCGTCAGTGTGTCGTGAGTCTTGCCCACATGCAGCATGGTTTTGATAAAGTTCTTTCCGTTCTTGCCAAACACCCAGGCGATGCGAACGATAAAATATTTCTCCAGCGTCTCAGACACGGCCAGCTCTCCTGCCAGCTTTGTCTCCCCGTATACATTCAAGGGCTTGTAGTCCTTGCAGTCCGGCTTCCAGGGCGTCTCCCCCTGTCCGTCAAAGACATAGTCCGTGCTCAGATAGATCATCTTACAGTCCAGCTTTTTGCACATCCGGGCAATATATTTTGTGCCGTCCACATTGATGGCGCGGACCTTCTCCTTTTTATCTTCATCCTCTGCCAGGTCTACTGCCGTCCAGGCCGCGCAATGCACCACCACGTCCGGCCGCACCTCCAAGAGCACCTTCTCCACAGAGGTCTGGTCCGTGATATCCATGGGCACATAGGGCATGGTCTCCACCGGAGTGCCATCCTTGATGCCGCTGTACTCCTCCTTCAGATCAGAGCCTACTCCTTCGTATCCCCGTTCTGCCAGTTCATTCATCACATCATGGCCAAGCTGTCCCGCAACACCGGTCACAAATACCTTCATTATTTGATCTCCTCCCTGTTTCCATACATCTTCTCATAATAGTTCTGATACTCTCCGGAGATAATAGTCTCCCACCACTCCTTGTTGTCCAGGTACCACTGGATGGTCTTCTTAATGCCGTCTGCGAACTTGGTCTCCGGCAGCCAGTTCAGCTCATTGTGGATTTTTGTAGGATCAATGGCATAACGCATGTCGTGACCCTTTCTGTCCTCCACGTGAACGATGAGGCTTTCCGGCTTGCCCAGCTCCTTGCAGATCAGCTTTACAATGTCAATGTTCTTCATCTCATTGTGGCCGCCGATGTTATACACCTCGCCCACGCGGCCCTTGTGAATGATCAGGTCGATGGCCTTGCAGTGGTCCTCCACGTAGAGCCAGTCCCGGACGTTCTCCCCTGCCCCATATACCGGCAGCGGCTTGTCATTGAGCGCGTTGGCGATCATCAGCGGGATCAGCTTCTCCGGGAAATGATAGGGGCCGTAGTTGTTGGAGCAGCGGCTGATGGTCACCGGCAGACCGTATGTCCTGTGGTATGCCAGCACGAGCAAATCCGCGGAAGCCTTGGAGGCGCTGTAGGGGCTGCTTGTGTGGATAGACGTCTCCTCTGTAAAAAACAGATCCGGTCTGTCCAGAGGCAGATCCCCGTACACCTCGTCCGTGGATACCTGGTGATATCTCTTGATGCCGTACTTGCGGCAGGCATCCATGAGCACGGCAGTTCCCTTGATGTTGGTATCAAGGAAGACTTCCGGGTTCTCGATGGAGCGGTCCACATGGCTTTCAGCCGCAAAGTTGACTACCATGTCCGGATGCTCCTCCTCAAACAGCTTGTACACAGCCTCGCGGTCCGTGATGCTGGCCTTCACAAAGCGGAAGTTGGGGTTGTCCATGACAGGCGCCAGAGTGGACAGGTTTCCCGCGTATGTCAGGCAGTCCAGACAGATGATGCGATAGTCCGGGTACTTGTCCAACATGTGAAATACAAAGTTGCTTCCGATAAATCCGGCTCCGCCGGTCACAATAATATTCATAGTGTTTCTTCTCCTTTTTCTTGGCAATCCTTAGATGATTTTCTTATATTTCTCTCTTAATAGAGATTTTCCTGGTATTTTCCGTCCAGCACGTCTTTCAGGTACTGACCATACTGGTTCTTTTTCAGGACCTCGTACACTTCCATCACATCCTCTTTTGAAATCCATCCGTTTAAGTAGGCGATCTCTTCCAGGCAGGCGATCTTACGGTGCTGATGCGTCTCCATTGTCTTGACGAAATTCGTAGCGTCCACCAGGCTCTCATGGGTTCCTGTGTCAAGCCAGGTAAAGCCCTGCCCGAGAAGCTCCACATTGAGCTGTCCCGCCTCCAGATACATGCGGTTCAGATCCGTGATCTCCAGTTCTCCCCTGGCGCTTGGCTTCAGGTTTTTCGCATAATCCACCACTTTGTTGTCATAGAAATAAAGGCCGGTCACGCAGTAGTTGCTCTTCGGATGCTCCGGCTTCTCCTCTATGGAAACGGCCTTGCCCTCCTGGTTGAACTCCACGATGCCAAACCGCTCCGGGTCATCCACATAGTAGCCGAACACAGTAGCTCCCTTGCCTTCCTTCGCATTTTCCACAGCGGCCCGCAGTCTCTTTTTCAGGCCGTGTCCCGCAAAGATGTTGTCTCCCAGCACCATGGCAACTGTGTCATCGCCAATAAATTTCTCACCGATGATGAACGCCTGCGCCAGTCCGTCGGGGCTTGGCTGCACTTCATAGGAAAGATGTACGCCAAACGGATGGCCGTCGCCCAGCAGCTCTTTAAACCTTGGCGTATCCTGCGGTGTGGAGATGATCAGGATATCCCGGATGCCCGCGTTCATGAGAACAGACATGGGATAGTAGATCATCGGCTTGTCGTAGATCGGCAGAAGCTGCTTGGATGTGACCATAGTCAGAGGATAGAGCCTTGTGCCGGATCCTCCCGCTAAAATAATACCCTTCATTGTAAAACCTCCTTGGTACCTTGATCTGATATTTCTGGTAAATAGTATTTCTGATAAGCCGTATCTTATTAGATTAATCGCATTATAAAAGGTGACCTTAGGTCACCTTCAAGTGTTTTTTAACATTTTGTAATAATTTGGTTATTTTGCACAAATAATTAATATTTTATTTCCTCTGCCCTATTCGTAATATCTCGATATTGATTATCCGGCTGCTTCGCCCAGAATTTTGTAATATCAAAACCACATTCCCGCAATCTCTTATCAAGGTTAGCAATCCGAAGAAGATCGTGCTTGTAGTCTTTTTGAGATTTACTTTTCGTTATATCAAGGACAGAACGTATCTTACAGCTTCTTACAAGTTCCTCTTCCAGATTCATCACCTGTGTGATGCATATAACCCGCTTGACCAGTTTGTTCTGTACAACGTTAAATCTTTCAACCTTCCCCGGTATGATCAACTGCAATTCCGTCTTTAGTGTATTGACAATTATTTCATCGTCCGGTCCTTCAACATAATAATGGTAAAATCCCTTACTTTTCATATTTCCCTCTTTAGTTATAATCAAGCATCTATATCTCCGCTATATCATATACCAATTCCAGATTAGGTGCCACTGAAAACAGGTCATTTTCAACTGCATTCCTGAGAGAATCTGTATTCCGCTTCAGATATCGCGAAGCACTGATACATTTAACAGTGACATCAGGATCATTCGGATCCTTTCTCAAAAATGTGAATGTGTGTTTTGGCAATGGCATGTCAAGAATGTCCATATTATGGGTTGTAAAAAACAGCTGTTCATTATCCGGCAGGCTGTCGATCATAATACTAAGAAAGGCTTTTTCTATATCGCTATGTATATATGAAAACTTTTCATCACAATAATAAAATCCACATTCACCAAATCGGATTGCCGCTATAATCCCCGCAATATCAATTCCAGCCCTTGTACCACTTGACAAAATATCGTTGCTGATCACTTTACCATCCTGCATAACAAGATCGCGAGTCTTCGTCCGTATTACATATGTATTCTCTACCTCTTCTAATTTCTCTACTTTTGTAATAGCAGGATCGAGAGCCCTCAATGCAAGGTCCAGTATCTCCGGATAATGAGGATTTTTAGAACAGCGGACAATTCCGGAAAGCACATCTGAGGGATAAGAAAACATCCATCCAAGATGTTCAACCTTTTCCAACTCACCGACATAGTCCTTTTGCAAAGAACAAGGTATTTCTTCAACCTTCCCTGCACACATCTCATAGTTGTCCGCTTTATTGATCCGAACAGAGCGCACACATGCCCGAACTGTCTGACTCCCCTCCTCATCATCCGCCGGGTCAATCGCAACATCCAGTCGATACATCCTGTAGCTTTGTGTCACAAAATCAAGGGAAAGAGACGCCTCTTTTTCTCTGTTGCCTACCACTTCTGTAAGACTGACAGATTCTTTTTTTTCTATAAAATTAAATATATGCATTAACATCAGTCCTATAGATGTTTTCCCTGTTGCATTTGCGCCCATTAGAATATTTACTTTTTTATAACGGAAGTTTTCCCTGCCTTTAAGGAATTCATTTTCTATGTATGAATCTACTATTTTTTTAGGATATGACATATTCAATTGAAAATGACTAAATGCGAAAAAATTATCCAGTTCCAAATTCATTATAATCATAATCTTTTCCTTTTCTGCGTATTTGTTCGTTATTTGCGAAGTAATTTTCATCCCTATCATACACCCTGACACACGTTTTGTAAATATTTTTAGCAGTTTTCACCACTATTTACAATATATAATATGACAAGCTGTCTATAAATAGAACCTATTTATTACTTCCTATAATTCACAAATAAAAACCCCGGCATCCTTTGTGATCCTGAACCCACCAGCCGTTTTCTTCTTCACAAACGCCCGGAAATCATTGTATTTTTCTCCGATGTACTGTCCCTGGTTCCCATGGCAGGAGAGCACGTAGGAAATGAGGGGCTCCGGCTCCGTGACCACAAGAGCGTCCTCGTACTGCTGCCACACCGCTTCAGAAAAGCTCTCCCCGAGCAGCTCTTTGCCGTTCTCCTTGCCGAACTTTTCATACAGTCTGTCCGCAGACAGGGCAATCCTCTCGTCAAATTCCCGGACAAGCTGACTGACCTCCTTCATATGCTCCTGTCCGTAGGTGCTGCAGATGCATCTCCCGCCGGGCCTTAGCACTCTTCTCACCTCCCGGCAGACAGCCGGGATATCCTGACAGTAGAAAAGCACGTGGTTGGCGATTACAAGGTCAAAAGCCGCATTGTCATATGGAATATGATGACAGTCAAAGCTGTTGAAGGCAAATCTTGTGTCCTCCGTCCCTATGGCGCGCCTGGCATCCCGCAGCATGCCCTCTGAGACATCTGACAGCGTGATGGACATGTCAGCCGGAAGCTTCTCCTTGTTCTCCGTCCAGAGGGCGCCGTCCCCGCATCCCAGCTCCAGTATCTTCATCCCGTTCTCAACACACAGCTTCTCATAGATCCA
>CAZZBJ010000041.1:0-19993 GCA_964652805.1 uncultured Mordavella sp. | reverse complement strand
TTTCTCTTGGAAATTTTCAGGGTCGTTGTCTATTGTTCAGTTATCAAGGTTCTTTGCTTTGCTGTTTTTCCGCATCTCAGCGGCAACTCCTGTATCCTATCATGCCGCTTCGTGTTTGTCAACAACTTTTTTCAACTTTTTCTTCTTCCTTTTCAGAAGTCTTTTCTGCGGATGCCAGCAAACTTGCGCTCCCGCACTGTCCTCACGCTGTCATCATCCAGCAAAAAATCCACCCTTTCGCATGGTGGATTTTTATGATATCATCATAATTCTGTGGTGTCAATGCTTTTTTTCATTTTTTTGTTTTTTACCTTTTTGTTTTTTATTTGAATGACACTGCCATCTTCAATACCGGATTGTATTCATAGATCACCCGCAGGATATCATTTCCCTGGATCGTGTCGTAAGCCTCCCTCCCAAAAGAGGTGGTGTACAACATGGTAATGATCATAAAAAGGAACCACACAATAATGAGTCCTCCGGCCGCACCGAGAAGCGCCCCGCCAAGCCGGTTGAAAAATCCCAGCACAGGCAGGTTTGCCACGATATCCAGTGCGAAGATAATGGCCCGTATCACGACCGTGATGATCACAAACGTCAGAATAAAGGAGAGGATGTTGATGATCAGCCTGGCGGCATAGGCTGAGATATACTGGATAAAATTGTCCGCTCCCAGCTCATCGTACATCTCACTGTTATTGTTATCGAGGAGAAGCGTCTTGAACACACCCGGAATGTCAGCCCCCTCGATGGCCGCAATCTGCGTATCCTCGGAGATCTCCACATCCTCCAATATGCTCTGGACCTCCTCGCTGCCTCCCTGCAGTCCGTCCAGGAGACTGCTGGATATGCCGTACTGAGCCAGATCATCGCTGGTGACATTTCCATTTACAATATCCTCCACCGTAATACCCACAGCGTTCAGCTGAGCCTCGGTGATGCCGGCGGACTCCAGGACCCGTCTCACATTTTCCACGGTAAGGCTTGTTTCGCCATCCTCTGTGTCTCCCTGAAGGACAGAAGACGCCATTCCCACGATAGACTGCTCCGCCTGGCTCTCGATCATCTCATCCAGGGGTGTTGCCGCCATAATCCCCTGACTCACGTAAGGGGTCAGGAAAAACACAAGAATAAATGTCACAATGGTGGCCGCCAGCGAAACTGCGATCTTGACCGCTCCCCTGCACAGGCCGGCAGCTATGCATATAAGGAAGATGACTCCTGTAGCTATGATTATCCAATTCATATTTTCTCCTTACTTGACAAACCGGACAACCTCCATCCCGTTTGTATTCATCACTATGTATTTATTGACTCCAAAGACAGGGAACATTTCCAGGATCGTCTCATCCATCTCCCCCTCAAACTTGTGAACGCCGGCCCGGGTAAATACGCTGCACTGCGTCCCGTCGTACATGATTACCTGCATGCCGCATATTTTGATATTGGAGTAGTCCCCGGTAAATTTCTCCGACAGAACCAGACTGCCGCTCTTGTTGTAAAGGCGCAGCTCATAGCCTTCCTCTCCCTCGTTTTTCAGCACCAGACCGATGTAAGCGGAGCTGTGACAGACGCTTTTGACCTCCTTGTCCAGCTCGATGGTCTGCTGCAGGGATGGTGTATCCTGCCCCCGGTAGATCAGCACTCTGTCATTTCCCACGGCCACGGAAGTAGTTTCATCCATAAAAAAGACTGTGGGCGCTATCACGTCTTCATAGGTGTCTGTCACCACCTCATGATTTTCCGCCTGGGCTCCCGCCTCCCCAAAATTGTAATAGTAAATATTGGAGACGATCCCGCCGTTCTGCACGGTCATGTAGGACACCATCAGAAGCTCTCCGTTCTCGGAGAGACTGATATCCAGGGGATAGCCGTTCCCGGTCATCTCAGTGTCCAGCTCAGCCAGCATGTTTCCCGCCGCGTCGTAGCAGACGATCCGGGACTCATTGTCCCCGTTTAATACGGCAGCCACAATCCCCTGGGAGGACACGACCGCTTTCTCTATAGGAAGCGTGGTCTCTATCTCCCCCTTCAGACCTTCCTTGTCCACCACGATCATGTCGTTTCCACCCTTATCCGCCACCACCGCCGAGTCGCCGAATTCATAGACAGTGGGAGTCTGCATCTGATAGGACTGGTTCCACACCTCCTCGCCCTTCCGATCCAGCAGGACAATGCCGTCCCGGCTATACTTGAGCACGCCGCTGCCGAACTGCCGGTAGCTGCTGTTTCCCGCATCTTCCGCTCCGTATATGTCGATCGTCCGCACGGAGGTGTATGTCTGGAGATTTATGAACAAAAACACGCCCACCAAAATAAGGATCACAGCGGCAGCCGTAATGACTATCCTGCGGCGGGTCTTTCTCCTGTAGTCCCTCACCTGCGCATCCAGCTCCTGCATGGCGGAATCCGGGACCGGCTCCCCCGGCTGCTGCCCGGGCTCTGCTTTCCCCTCCCGCACAATGCGAAATCTGTCTCTTATCTTTTGCCTCATATATCAACCTCGTTTTCTTCTGTGGTTTGCTGTCCATGTATTCCTATTATACCATGTCCGTACCAGTTCTCAAGTGGCAATCCTGCAAAACGTCCACTGCCCGGTTTAAGGGAGCAGCCGCGCCGTCGGAAGCGGTCCCGCCAGCGGACGGTTTCTCTTTTCCCCCGCGTCAGCGCTGTGTCTGTATATAGAAAAAGAGCCGGCGTCTGCCAGCTCTTCTCCTGTGTATATTCGTTTTCTATTTCAGAAATTCTTTTACCTTAGCGTAAATGCTGTCGCTGTCCAGGCCGTATTTCTTGATAAGCTCTACAGCCGGGCCGGACTCGCCGAAGGTGTCGTTGATGCCGATCTTCATCACCTTTGCAGGGGTCTTCTCAGCAATCACATCGCAGACAGCGCTTCCGAGACCGCCGATGATGGAGTGCTCCTCCACGGTCACGATCTTTCCCGTCTTAGCAGCCGCCTTGATGACAGCCTCCTCGTCCAGAGGCTTGATGGTGTGGATGTTGATAACCTCAGCGCTGATGCCGTCAGCTTCCAGCTTCTTGGCCGCAGACAGGGACTCGGACACAGGCAGTCCTGTGGCGATGATGGTCACATCTGTTCCCTCGCGCAGTGTCACTGCTTTTCCAAGCTCGAATTTATAATCCGGATCGTCGTTGATCACCGGCACAGCCAGTCTGCCAAAGCGCAGGTAAACAGGTCCCTGATGCTCGTAAGCTGCCTCCACTGCAGCCCTTGCCTCCACATCGTCGGAGGGATTGATGACCACCATACCCGGGATCGTCCTCATAAGAGCGATGTCCTCGTTGCACTGATGAGACGCACCGTCCTCACCTACGGAGATACCTGCATGAGTAGCGCCGATCTTCACGTTCAGCTTCGGATAGCCGATGGAGTTGCGGACCTGCTCAAAGGCACGTCCTGCCGCAAACATGGCAAAGGAGCTGGCAAAAGGAACCTTACCTGTGGTAGCAATGCCTGCCGCCACGCCCATCATGTTGGTCTCGGCGATACCGCAGTCGATATGGCGCTCCGGGAAGGCCTTCTTGAAAGTGCCTGTCTTTGTAGCGTTTGCAAGGTCAGCGTCCAAAACGACTACATCTTCGTGTTTCTTCCCTAATTCTACTAAAGCATTACCGTAGCTTTCTCTTGTTGCGATCTTCTTTACATCTGACATAATGCTTCACCTGCCTTTTCTAATTCTTCCATAGCTGTCTTGTACTGCTCGTCGTTAGGAGCGGTTCCGTGCCAAGACGCCTGGTTCTCCATGAAGGATACGCCCTTGCCCTTGACTGTCTTGGCAATGATGGCTGTGGGCTGACCCTTCACCGTCCTGGCCTCCTTAAAGGCAGCGTCGATGGCGTCGAAGTCATGTCCGTCTATGTTGATCACATGGAAGTTGAACGCCTCAAACTTCTTGTCGATCGGGTAGGGTGAGTTCACGTCCGTGATAGCCCCGTCGATCTGAAGATTGTTGTTGTCCACGATCACCACAAGGTTGTCCAGCTTTCTGTGAGCGGCCAGCATAGCCGCCTCCCACACCTGGCCCTCCTGGATCTCGCCGTCGCCCAGCAGTGTGTACACGCGGTAGTCATCGCCGGACAGCTTTGCGGAGATGGCCATTCCGACTGCCGCGGAGATGCCCTGTCCGAGTGAGCCGGAGGACATGTCCACGCCCGGGATGTGCTTCATATCCGGATGCCCCTGCAGGTAGGAGCCTGTGTGGCGCAGCGTCTTCAGATCCTCCACAGGGAAAAATCCTCTGAGAGCGAGAGCGGAATAGTATCCGGGAGCCGTATGTCCCTTGGAGAGGACAAACCGGTCTCTGTCGGCTTTTCCGGGATCCTTTGGTTCGATGTTCAGTTCCTCAAAGTAAAGATAGGTAAAAATGTCTGCTGCTGACAGAGATCCACCCGGATGACCGGACTTTGCGCTGTGGGTGGCTGTGATGACCCCCTTGCGGACCTCGTTTGCAGTCTTCATAAGTTCTGATTTGTTCATGAAAATTGCCTCCTGGTGTTTATGGTTTCTTTTCATTTTTCCTTACGCTTCTATTGTTTATTCTCTGATGCCTACTCGCCGAAAACTGCCTTGTAATCTTCCTGGAATTTGATGATGCCGGCGTCCGTCAGAGGATGCTTTGTCATCTTCTCGATCACTGCATAGGGAACTGTGGCAATGTCTGCTCCCGCCAGAGCGCAGTCTGTTACGTGCATAGGATTGCGGGTACTTGCCGCAATGATCTGTGTGTCGATGTCTCCGGCAACTGCAAAGATTTCAGCGATCTCACGGATCAGGTCCACGCCTCTCACAGAGATGTCATCGAGACGGCCCAGGAACGGAGATACATATGTAGCGCCTGCCCTTGCTGCCAGAAGCGCCTGATTGGCTGTGAAGATCAGTGTCACATTTGTCTTGATGCCCTCGGACGTGAGCTGCTTGCAGGCTTTGAGTCCCTCTATAGTCATGGGAATCTTGACAACCATGTTGGGATGGATCTTGGCAATCTCGCGGCCCTCTTTGATCATGCCTTCAGCGTCTGTAGTCGTAGCCTTCACCTCGCCGCTGATAGGTCCGTCCACGATAGATGCGATCTCTGCGATGACTTCCTCGAACACACGGCCCTCTTTTGCGATCAGTGAAGGGTTTGTCGTAACTCCGCAGATAACGCCCATGTCATTTGCCTTCTTAATGTCTTCCACCTTGGCTGTGTCGATAAAAAACTTCATTTTTCTTCCTCCTTGATTTGTTGAACATCTGGCTTAAGCCCATTTGCCTAAATTATATCGCATTTAAAAGGGGATGGTCAATAGGAGTTCTTTCTTATTAGTAATTCACTCAATTAATAATATCGAATTATTAATTGAGTTTTTCTATATTTCATGTTAAATCCCTGTTAATATGGACGGAAACAGCCTTTTCTCAGTTTTTTCTCCGCAGCCAAAAGACCGGAAAGTCATTTTATTATTAATAATTTTTTCAAATACATTAATTTTTCTTTTTTCTGCTCCTCGTACCGCTCTTCGGATAGGAGGTAGTGCCCCGGATGATCAGCCTGGGCTCATACTCCACATGGTAGGTGCTGATAGGCTCCACATCAGTATATTTTCCCCTCCTGGAGTCAATCTTCTTCATGATAATATCGCAGGCGTCCCGGCCTTTGAAAATCACGAAGTGTTCAATGGTGGTGAGTGACATTTTGTGCATGCTGGCAAACAGAGTGTTGTCACAGCCCATGACGGACACATCCCCGGGCACCTTCAGCTTCGCCTCCTGGAGGGCGTCCAGGATGCCGAAGGCGATCATATCATTGAGTCCCGCAATGGCTGTCACATCCTTCTGCTCCGCCAGAAGTTCCTTTGTCAGGTCGTAGCCGATCTTGTACTCCGAGTCGATATGGGCGATATCCAGATCGATCTCCTCGTCCGCCGCCTTGATGATGACCTGATCCCTGAGCCCGGCTTTCTCGAACTCCTTCAGGAACCCCGCCACCCGCTTGGATCTCTGCTTCTGCCGCACGGTCAACGGAGGCGCTATATAGGCAACATTTCTGTGTCCCAGCTCCAGCAGGTGCCGGGCCATGATCCTTCCCAGCTTGGAATTGTCCAGCTCCACCGCGTCCACGTTCAGGTGTTCGTTCTGGTTGTTGACAATGACCACCGGAATCTCCTCCGCCAGCTTCTCCACCGTATCCATGAAACAGCGGCTTGGATTGCAGGTGTAGATGATCCCCACCGGATGGAGCTCGTTCATCATCTTCAGATAGCGCTCCTCCATCCGCAGATCCCTCTGGGTGTTGCACACAAAGAGTCCGTACCCCTGCTCCTTTGCCCTCAGCTCAATGCCCTGCAGGAGCATGACATAGTAGGGGTTTGTGAGATTGGAGCAAAAGACCACCAGGAGTTTCTCCCGGCGACTCTCTTTGCGCATCTTTCGCTTTGGCAGGACATAGCCCAGCTTCTGGGCCGCCTCCTCCACCTTCCTCACGGTCTCCTTGGAGAAGGACACATTGTATTTCCGGTTCAGCACCATGGAGACAGTCGCCTGGGATACGCCCGCCGCCCGGGCGATATCTGTAGAAGTCACTTTTTTCTTTCCCGTCATCGTCTATATCTCCGTTCTTCCTTCCAGAGCCCGCAGGAGAGTCACCTCGTCGATATACTCCAGGTCACCCCCTACAGGCACGCCGCTTGCGATGCGGCTTACCTTGATCCCCGCAGGCTTGATCAGCTTGCTGATGTACATAGCGGTTGTCTCCCCCTCCAGACTGGAGTTGGTGGCTATGATCACCTCGTCCACATCTCCTCTCAGGCGTTCCATCAACTCCCTGAGGCGGATATCTCCGGGTCCGATTCCCAACATGGGGGAGATGGCCCCGTGGAGCACGTGATAGACTCCGTTGTACTTCCCTGTCTTCTCGTAGGCAGCCAGGTCCCTGGACGTCTCCACCACCATGATGGTCCTGTGATCCCTGTCCGGATTGGCGCAGATGGGGCACACCTCCTGGTCTGTCAGCGTGCAGCACCGGGCGCAGTAGCGGACATTGTCCCTGGCCTCCACAATGGACCGGGCCAGCTCATGAACCTGCTCCTTTGGCATGCTGATGAGATGGAAGGCCAGACGCTGGGCCGACTTTGGTCCAATCCCCGGCAGCCGGGAAAACTGTTCGATGAGCCGGCTTATCTGACTGCTGTAGTAATCCATACTTTTTTCACCGCCGCTTCTTTCCTAGAACAGGCCCGGCATGCCGCCGCCCATTCCTCCGGTAAATTTGGACATGCCTGCCGCTGACTCCTGCTCCACCTTCTCAAGGGCCTCGTTCACAGCCGCCACGATCATATCCTCAAGCATCTCCACATCATCGGGATCCACTGCCTCTTCATCCAGCTTCACTTTCAGCAGCTTCCTGGCTCCGGACACAGTGACCTCCACCGCCCCGCCGCCGGCTGTGGCGGAGAACTCCTTTGTCTCCATCTCCTTTGCCTGCTCTTCCATCTGGCGCTGCATCTTCTGCGCCTGCTTCATAAGATTTGCCATGTTTCCGGGCATCCCGCCCTGAAATCCTCCACGTCTTGCCATGGTTTTCCTCCTTGCTCTTCTAGCTTAATTTTTCATTTTTTGTTCTTCTGCATCAATCTTCTATGGTGATATCCATGTGGATCAGCTTCTCTATATCCACAAAACTGTCCTCGAAGCGTCTGCCCTCCTCTACCTGGCGGACATCCACCTCCATCTGCTTGCCAGTCTTCTTCGCGATCAGCCGCTCGATCTCTTCCCTGTGCTCCGGTCCGGCCACAAAGGCAGCACTCACCTCGTCCTCCAGGACGATGAGAAGATGACCGTTCTCCCCGGCGCTTAACCTGGCCTTCTTCAGGTAGCTGCGCAGCATGGGAGAGGCCGCCTGGGCTATGGATCGAAAGTCCGATGCCGCTGCCTTCACATCCTCGCTGAGGGCCTTCGGAAGCTTCGGCGCCGGCGCAGGCTCGGACAATTCCTCTCTTACTGCCCGGACGGTCTGTCCGGCCGGGACGGCCGCCCCCGTCTTTTCCAACTTCTGCACCTCGTCCTCCAGCGCCCGTATCCTGGAGAGCAGAGCGTCCTGGCTCGTCTCCATCTGGGGGCGGCACAGCTTGATGAAGGTCACCTCCAGGAGCACTCTCTTCTGGGCCGCATACTTCAGCTTTCCTGTCAACTCTGAGAAAATACGGATGTACCGGATCAGCTCATCGGTCCCGATCATCTGAGACTCCTCCTTGATCCTTGCCAGATTCTCTGTGGACACATCCAGCACATCCTCCATCTCATCGGAGCTCTGCACAAGGAGAAGGTTCCGCAGGTACCAGGTGAAATCCGCCGCCATCTGGGACAGCTCACGCCCCTGCATCACCAGCTCGTCCACAGTCTCGATGACCTTTTTCACATCCCGCTCCAGAAGCTCCCGCAGCAGGCGGCTGAACACGTCCGCATCCACCGCCCCCAGCACCTCCAGCACATTGTCATAGGTGAGTCGTTTGCCGATGTAAAAGGCCGTGCACTGATCCAGCAGGCTCAGAGCGTCCCTCATGGAGCCGTCCGCCATCCTGGCGATATAGCGCACCGCTTTATCCTCCACATCCAGGCCCTCCTTATCGATGAGCTCCCGCAGCCTGTCGGAAATAGTCTCTATGGAGATCCTCTTGAAATCATACCGCTGGCACCTGCTCAAGATGGTCACTGGTATCTTGTGAACCTCCGTCGTGGCCAGGATAAAGATGACATACTCCGGCGGCTCCTCCAGCGTCTTCAAAAGCGCATTGAAGGCCCCGACAGTCAGCATGTGCACCTCGTCGATGATGTAAACCTTATACCTCCCTTCCGTGGGACGGTAGCCCACCTCCTCCCGGATCTCCCGGATATTGTCTACGCCGTTGTTGGAGGCCGCATCGATCTCGATCACATTCATGGAAGTGCCGGCCGCTATGGACCGGCACATGGCACACTCGCCGCAGGGGCTTCCCTCCGCCGGGTGCTGGCAGTTGACGGATCTGGCGAAAATCTTCGCCACCGTGGTCTTTCCGGTTCCCCTTGTCCCGCAGAAGAGATAGGCATGTCCGATCCTGTCTGTCTGTATCTGGTTTTTTAATGTCGTCACGATCGCATCCTGCCCTTTGACATCCTCAAACTCACTGGGGCGGAATTTCCGGTATAATGCCATGTAGCTCATCTGCCGCACTCCTTTTCATCTGTTTCACTTCATTTGTCTCCAAAGCTGATGCCTGTCATCCTGGCCTCCTGGATGATGCCCGCCTCCGGGTCCACGCATTTCAGCTTTCCTGCCACCTCCGCAAGCGGCACCTTCGTGATCTCGCCGTTCCTGATGGCCATCATACAGCCGAAGTCTCCCTTCAGGATGCGCTCCGCAGCCGCCGCTCCCAGCCTTGTGGCCAGCACCCTGTCGTAGGGACAGGGAGAACCGCCTCTCTGGGTGTGCCCCGGCACTGTGATCCTGACCTCTTGGTCCATCTTCTTCCGGATACGCTCCGCAATCTCATAGGCCACGGAAGGATAGTTCTCCTTCCCTTTCCTGGCCTTCAGCTCTTTCCTGGAGAGCTTCGCGTCATCCTTGGAAATGGCGCCCTCAGCCACAGCGATGATGGTAAAGTTCTTGCCTTCGGCCACTCTCCTCCTGATGGCCTCCACTACCACCTTGATGTCATAGGGGATCTCCGGGAGAAGGATGATATCCGCTCCACCTGCGATACCCGCATGGAGAGTCACCCAGCCCACCTTGTGTCCCATGACCTCCACGATGAATACGCGGCTGTGGGAGGTGGCTGTCGTGTGGATCCTGTCGATGGTGTCCGTGGCAATATCCACTGCGCTCTGGAAGCCAAAGGTCATATCTGTTCCCCAGAGGTCGTTGTCGATGGTCTTGGGAAGCGTGATAACCTTCAGTCCCTCCTCTCTTAACAGGTTGGCCGTTTTGTGGGTCCCGTTTCCACCCAGGATCACAAGGCAATCCAAGTTCAGCTTGTGGTAGGTATGCTTCATGGCCTCCACCTTGTCCAGCCCGTTCTCATCCGGCACACGCATCAGCTTAAAGGGCTGTCTGGAGGTTCCCAGGATGGTCCCTCCCCTTGTCAGTATTCCAGAGAAATCTCCGGATGTAAGCATCTGAAAATCCGAGTAGATCAGTCCTTTATAGCCATCCTTAAATCCGTAAATCTCAACGTCATCTCTCTTTGAGCAGACTCCCTTTACCACTCCACGCATGGCGGCGTTCAGAGCCTGGCAGTCTCCTCCGCTGGTAAGCATCCCGATCCGCAACATAATCCGGTCGCTCCTTTCCTTTCTTTGCTGTTTCTAATTCAGTATACCTTATTTTTGAAAACAGCACAAGAAAAACCACGGCCCCGGCCTTCCGCCCTTTACGTTCCGCCCAAAAGCGAGTATACTGTTAGCGAAGCGCTCTGCGCTTCCGGAAATTTAACAGAAAGCTGGTAGCAAAGATATGGATAAACTGGACAGCAAGCTCTGGTCTCTGGCTGCCAAAGGCGAGATTGTCCCGGACAGGTCCCTTCTGAAGACCCCGGATCAGATCAAGGAAATCAGGAAGAGCGCCGACCTGAACACCGGCGTGCTGGATTATGTGGCCGCTCACATAAGGGCAGGCATGAGCACAGCCGAGATCGACAGACTGGTGTACGACTACACCGTCTCCCGGGGAGGCATCCCCGCCCCCCTGAACTACGAGGGATTCCCGAAAAGCGTGTGCACCTCCATCAACAATGTAATCTGCCATGGCATACCGGATGAGCACGAGTTCCTCCAGGAGGGAGACATCATCAACGTGGATGTCTCTACTATATTAAATGGATATTTCTCCGACGCCTCCCGCATGTTTACCATTGGGGAGGTAAGCCCCCGGGCCCAGAAGCTGGTGCGGGTCACAAAGGAGTGTGTGGAGCTGGGGCTTGCCGCCGCAAAGCCCTGGGGACATCTGGGCGACATTGCCTGGGCCATCAACAGCCACGCCCGGGAGAACGGCTACTCCGTGGTGGAGGACATCGGCGGCCACGGCATTGGCCTGGAGTTCCACGAGGAGCCTTTTGTCAGCTATGTCACACCCAGGGGAAGCGAGATGGTCCTTGTCCCCGGCATGATGTTCACCATTGAGCCCATGATCAACGAGGGAAGCCCGGACTTCTTCATCGATGAGGAGAACGGCTGGACTGTCTACACCATCGACGACGGTCTGTCCGCCCAGGTTGAATACATGGTCCTTGTCACAGAAACCGGGGTGGAGGTCCTGTCAAAATAGGATGTTAAAAAAGACTGCGCTGCAAGATGCAGTCTTTTTTGTAAGCGGTATGTCTGTTCCTTTAAATATTTTTATCAGATTGTCAAAATATCAA
This sequence comes from uncultured Mordavella sp., assembly GCA_964652805.1. Lineage (GTDB taxonomy): Bacteria > Bacillota > Clostridia > Lachnospirales > Lachnospiraceae > Claveliimonas. Next base: position 8,602 of record CAZZBJ010000041.1, on the reverse strand, counting down.
AGCAACCAGCTTGAATGTAAAGTTTGCGCCCACGCCACTATGCAGTACCCGGCCTGCAGTTGCAATCATTTTTTCGTGTATTATTTCCTGCAAATATGCGTTTTCATTAAATTTAACGTAAATTTTCACAAATTTTTTTGTATTTTTCTCAAAAATTATGGAAAGTGTCGCCAAAGAATTATATAATATCGTATATCACAGTAAAAGGAGGAGGGCGCATATTATGAAACAGAACAATATGTTAGCCATGATTTTAGCCGGCGGCCGCGGTTCAAGACTGCACGAGCTGACCAATAAGGTTGCCAAACCTGCCATTTCATATGGCGGCAAATACAAGATCATCGATTTTCCTATCAGCAATTGTGCCAATAGCGGTATTGATGTAGTTGGAGTCCTCACACAGTATGAGTCCATTCAGCTGAACAGCTATGTGGCAGCGGGACGCCGCTGGGGACTGGACGCCAGAGACTGCGGTGTGTATGTGCTTCCGCCCCGGGAGAAGGCGGACGCAGATCTGAACGTCTACAGGGGAACTGCAGACGCTATCTCACAGAATATCGATTTTATAGACTCCTATGCTCCAGACTATCTTCTCATCCTCTCCGGAGACCATATCTATAAGATGAACTATGCGAAGATGCTGGCCTACCACAAGGAGCAAGAGGCGGACGCCACCATCGCCGTTATCGAAGTGCCTATGAAGGAGGCAAGCCGTTTCGGCATCATGAACACAGACGAGAAGGGACGCATCACCGAGTTCCAGGAGAAGCCGGCCCAGCCCAAGAGCAATCTGGCTTCCATGGGCATCTACATCTTCAACTGGAAGTCGCTCCGCAGGATGCTGACAACCGACATGAAAGATCCCGATTCCAGCCACGATTTCGGCAAGGACATCATTCCCGCCATGCTGAACGACGGCAAGAAGCTGGTTGCCTACAAGTTCAAGGGCTACTGGAAGGATGTTGGAACCATTGACTCCCTGTGGGAGGCAAACATGGATCTGCTGGACAAGAACAACGAACTGGATCTCCACGACTCATCCTGGAAGATCTACACAGAGGATGCCACAGCGCTTCCCCAGTACATAGGGCCGGACGCCGAGATCGACCAGGCCTTCATCACACAGGGATGTGTCATCGAGGGCTCCATCAAGAATTCTGTCCTGTTCACCGGCGCAAAAGTCGGCGCAGGCGCAAAGGTCATTGACAGTGTTCTCATGCCTGGCGCGGAAGTGGCCGAGGGAGCCGTTGTGCAGCGGGCTCTTGTGGCGGACAACGTCAGGATCGGAAAAGAAGCTCAGGTCGGCAGCGCTGACAGCGAGCACATTGAGCTTGTCGCCAAACGTGTAAAGGGGGTTGAGTAATATGGCCAAGGCATTAGGTATTGTAAACTTTTCCGGCAACCACATCTGGGTAGAAGGACTGCAGGCTCACCGCCCCATCGGCGCCTTCTCCTTTCTGGGACGGTATCGCATGATTGATTTCCCGATCTCAAACATGAGCAACAGCGGCATCGACCAGATACAGGTCTATATCCGCAGAAACCCCCGTTCTCTGACGGAACACCTGGGAACCGGGCGTCACTACAACATTAACTCCAAGAGAGGCAGGCTTCACATCCTCTTCTCAGAGACGGGCCTGAAGCATGATATCTACAACAATGATATATCGGCTTTCTTAGAAAATATGGAGTGCATCCACATGGTAAACTGTGACTATGTGGTGATCGCACCCGGCTACATGATCTACTCACAGGATTTCAGCGAGCTGCTCCGGACCCACATTGAATCAGGAGCCGACATCACTCTCCTGTACCACTCCACAGACGATGCAAAGGAGCATTTCCTGAACTGCAACACAGTCAACCTGAACAGGCAGAAGGGCGTGCTCTCTCTGGAAATGAACCGGGGCACGGCAAAGAACCGCCATATCTTCATGGATACCTACGTGATGTCAAAGGAGCTCTTCATCGACTTAGTCAATCAGGCTCACAAGACCTCCTCCATGTACAGTCTGACAGATATCGTGAACGTGGCCTGCGAGGAGCTGGATGTGCGGGGCGTCTCTCACAGAGGATACTTTGCCTCCATCACAGACTTCAAGAGCTACTATGACGCAAACATCTCCCTCATCGACTTCAAGACGGCTCTCAGCCTCTTTGACAATGAGTGGCCTATCTACACACGGACCAACGACTCCTGCCCGACTCAGTATTTCAAGGGCTCCAACGTAAAGAATTCCGTCGTGTCAAACGGCTGTCTCATCGAGGGCACCATTGAGAATTCCGTCATCGGACGCGGATGCGTAATCAAGAAGGGAGCCGTTGTCAAAAACTGCGTCATCCTTCCCGACGTCACAGTGGGCACAGACGTCCATCTGGAGAACATTGTAGCGGACAAGCATGCCAAGATCACGCATGTGAAAGAGATTGCGGCTGACCCCAATGAGCCGGGATACATCAAGAGAAACGATGTAATCTAAACCTTTACCGGCTACTTTATTTCACAAAAACTCACAACACAAAAATAAGCATATATTTGCGAATTTTGGATGTTATTAACAGACAAGCTTCACAATATATGCTTATTTTTATACCTATACTATTTTATTGTTGTAATGAAACATTTCATGATAATCATTGTAAATAGAAATACGTACCACCAAGCGCCCCACTCATAGAAAAACCAGCCTCTTCTTGTCCAGAAATATCATTATAGAAATCTGCCGGCTGTAGGCTTTGATCTTCTCCCGTATCTGTATCTATATTATAAAAAGCACTCTTATTTGACTCCACATCTTCCAACATTCTCTGCGCTCTATCCCAGCATCATCCTGTCGTTGTCCAGCTCTCCGCCGCTGACCTCCTCGAATTTCTTCAGCAGATCGGACACGTGGAGCTGCCGTTTCTCCTCCCCGGACACGTCGTAGATGACGCGTCCCTCGTGCATCATGATGAGACGGTTACCGTGGGCGATGGCGTCCTTCATATTGTGGGTGACCATCATGGCTGTGAGCTGATTTTCCTCGATAATTTTGTCAGAAATCTCCAGCACCTTCTTCGCTGTCTTGGGGTCCAGAGCCGCTGTGTGCTCATCCAGGAGCAAAAGCTTCGGCTTCTTGACGGCAGCCATGAGGAGGGTCACCGCCTGCCTCTGTCCCCCGGACAGAAGCCCCACCTTGGTGGAGATGCGCTCCTCTAGCCCCAGGCCCAAAGCTCCCAGCTTTTTCTTGAATTCTTCCCGCTCTTTTCTGGAGATTCCCCACCGAAGCCCTCTTCTCTGCCCTCTCCTTGCAGCAATGGCCATGTTCTCCTCAATAGACATGGTGGAGGCTGTGCCGGTCATGGGATCCTGGAACACCCGCCCCAGATAGACGGCTCTTTTGTGCTCCGGCAGCCGGGTAATATCCACTCCATCTATGACAATCTTCCCCTCGTCCACAAGCCAGGTGCCTGCAACGGCATTTAGGGCAGTGGACTTTCCGGCCCCGTTGCCGCCGATGATCGTCACGAAATCTCCCGGGTTCAGGTTCAAATCCACCCCGTCGAGAGCTTTCTTCTCATTGATGGTCCCCTTGTTGAATGTCTTGTGAATGTTTTTGATCTCAAGCATGTATCCCATTTCCTAGGCCCTCCTTCTCACTGCCCAGCGGCCTTTCAGATAGGGCACGGCCAGGAACACCGCAACCACAAGTGCGGAGAACAGTTTCATATAATCTGAAGGCATCTTCAGCCAGAGCACCAGCGCATAGGCCACGTAGTAGAGGATCGCCCCCACGAACACAGCCGCCAGCGTGTAGGCAAAGGCAATCTTCCTGCCCGCGCAGAGCTTTCCAAATATCACCTCGCTGATGATCACAGCTGCCAGTCCGATGACAATGGCACCCCTGCCCATATTTACGTCCGCAGCTCCCTGGTACTGGGCCAGGATGCCGCCGCACAGGCCTACCAGACCGTTGGATATGGTCAGCGCCAGCACCTTGGTGTAGTTGGTGTTGATACCCTGGGCGCGGGCCATCTGGGGATTGCAGCCTGTGGCTCTGATGGCGGCGCCCGTCTCAGTCCCGAAGAACCAGTAGACGATAGCCACCAGGAGCAGGCATCCCACGATCAGTTTCAAGAAGAAGCACATTCTGCCATCTCCTGTCACATACCTGGAGGAAGCCACCAGTCCCTGCTGGGTCAGGCTGATGCCCTGGTTGGACTTCCCCATGATGCCAAGGTTCACGGAATACAGGGACACCTGAGTCAGGATGCTGGCCAGAATCCCTGGTATACCAAGGCCGGTGTGGAGAAGGCCGGTAACCATGCCCGCCGCCATGCCGGCCAGCAGCGAGAACACGAGGGAAAGCGCCGGGCTCATCCCGCCCTGTATCAGCATGACCGCCGTGGCCGCTCCGGTGGCCAGGGAACCGTCCACCGTAAGATCCGGAAAATCCAGGATGCGGAAAGTAATGTAAACTCCCAGCGCCATAATCCCCCATATAATGCCCTGTGCCGCTGTTCCCGGCATTGCCCGAAGCAATGCCAGAGGATCCAGGGAAAGAAAATATTCTGCTATCATTTTTTGTCTCTGCCTTTCTACTCTTATTCTGCAGTGGATGAGGACTCGATGGGCTCATATCCCTCCGGAACAGTGATGCCAAGCTCCTCGCAAATCTCGGGATTGTACATCTTGGTCGGCTCCGGCGCTGTTCTTACTTCCATAGTTGTAATATCTTCCCCGTTCGCAAGGATGTCATAGGCCATCTCGCCCGTGGTGCGTCCAAGTTCATAGTAGCTGATGCACAGGGTTGCAATGCCCGCCACGCTGCATGTGCCCTGTTCGCTGGCAATCACCGGGATTTTTGCCGGACGGCAGATATTGTCGATGATGCCCGGGTTGGCCGCCATGGTGTTGTCTGTCGGAATGTAGATGGCGTCCACCTCCTGCACCGCGTTTGTCACTACTGACTGGATCTCATTGGAATCCGCCACTGTGTACTCCTTGTACTCCACGCCGTCCTCCTCCAGCTCCTTCTCGAACATCTCTGCCTGGTACTTGGAGTTGGACTCTGCAGAGCAGTAGAGGATACCCACTGTCTTCACGTCCGGCAGAAGCTCCATCATCACGTCCTCCTGCTCGGAGATAGGGGCCAGGTCGCTTGTCCCCGAGATATTGACTCCTGTTGTCCCTGTCCAGTCGTCTATGCCAAGAGCGCTGCCGTAGTCTGTCACGGATGTGCCCAGAATGGGGATGTCCGCTGTCGCCTGAGCCGCTGTCTGAAGAGGCAGAGTGGCGTTTGCCAGGATCAGATCCACATCAGAGGAAATAAAATTATTCATGATAGTGGAACACATAGTCTGCTCACCCTGTGCGTTCTGCACGTCAAATTCCACATTGTCCTCGCCGAACAGCTCCCTGCAGGCGTCCTGGAAGCCGGCTGTCGCATCGTCCAGTGACGGGTGCTCCATCTGCTGGCAGATACCGATTACATATTTCTCAGATCCGTCTGATCCTCCCTCGCTCTCACTGCTGTCTGACGACGACTCGCTGCCGCAGGCCGCAAGGCCGGCAGTCATTGCCATTACCATCAGAATTGCTGTTGCTTTTTTCCATTTCATCTCTTATTCCTCCCCGTCGCTTTTGTGCTTTAAAAATTTCTCGCTTCACTGTGTGAAAGTCGTCTACGAAAGTAAGTATACAACGCCAAAAAAGAGAAGTCAATCTATTTTTATAAAACAGACTGACCTCCTGCAAATTTTTATTCCTTATTCTTTTCCCCTCTAGTCTTCCATGTAATCGTAGTACTCTTCCTCGCTGGCGAACAGCATGTAGCTGCCTTCCACATATCCCATATAGCCTTTGTCTGTATTGTAACCCTTCATAAAAAGAACAGCTCCTTTCCACAACTAAGTTTTTTCTTATCTTTAAACTCAGTGTAATCCAGAAGCTGTCCTATAAAAATGCCACCTTTATAATCCAGGTCGCCCCGCTAAAGCTGACCGCCGATCCCGTACTGCTCCATGAGCCTGCTGATCTCCCGGTTCACCTGCTCCACCACAGGCTCCGGCCCCAAAATCTTCACCTCATCTCCCAGGGAGAAGACCCAGCTGATAAACTGACCGCTCACCACCACGTCCACGTGGACTGTGAAATGCTCCTCATCCGCCGGTATCATCATGACATCCTTCCCGAACCGGTCTATGATCACCCCGGCCAGGCGGTTGTGCACAAGCAGCTTCACCTGCTCCTCCTGCCCGCCGAACATGCCGAAGCTCTTCTTCGTGTAAGCCGCCATATCCAGCCCGCTGAAGTGCTCTTTTCCCTCTCGCTCCTCGTCGGACATCCGGATGTGCAGCATCTTGTCCACCCGGTAGTGCTTGATCATACCCGCCTCCGAGTCGTAGCCCACCAGATAGTAATTCTCATTGTCCCAGGCAAGGCCCCAGGGACTGATCCTGTAGAAGGCGCCGCTGTGGCGCAGCTCCATCTCCTTTTTCACATTCCATTGAAAATACTGAAACAAAATCTGCCTGTTGCTGGCAATGGCGCTGTAGATGGCGTCCACCGTATAGTAGATACTCTCGTTCATGGTCTTGATCCGGCCGGACACGTAGACCTGGCGCTGCAGTTCCCTGGCCTCGTACTCACTGACCAGGCTCTCCAGCTTTCGGATGAGCTCGTTGGATTTCTTCGCCGTGATGAACCGGGAGGACTGGATGGCATCCACCAGGAGCTTCAGCTCCGGCATCTCGAACTGCCGGCCCACCACATGGTAACGGTAGGATCTGCCCCAGGGCTCTCCCTCCACCTCTACTCCCAGGCGCTCCAGGTCCCTCAGGTCCGTGTAGATGCTCTTCCGGTCCGCCGTCACCTCGTAGGAGCGCAGCGCATCCAGGATCTCCGGCATGGTCAGGTAGTGGTCGTCGTCTGTTTTTTCCAGCATGATCTTTGCGAGATAGTACAACTTCAGTTTCTGGTTCTGTCCTTTGGGCATAAAGTTCTCTTCTTTCTGATTATTATTTAGCAGCTGGGCCAGGTGGCTTCCACGCCTTCTGTGATCATCTCGAACAGTTCAAAAAGGTCATTTAGAAAGATATGCAAGGCATTCCTGTTCCCCATGTGTATCCTGTTGCATATATCATACTTTTATCCTCCAATCAACTGGTAAATATTTTATCAGTCTTCAAACAAATCTTTACGAGCAATAGAAAATCTTATCCCGTCTTCCTGATGAATGACTAAAAACAGACATTGGTCGGCAATAATACCAGCCACATTAATCAAATAATCCGTAACAACAATGCTGCCATCATCAGTCAGCTCAGAATCTTGTGCGCTGCTTTGAAAAAAATGAGCAATCCTCCTTGCAGATTGATCTGAGCTTACCGGAAGTGCATTAAGCCGTTTTTCAAATATCTCCCATTCTGGTCCTAAAAAAATATTTAAAATTATCGAATGATTCTTTCGTCCAAACCCTTTGGTCAATACGAGTTGTTCCCCCTGGAATATCGATAAAAATTGTTCAGGGATTTTGATACCGTATATGTAGTATTCCTCTCCATCATCATTCATTTCTCTTTTTGTTACATCGACCAGGTATTGATCAATGATTGATTCCTCTTCTAAATATCTGCCATAAAGCATCACAACACCCTCTTTCTTAAAGCAACCGGTCACTAAAGCTCATCTATATATTGCAGATATTTGGGTTCCCATTCTTCTGCATAGTTTCTTGCCGCGATTTCCAGCGCATTATTATAATACTCTTCCTCATCCTCTTCTATCGATGTATAATTGATTTCTGCTTCTTTATACGCATAAGCATCTACATACATCCTAAGCTGCCTGTCAGAATCATCAATATCCTTCCAGTCTACGGTATCGGCAACCGCCACAGTATATGCGTGGTTTACTTCATGCAGTAAAGTGCCCAGCGCATTTTCCCGAGGATAATCCAGCACACTGTCTTTGATACTGATAATGTTCATTTTTTTGTTATAATACCCGGAAGCTCTTGAATTGAAAGCGTAAGTTTCAATTTCTACTGTCGGCGGCTCAATTCCGAAGTAGTTACTTTCCATATCAATTAATGCCTGCCATAGCTGTTTCTTTTCTTCATCCTCCAAATCAGCATAGTTCCCCTCTTTCCACATACACAGCATTTCGGTATTATACTCCCATCCCCTGTCCACAGAACCACTTTTATATACAGCCTGTAAAAAGGAACAAACTATTTTTCGTTTCCGTATCACTTGCCTGAGGATTTGAATACTAATTATCATTATGTATATTGCAAATATAACAATCAATATTTTCGCAATTATGAATCCCGCCAGAAACCATCTCATTGTTAACACTGCCATCGCAGGAGTAACTCCGGCGAAGACAAAATGATACAAAGATTCTCGTTTTTCACAAGCTTCTGTCGACCATATTGACATAATAACCATCAGGCCCCAATAAATATAATGAAAGATATCTCCCTCATAGATAACATCCCTAAACATGAAGTATCGGACAAATAAAGTGTCCTTAAAGACTAATGCAACAGCAATACTTATCCACTTGTACCTTATCACAATTCAATTCCTTACAAATATCACACGTAATACTCCTTCC
>CAZZBJ010000040.1:655-20132 GCA_964652805.1 uncultured Mordavella sp. | reverse complement strand
TGAATTTCTGCCCGCCAGTGATCTGGGAGATCGTGGGGCAGGAGTATCCGGTCAAAGAGTTGATAAAAGAGCTTATGAAGGACCAGATGTTCTACGAGGAGTCCGGCGGCGGGGTGACCTTTTCCGGCGGGGAGGTCATGGCCATGGATATGGACTTTATCCTTGCGGCGGCAAAAGAGCTGAAGGAGCAGGATGTGTCCCTCGCCATAGACACATGCGGCCATGTTCCATACGAGAGATTTCAGGAACTCCTCCCCTATGTGGACACCTTCCTCTACGATGTGAAGGTGATGGATCCAAAGCTCCATAAAAAATATATCGGAACGGACAACAGGCTGATCCTTGAAAACCTGGTCCGTCTTGCGCGGGACGGGGCGAGGATCTGCATACGGATTCCCGCGGTGAAGGAAGTCAACGGGAATGAACAGAACATGAGAGAGACCATCGAGTTTCTCCGGGAACACGATATCCATCCGGCACAGATCAACCTGCTGCCCTACCACGATACGGGGAGCGGAAAGTACAGGAAGCTGGATATGGAATATAAAGGCATCGACCTGCATGCGCCGGAAAGAGAAGAGATGGAGGTCTTGGCCGCTCTCTTTGTAGATGCAGGTTTCAAAAACACCAAAATAGGAGGGTAAAAAGATGGCAAAACGGCGGGGCATGAATGAAAGGATTCAGAAGCTCAGGGAGATCAGTGTGAACACACCTGTACACATCGACCTCGAGAGGGCGAAGATTGAGACGGATTTCTACAAGGAAAATGACGGAAAATATTCCATTCCGGTCATGAGAGCCATGACGCTGAAGGAGTATTTTTCTAAAAAGACGCTGTATCTCGGAGATGGAGAGCTGATCGTCGGAGAGAAGGGCAAGGATCCTCAGGCGTCTCCCACATTCCCGGAGCTGTGCTGCCACAGTGAGGAGGATATGATCGTCATGAGCGAGAGGGAGCTTGTGTCCTTCAAGACGACAGAGGAGGACCGGAAGCTCCAACGAGAGGAGATCATCCCCTACTGGACAGGGCGCAGCATGAGAGAAAAGCTTCTCTCCAGGATGACACCGGAGTGGCACGACTGCTACGAGGCGGGCATGTTCACGGAGTTCATGGAGCAGAGAGGTCCGGGACATACATGCGGCGGCGAGCAGGTGTTCACCACCGGCTATTTGGAGTACAAAGAGAAGATCAAAAAGACCATGGACGCCCTGGACTACATGAACGATTCGGACGCTGTCGAAAAATGCGAGGAACTCAAGGCCATGGACATCGCCTGTGACGCTGTCATCCTTCTGGGTGAGCGGTACCACAGCCTGGCCATTGAGATGGCGGAAAAAGAGAAAGATGAGACGAGAAAGGCCGAGCTTCTCCAGATCGCTGCTAACCTGGAGGTGGTTCCCGCCCACAGACCCCAGACCTACTGGCAGGCGATTCAGCTCTATTGGTTCACCCATCTTGCGGTCACCACAGAGCTGAACCCCTGGGACGCTTTCAGTCCGGGAAGACTGGACCAGCATCTGTATCCCTACTATGAGAGGGACGTGGAGGCAGGCATCCTGGATGATGAGAAGGCCCTTGAGCTGCTGGAGTGCCTGTGGGTGAAATTCTACAACCAGCCGGCCCCTGTAAAGGTGGGCATCACGCTGAAGGAGAGCGCTACCTACACAGATTTTGCAAATATCAACACAGGCGGAGTGACACCGGACGGCCGCAACGGAGTAAACAATGTCAGCTACCTGATCTTGGACTGCATGGACGAAATGAAGCTGGTACAGCCCAACTCAAACGTGACCATCAGCAAGAAGACGCCCGCTAAATTCCTGAAGAGAGCCTGCGAGATATCAAGGAAAGGCTGGGGACAGCCCGCCTTCTATAACACAGAGGCCCAGATCATGGAGCTTGTCAATGCGGGCAAGAAGCTGGAGGATGCCAGAAGGGGCGGCTCCTCAGGGTGCGTGGAGACCGGCGCCTGGGGAAGCGAGGCCTACATTCTGACCGGATATCTGAACATTCCCAAGGTGTTCCAGCTTACGTTGTTCAACGGCTTTGACCAGTACAGCGGAAAACAGATCGGCCTGAAGCTGGGCTATGCCAAAGATTTCAAGACCTACGAAGAGCTCTGGGGTGCTTTCAAGAAGCAGCTTGAGCACATTGTGGATGTGAAGATACGAGGCAACAATGTGATCGAGGAGCTGTACGCCAGGGAGATGCCGGCCCCCTGCCTGTCTGTGGTGACAAACGACTGCATCTCCAATGCGAAGGACTACAATGCAGGCGGCGCCAGATACAATACAAACTACATCCAGGGCGTGGGTATCGGCACAGTCACTGACTGTATCGCGGCTGTGAAATACAATGTCTATGACAAGAAAAATTTTACTATGGAAGAGCTTATCGAGGCCATGGAGCACGACTACGAGGGCTATGACGCCATTTACCGTATGGTCCATGACAGGACTCCGAAATACGGCAATGATGACGATTATGCGGACAGCATCATGCAGGATGTGTTTGAGCTCTACAGGAGCACCATCACAGGCCGCCCGAACATGAAGGGCGGAAAGTACGGCGTAGATATGCTGCCCACTACCTGCCATGTGTACTTCGGAGAGGTGATCTTGGCCACGCCGAACGGAAGGAAGGCCCACAAGCCTGTGTCAGAGGGCATTTCCCCTGAGAAATCCGCAGACACAAACGGCCCCACAGCCGTGATCAAGTCCTGCTCCAAGATGGATCATCTGGCAACCGCCGGCACACTTTTGAACCAGAAGTTTACGCCTGACGTAGTGGCCGGCGAGGAGGGGCTGAACAACATGGCCAGCCTGATCCGGTCCTACTTTGCCATGGACGGACATCACATCCAGTTTAATGTGGTAGACCGCCAGACTCTCATCAATGCCCAGAAGCATCCGGAGGACTACAAGGACCTGATCGTCCGGGTGGCGGGCTACAGCGATTTCTTCCGCAACCTGGACAAACCGCTGCAGGACGAGATCATTAACCGCACGGAGCAGTCTTTTAACTAGAGATTTTCATCAGAGATCAAGAGAAAACAGCGCCTGGCCACAGCGGCCAGGCGTGTTTTTTAGAAGGCTCTTATAAAGGAAGCAGCCTCCTTTATATTATTTGAACTGCAGCGCGCAGTCCATGCCGGTTGTAAAGTGGTCATCCCGAAGGATGGCGTAGGCGTTCTCGTAATCCCCGGCGCGCATGAGCTCCACCATCTTTTTCAGATTTTCATTGGTGCAGGCAATGTCCATGCCGTTCCTGACGGAGAACTGGCCCATGCGGATCAGCTCTGACAGATTGTTCTCGTATATTCTGTCAATGCGGCTGTTTTCCAGGACGCTGATGATCTCCATGTGCATGGCTGTGTCGGCCACCTCCCAGGCGTAAATGTCGGAGGCTGCCGCGCACATGCGCACCACCTTTTCCTCAATGCGGTAGGAGTATTCCTCGTTTCTGCCGGAGGTAAAGATGAGGCGGAAGGCGGCGCCTTCCAGAAGCTCACGGAGCTGGTAGATCTCCCGGATGTCCTTTTCTGTGATTTCTTTTACAGTCATGGATTTATAGTAGTCTGTGACGATGAGACCCTCTGTCTGCAGCATCCGGATGGCTGTGCGGACGGGGCTGCGGCTCATGCCCAGATCCCGGGCCAGCCGGCTCTCCGTCAGAGTCATGCCCGGCGGATAGGTCATATTCAGTATATTCGTCTTGATCGTCTCATAGGCCTGGTCGGCAAGAGAGACATTCTTTTCTTTCTGCGGCATGAAAATCCCACTCCTTGTATAAAGATTATTTGTATACAAATTATAACGTGAAAAAAAGTGACAGGCAATAGCTCTTTTCCTTGACAGGTAGAATAGGGGATGCTATATTATAAACAAATTGTATACAAAATTACAGAATGTACACAAACGGGAGGAGGATATAAGGATGAAACTTGGATTTATCGGGACAGGAAATATGGCTGCCGCTATGATGGGAGGGATCATTGAAAATCACATCGCTTCCCCGGAGGAGATCATCGGTGCGGATCCATTCGCGCCAGGGCGCAAGAGAGTAAAAGAGACATACGGTATCCGGGTGACTGCGGACAACAATGAGGTCGTAAAAAACGCCGAGGTTGTTATCCTCTCTGTAAAGCCCCAGTTTTATGCGGACGTGATCGCAGGGATCAGGGACGATGTGACGGACAGCCATCTGATCATCACCATTGCGCCCGGTAAGACGCTGGCCTGGCTGGCGAAGCAGTTCCAGAAGCCGGTGAAGATTGTACGCACCATGCCGAACACGCCGGCCATGGTGGGAGAGGGCATGACAGGAGTCTGCAAAAACGCTTATGTGACAGACGAGGATATGGAGAAGGCACTCTCCATCCTGAACGGATTTAGTAAGGCGGAGCTGATCCCAGAGCACATGATGGACGCCGTCGTGGCGGTCAGCGGAAGCTCACCGGCTTATGTGTTCGTGATGATCGAGGCCATGGCGGATGCGGCTGTATCCGGCGGCATCCCGAGAAATCTGGCATACAAATTCGCCGCCCAGGCTGTGCTTGGAAGTGCGAAGATGGTGCTCGAGACAAGAAAACATCCAGGCGAGCTGAAGGATATGGTGTGCTCACCGGCCGGGACGACTATCGAGGCGGTCCGCGTGCTGGAGGAGAAGGGGTTTCGGAGCGCCATCATCGAGGCCATGAAGAAATGTGAGGAGATATCCAAAAGTCTGTAAAAATAACCAGGGACAAAAAGAGACAGATGCGGCTTTTTGCCATATCTGTCTCTGTTTTGTCTGATATCATCTGAAAGGAAGGCCTTCCTATCTGGGCCTTCTCTCATATTTTTCCTCACAGTACATGCATCGGTAGATCTCGTTCTCCGGGTCGGTCAGGACGAACACGTGGTCCAGCTCCTGTTCGATGGAGGTGATGCATCTGGGATTCTTGCACTTGATGACATTCTTTATCCTCTTGGGCAGATGGAGAGATTTTTTTTCGATGATCTGCTCGTCCTTGATGATGTTGATGGTGATGTTGTGGTCAATGAAGCCCAGGATGTCCAGGTCCATAAAGTCGATAGGACACTCGATCTTCATGATATCCTTTTTTCCCATCTTGCTGCTCTTGGCATTCTTGATGATGGCCACGCAGCAGTCCAGCTGATCCAGGTGGAGATATTTGTAGATCTCCATGCTGCGGCCGGCCTGGATGTGGTCCAGCACAAAGCCCTCGGAAATGCGCCCAACGTTCAATGTATTCTTAACCATGTTTCCCCTCCTAAACTTCGATTTCCAACAGTGTCAAAATGAGAGCCATGCGGACGTACACGCCGTACTGCATCTGCTTGAAATAAGCGGCTCTCGGGTCGTCGTCCACCTCCGTGGAAATCTCGTTGACACGGGGCAGCGGATGGAGCACGTACATGTCATCCTTTGCCAGTTTCATTTTCTTTGCGTCCAGGAGGTAGAAATCCTTCATGCGCACATAGTCCTCCGCGTTGAAGAAGCGCTCCTTCTGCACGCGGGTCATGTAGAGGAGTTCCAGATTTGGGAGAGCCTCCTCCAGGCGGACAACCTCCTCGTAGGGAGCCTGATTCTTCTCCAGCACATCGTGACGGATGTAGTCGGGAAGTCTCAGCTCCTCCGGTGAGATCAGCACAAATTTCATACCCGGATAGCGCACCAGGGCGTGGATCAGGGAGTGGACCGTGCGGCCGAATTTCAGATCCCCGCACAGGCCGATAGTCATGTCGCCTAAGTGTCCCTTTAAAGAGCGGATAGTCATCAGGTCCGTCAGGGTCTGGGTGGGGTGCTGGTGTCCTCCGTCTCCCGCATTGATGACCGGGATGGAAGAGTGCTGGCAGGCCACCATGGGAGCTCCCTCCTTCGGATGGCGCATGGCGCAGATATCCGCATAGCAGGAGATGGTGCGGATGGTGTCTGACACACTCTCTCCCTTTGCGGCGGAGCTGGAGTTGGCGGAGGAAAATCCCATGATGCTGCCTCCCAAGTTCAGCATGGCCGCCTCGTGGCTTAATCGCGTTCTCGTGCTTGGCTCATAGAACAGTGTGGCCAGCTTTTTCCCCTCACAGGCGTGGGCGTACTTTTTCGGGTTTGCCTCAATATCCTCTGCCAGGTTCAGCAATTTATCCAGCTCTTCCACTGAAAAGTCAAGAGGACTCATTAAATGTCTCATAAAAACCTCCTTCGTGTCCATATGCCTCTCTTGCAGGCACTGTAAAGATTTAACGGTAAGTCAGCAGCTCGTTCACGCTCTTTCGCTTTGGCGCCTCGGGAACGATGTCCGGATACCCCACCGCGATCAGAGCCCCAAGCTCGCGGTCAGCGGGGACGCCGAGAAGCTCTCCTATGCCGTCCTCGTCAAAAATGCCCATGATCACAGTGCCAAGGCCCTTCTCATGGGCGGCCAGACAGAAGGTCTGGCAGGCAGCTCCCACGTCAAACATCTGCCAGCGATCTCTCTTCTTTGTGGAGAAGGAGCCGTCCCGCTCAAAGCCGCTGCGTCCCTTCACAAAGGTGACAGCCAGAAGAAGCGGCGCCTGGCGGATTATATGACTGTTGAATGACGGGGTGAAATCATCGGCGATTTTTGTGAGAATAGAAATGTCTTCGATAGCGATATAGCGTGTGATCTGACTGTTTTTCCAGGAAGGAGAATAGGATGCCGCCTGGATCACTGACTCCAGAAGCTCATGCCCCACAGGGTTCGGCTTGAATTTGCGGATACTTCTTCTGCTGAAAATACAATCCATGGTGTTCATACTGTTCGTCCTCCTTTTTTAGATCAATCAACCGTACCTACATCATATAATAAATGGAAAAGTTTTTCAATGTCTGACGTGGATTTTGGCGAAGAGTTGTATTATAATACCTTTTAGTATGTGTACAAAAGGAGACAGAAAAATGGCAGGATTAGAGGAACTGAGAGAGTATCTGACCCAGATTGACAGCCAGATTGCGGAGCTGTATAAGAGCCGGGTGCAGGTGTGCGAAAAGATCGGCGATATCAAGATAGATGCGGGGAAAAAGGTGTTTGACAAGAAGAGGGAGAAGGATCAGCTTGCCAGGATCACCCGAAATGTGGACGATGAATTTCTGCGGCTGGGACTGACGGAGCTCTTTGAGCAGCTTATGTCCCAGAGCAGGAAGATGCAGTACCAGATGCTGACAAAGAAGGGAGCCCTGGGAAGACTGCCCTTTATCGGCGTGGACAAGCTGGACTACGAGCAGTCCAGGATCGTCTTCCAGGGGACGGACGGCGCCTACTCCCAGGTTGCCATGCACGCCTACTTCGGAAAGGATGTGAACAGCTTTCACGTGCATACCTTCCGGGATGCCATGGAGGCCATCGAGGAGGGCTCGGCGGATTTTGCGGTCCTTCCTATTGAAAATTCTTCTGCCGGAGTGGTGAGCGAGGTCTACGACCTGCTGGTGGAATTTGAAAATTACATTGTGGGAGAGATCATCCTTCCCATTGACCACGCCCTGGCCAGCGTGGAGGGGGCGACTCTTGACACCATTAAAACAGTCTACTCCCATCCCCAGGCGCTGATGCAGAGCTCCAAATACCTGGACGACCAGCCGGGGTGGCAGCGGATCAGCGCCCCCAATACAGCGGTGGCGGCGAAGAAGGTGCTGGAGGACGGGGACATCACCCGGGCGGCCATCTGCAGTGAGCATGCGGCCCTGAGTTACGGGCTGAAGATATTGGACCGGAAGATCAACTACAACGACAACAACTCCACTCGGTTCATCATTGTGACCAACCAGAAAATTTTCTTAAAGGATGCGAAAAAGATCAGCATCTGCTTTGAGGTGGATCACTCCAGCGGTTCCCTCTACCACCTGCTGGCCCATTTCACCTACAACAACCTGAACATGACCAAGATCGAGTCCCGCCCGGTGGAGGGACGGACATGGGAGTACCGGTTCTTTGTGGACTTTGAGGGAAATATGGGCGAGGGTGCTGTGAAGAACGCCATCCGCGGCCTGCGGGAGGAGTCCAAGAGCCTGAAGATACTCGGAAATTATTGATGCGGATGGAGAAACGATATGAGAATACACGAGCTGATCATCTATAAAAATCTGGAGCAGGAGCAGATCTTAAATGATATGACGTTCCTGATGGAAAACTACGACAATGAGTACTACAACCAGGAGGACCTCAAAAGCCTTCTCTTTGAGCGTGCGGGAAGCATACTGGAGCTGTGCGTGGATCACGGCTTTGAGGGAAACCTCTGGCATGACTATCTGACCTTCCTTCTGGCAAACGACGAGAACGCCTACAGCACCTCCTGCGAGATCGTGGGGGAGACAGGCGGAAGCATCAACAAGGTGGCGCTCCACGACTTTGAAATCTTCAAGGAGCTGTTTGACTATGATTTCTCAGCTATGGAGGCAGCTCTTGGCGTGGACTGTGTTTCCATGATCCTGGACTACACCGGGTCAGGCACCCGCGGCAGCGTGTTCAACGGCCGTATCCGTGACCGGATCTGCGCTCTGTCCAGGAGTCTGGGACAGACGGAGGACGCAGAGGAGTTCAAGGCCTCTGTGACCCAGTTCTACAAGGAGTTCGGCGTGGGCAAGCTGGGGCTTCACAAGGCCTTCCGGGTGGCCCGTGACGAGGAGGGCGTGCACATCGTACCCATCACAAAGATCGCCCACGCGCAGCTGGACGAGCTGGTAGGCTACGAGACAGCCAAGAAAAAGCTCATCGACAACACGGAGGCCTTTGTGAAGGGACGCCGGGCTAACAACTGTCTCCTCTTCGGAGATGCGGGCACCGGGAAATCCTCCTCCATCAAGGCCATCCTCAACCAATACTACGACCAGGGACTGCGGATGATCGAGGTGTACAAGCACCAGTTCCAGGACCTTAACGACGTCATCGCCCAGATCAAGAACCGGAACTACAAGTTTATCATTTACATGGACGACCTCTCCTTTGAGGAGTTTGAGATCGAGTATAAATATCTGAAGGCAGTCATCGAGGGCGGTCTGGAGAAAAAGCCGGACAATGTGCTCATTTACGCCACCTCCAACCGCCGTCATCTCATCCGGGAGAGCTTCCGGGACAAGGAAGAGAGGGACGAGGAGCTGCACACAAACGATACAGTGCAGGAGAAGCTCTCCCTGGTGGCAAGATTTGGTGTCACCATCTACTTTGGAAAGCCGGCCAAGAAGGAGTTCCAGGAGATCGTCCGTCAGCTGGCGAAGAGAAACGGCATCGAGATGGACGAGGAGCAGCTCCTTCTGGAGGCCAATCGCTGGGAGCTGAACCACGGCGGCATGTCCGGCCGGACAGCTCAGCAGTTTATCGACTACCTGCTTGGGATGGAGTAAGCAATGCCTGGGATGAACAGGCAAACGGAATAGACAGGAAGCAAAAAAAGAGGAGGAGCCTTTTCGGTCCCTCCTCTTTTCGCTCTGTCGCTATTTCACTTCTTCAATCCCGCTGATATCCGAGTCGATGACAAGAGAGTAGTTGGTGTGGTAGATGACAAAGCCGGGCTTTCCTCCGCCGGACTTTTTCACGTGCTTCTTCTCTATATAGTCCACCTCCACCTTGTCGTTCCCCCGGCTCTTTGAGTAATAGGCGGCCAGTCGTCCCGCCTCCTCAAAGGTGGTATCCGGCAGCTCGTCCCCGCCGGATTTCACGATGACGTGGGAGCCGGGCACCTTCTTGGCGTGAAACCACCAGTCGTTACCTGAGGCAAAGTGGAAGGTCAGCTCCTCGTTCTGGAGATTGTTTTTCCCTACATAGATATGGTAGCCATCGCTGGAGATGTAGTGGAAGGGGCGGCTTGTGACGCGCACCTTCTGTTTGGTGCTCCGGCGGCGGATGTAGCCTGCCTGGGTCAGTTCCTCCTTGATCTGAACCAGATCTTCCTCGGCCCGGGCAATGTCCAGGGCATTGCTGATGGACTCCAGGTACTCGATGTCCTCCCGGGTCTCCTCAATGAGCTGGCTGAGCGCCTCAAAGGTGCGCTTCTGCTTGTTGTATTTTGCAAAATAACGCTGGGCGTTCTCAGCCGGCGTCATGCGCTCGTCCAGGGGGATGGTGACTTCCTCGTTGGTGTAGTAGTTGAGGGCAGTGAGTTGTTTGGCCCCCGGCTCCAGGCCGTAGCCGTAGGAGTTGATCAGCTCCCCGCAGACCTTGAATTTGTCACGGCCTTCCGTGTTCCTTAACTGTCTGGACTGCAGGTCGTATTTCTTCCGGTTCCTCTCCAGGGCGGTCTGGACTACGTGCCGCAGGTCCGCGGACTTTTGTCTGATGCGGGTCAGGGTCTCCCGGGAGGAGTAGTAGATGCGGATCACCTGGGAGACGGAAGGGAATTCCTCTCTCCTGTAGTTGGAGAAATGGCTTAAGGGCAGTGCGGAAAACTCCTTTGGCTCCCTGCCCTCATAGTAGATGGCCGGGGAGAAGTCGCCCAGGCTCACCTGCTCCATATAGTAGCTGAATTGCCGGTACAGATGGAGCAGCATGTCCTCGGAGAGATCCGCAGCCGTCATCCTGGACTCCAGAGCTGCCAGATAGCAGATTTCCTCCGCGACCACCGGGCTGATGCCTGTGAAGCTGGTATACAGAGCCTTGGAGAGAGGGCCGCCCTTTGCCCTGAGAGCGCTGATGAAGTCTTCCTGGGTCACGGTCAGGGGATCCAGCTTGTGCATGGTGTCGGGGATAAAATAGTCCCGGCCGGGAAGCACCTCCCGGACAGAGCTTGTCTGGGCGGATATGTGCTTAATGCTGTCGATGATGCGTCCGCTGTCATCGCAGAAGATGATGTTGCTGTGCTTGCCCATCAGCTCCACCAGGAGAGTCTTGCCGCACAGGTCCCCCATCTCGTCCAGGTGCTCGATCTCAAAGCGGATGATACGCTCCATCTTCGGCTGACTGATGGAGGCGATGCGCCCGCTGCCGATGTGCTTGCGCAGCAGCATGCAAAAGCCAGGGGCCTGCATGGGGCTCTTCTTGTTTTCGTCAGTGAGATATATAAGAGGAAGAGAGGCGCTGGCGCAGATGCACAGCCGCCGCTGACCAGCCGAAGTCTTGACCGTCAGGAGCAGCTCGTCCGCCTCGGGCTGGGCAATCTTGCTGATGCGCCCGCCCTCCAGGGCCTCTTTCAATTCTTTCGTCACAGCCGCTATGGTAATTCCGTCAAAAGCCATATAGATAACAGTCCTTTCTGCTCCAAGTGTTCATAGTGCCAAGTGTTCACAGTATACCACAGAAAGGGGGATTTGGAAAGTTGACGGAGAGGGGGAAATGAATTATAATAATGCAGAATGAAAAAGTGAAAAAGAGGTTGCCAAAATGATAAAGAGCATGACAGGCTTCGGCAGATGTGAGCTCTCAGACGGAGAGCGGAAATTCACGGTGGAGATGAAGGGCGTGAACCACCGTTATCTGGATGTCAACATCCGTATGCCGAAGAAGCTGAATTTTTTTGAGACATCCATCCGCTGTCTTTTAAAGCAGTCTGTTTCCAGGGGCAAGGTGGATATATTCATTACCTACGAAGATCTGTCCGAGGGGCAGGCGGCGCTGAGATACAACGCCTCTCTTGCCAGAGAGTACATGGAGTGCCTTAAGGAGATGAAGGAACAGTTCGGCCTGGAAAATGACGTCCGGGTGTCCACGCTCTCCCGGTATCCGGAGGTCCTCACCATGGAGGAGCAAGCTCTCGATGAAGAGGAGATATGGAACTGCCTGAAGAAGGCCATGGAGGGGGCCATTTCCCAGTTCGTGGAGACCCGCACCCTAGAGGGAGAAAATCTTCGCATGGATATCATCGAGAAGCTGGACGGCATGATAGGGCTTGTGGAATTTATCGAGGTGAGGTTTCCCCGGATCATTGCCGAGTACAGGGAAAAGCTGGAGGATAAGGTGAAGGAGCTCCTCTCGGACACCCAGATCGACGACAGCCGCATTGCTGCGGAGGTAGTCATCTTTGCGGACAAGATCTGCACGGACGAGGAAGTGGTGAGGCTTAAAAGCCACATCAGACACATGAAGGACGTGCTTCTGTCCGATGAGGCCGGTATAGGAAGAAAGCTGGACTTTATCGCCCAGGAGATGAACAGGGAGGCGAACACCATCCTCTCCAAGGCGAACGACCTGGAGGTCTCCAACATGGGCATTGACCTAAAGACAGAGATCGAGAAGGTAAGAGAGCAGATACAGAACATTGAGTAGAAATATAAATACAGAAAAAGATAGAAGAGCGGAGACGTGAGCATGAGCGAACAAAAAGGAATTCTGACTGTCATATCCGGCTTCTCCGGGGCGGGGAAGGGAACTGTGCTGAAAAGGTTTTTTACAAAGTACGACAATTACGCCCTTTCCATCTCAGCCACCACGAGACTTCCCAGAGAGGGAGAGGAGAACGGCAGGGAATATTTTTTCAAAACAAGGGAAGAATTTGAAAAAATGATTGCGAAAGACGAACTGATAGAGTATGCTATGTACGTAAATAATTACTATGGCACGCCTAAGGCGTACGTGCAGGAGCAGCTCTCCCGGGGGAAGGACGTGATCCTGGAGATCGAGGTTCAGGGGGCCCTGAAGGTAAAGGAAAAGTTTCCGGATGCCCTCCTTATTTTCATCACACCGCCCAGTGCGGGTGAACTGAAGAGAAGGCTCACGGACAGAGGGACGGAAGCCCCTGAGGTGGTTGAGGAGAGAATGAGGACAGCGGCCAGGGAGTCCGGCTTCATGGAGGCTTACGACTATATCATCCTCAACGAGAGGGATCGGCTGGAGGAGTGCGTGGATAAGGTTCACGGCGTCATTTCAGCGGAGCACGGAAGAAGTACGCGCAGTCAGGCATTTATTGAACATATGAAAGAGGAGTTGAAAGGAGAATAGGAATATGCTGCATCCATCATACACGGATTTGATGAAAGTAGTGAACAAAGACGTGGAGGAGGGCGAGACAAAGGTTGTCAACAGCCGGTATTCTATTGTCATGGCGACAGCTAAGAGAGCCAGACAGCTCATCGACGGCGATGTGCCTTTGGTAAGGGCAAAAGACGGCGAGAAGCCGCTCTCCATTGCCATCGATGAACTGAACAGCGGCAAGATCACGATCATGGCAGAGGACTCTGAAGAATAAGCGGACGAAAATGATAAGGCAGATGCTTTTACAAGGTATCTGCCTTTCTGACTGAAAGGAGACAGAGCTATGAATGTGCTTTTTATATCGCTGGGGTGCGACAAGAACCTGGTGGACTCGGAGGTTATGCTCGGCCTGCTGGCGGACAGAGGCTATCAGATGACGGACGATGAGACCCAGGCTGACGTCATCGTTATCAACACCTGCTGTTTTATCCATGACGCCAAGGAGGAGAGCATCCAGACTATCCTGGAGATGGCGGAGTACAAGAAGACCGGGACCTTAAAGGCTCTCATCGTCGCCGGCTGCCTGGCCCAGAGGTACCAGGATGAGATACTGGAGGAGATACCCGAGGTGGACGAGGTGCTGGGCACCACATCCTACGACAGGATCGCAGACGCTATCCGGGAGGCCCTGGAGGGAAAGAGCGGCGTTATGACAAGGGATATCGACGCCCTGCCCCTGCCTGAGACAAAGCGTCTTGTGACCACAGGCGGACATTTTGCCTACCTGAAGATCGCGGAGGGCTGCGACAAGCACTGCACCTACTGCATCATCCCGAAAATACGGGGCAATTACCGCAGCGTGCCCATGGAGCGCCTTGTGAAGGAGGCACAGGCTCTGGCGGAGGACGGTGTGAAGGAGCTGATCTTGGTAGCCCAGGAGACCACTATCTACGGGGTGGATCTGTACGGGGAGAAATCCCTCCACCGGCTTTTAAGAGAGCTGTGCAAGATAAGCGGCATCCGGTGGATACGCGTCCTCTACTGCTATCCGGAGGAGATTGACGATAACCTCATCCGGGTCATGAAGGAGGAGCCCAAGATCTGTCACTATCTGGACCTTCCCATCCAACACGCAAGCACGGAGATACTGCGCAGGATGGGACGGCGCACATCGAGGGAGGACCTGGAGAACATGATCGGGAAGCTGAGAAGTGAGATACCGGATATCGCTATCCGCACTACCCTCATCACCGGATTTCCGGGGGAGACGAAGGAGCAGCACGAGGAGCTGATGGACTTTGTGGACCAGATGGAATTCGACCGGCTGGGCGTATTCACCTACTCCCCGGAGGAGGGAACGCCGGCGGCCGAGATGGAGGATCAGATCCCGGAGGAGGAAAAGGAGGGCCGGCAGGCGGAACTGATGGAGCTCCAGCAGGAAATCGCCTTTGACCTGGCTGAGGATATGATCGGCCGGGAGGCGCTGGTCATGATTGAGGGAAAGGTGGCCGACGAGAACGTCTACGTGGGCAGGACCTACAAGGACGCCCCGGGCGTGGACGGTCTCATTTTCGTAAATACAGATGAGGAACTGATGTCCGGCGATTTTGCCAGAGTGAAAGTCACAGGGGCAGCAGAATACGATTTGATAGGAGAGTTGATGTAAGATGAATTTGCCAAATAAACTGACCGTACTGCGGGTAATTATGGTACCATTTTTTGTGTTTTTCATGCTCACGGATTTTGCGGGGGACGCCGACAAATGGATCGCCCTCGTCCTTTTCTGCCTGGCAAGCCTGACAGACATGCTGGACGGCAAGATCGCCAGAGCCCGGAACCTGGTGACTAACTTCGGGAAATTTATGGATCCTCTGGCGGACAAGCTGCTCGTGTGCTCTGCCATGATCTGTCTCATCCCGGCGGGCAAGCTGCCGGCCTGGGTGGTCATCGTCATCATCGCGCGGGAGTTCATCATCAGCGGGTTCCGACTGGTGGCGGCCGACAGCGGCATCGTTATCGCGGCCAGTTACTGGGGAAAATTCAAGACCGTGTCCCAGATGTTCATGGTGATCGTGCTGATCGCCGACCTGGGAGGCGTATTTGACACAGTGGGCGCTGTGCTCGTCTGGATCGTCCTGGCACTGACAGTGGTATCACTGATCGATTATATTGCGAAAAATGCAGAAGTGCTGACAAAGGGAGGAATGTAGGATGACAGTGGAGCTGATTTCTGTCGGTACAGAAATACTTCTCGGAAACATCGTGAACACAAACGCCGCCTACCTGGCGGAGAAAATCGCCCTGCTGGGACTTTCCTGCTATCACCAGAGTGCGGTGGGGGACAATGAAGAGCGGCTGGAGGATGCCATCCGGCTGGCCCTATCAAGATCCGACATCGTGATCTTAAGCGGCGGCCTTGGTCCTACCAAGGATGACCTGACAAAGGAAACGGCGGCAAAGGTATTTGGAAGGGAGCTCTATGAGGACGCCCACTCCAAAGAGCGCATCCGGGCCTACTTTGACAAGCGGAGGGCACAGGGAAGGGAGATCACGGCCAACAACTGGAAGCAGGCCCTTGTCCCGGAGGGAGCCCTTGTGGTGGACAACTATAACGGCACAGCCCCGGGCATCATCCTGGAGGATAAGGAAAAGGGAAAGACGGCCATCCTTCTGCCGGGACCTCCCAACGAGATCAAGCCCATGTTTGAGAGGGATATCGCACCCTATCTGAACAGGCTGCAGCCGGAGGGTATTTACTCGAAGATGGTGAAGATCTGCTCCATCGGAGAGAGTCAGGCGGAGACCATGGTGGCGGATCTGATGGATGAGCAGAGCAATCCAACCCTTGCGCCCTACGCCAAGACCGGGGAGGTGCATTTCCGGGTGACCGCCAAGGCGGCGGACGAGGAGACTGCCGAGAGGCTGATGGAGCCCATGCTGGCGGAGCTTGAGAAGCGGTTCGGAGACTACATCTACACTATGGACGAGGAGATTACTTTGGAGGAGGCAGTCGTAGATATGCTCCGGGAGAGACAGATGACAGTCACAACAGCCGAGTCCTGTACCGGGGGCCTGCTGGCAGGCAGGATCATGAACGTGCCGGGAGCCTCCAATGTGTACAAAGAAGGATATATCACCTACTCCAACGAGGCCAAGGAAAAGCTCCTGGGCGTGGAGCACAGCACGCTGGAGAGGGTGGGGGCGGTAAGCCCTGAGACAGCGGAGCAGATGGCCCGGGGAGCGGCCCGCCAGGCAGGTGCGGATGCGGCTCTTTCCGTCACCGGCATCGCCGGACCGGACGGGGGAACGCCAGGGAAACCGGTGGGTCTTGTGTACGTCGGCTGCTGTGTCCGGGGAAAGACTCGGGTGGAAGAGTTCCGCTTTACAGGAAACCGCAGCAAGAACAGAGACTATGCTGTCGTCAGAGCGCTGACCCTGTTCAGGGAGGAGTTGCTCCGGACAGAGGACAAGGCATAGATACCATAGAAAAGGAGGAAGATTCTATGAATATACGCAGACTGGAGAAACAGGAGACGCTGGATGCCCTTCACCTTGTGTGGGACGTGTTTGCCCAAGATGTGGCCCCCCTGTACACACCGGAGGGAGTGGCTTCTTTTCAGGACTTTATCAGATACGAGAATATAGAGAGAAAGATGCAGACAGAGGGTCTGGCCCTCTTTGGCGCCTTTGAGGGAAATCAGATGCTGGGTGCGGGGGGCATCCTGCCCACCGGACATATCGCGCTTCTCTTTGTGAGGCGGGAGCACCAGCACAGAGGGGTCGGGAAGGCTATCCTGCTGGAGATGTGCTCCTTTGCGGCCCGGGTGTACCGGGTGGAAAAGTTTACGGTCAACGCCTCGCCGGGGGCGGTGGACGCTTACCGCCACATGGGCATGTACGACACGGCGCCGGAGCAGAACACAGGCGGAATGCGGTATATCCCCATGGAGATGTGGGCGGCTGCTGTTCCCCTGAAGAAAAAGAGGGGAAAGGGTGTCTACATTGCCGCCGGAGTGGGGGCAGTCTGCCTTGTTCTGGCCATAGTGGCGGGAGCTGCCATCTTGAGGGAGCTGCGCTACGTGGCAGAGAACGGCGTGGAGGAGTACATACAGGACGACAGCCAGTGGGGAGAGGACGACTCCTCCATCGAGGACTGGTACGACGAATTCTACGACGACTACGGACAGGACGGCTACGACCAGGATGAGAGCAGCCAGGAGGAGTCCGGTATTGACGCCATTCCTGAGTATGTGGACGAGAACTGCGGCTACGATGTGACGGAGGACAGCTACATTTATACAGCGGACAATACAAGCAGCACTACCATTATGTTTGAGGTCTACTATCCCCAGGTGGACGGCCTGAGCGCAGAGGTGCAGGAGAAGGTAAACACCGCTCTCCAGGACTGCGCCCTGGCCTCTGTGGACAAGCTGTATCTGTCCCCCTCTGACGAGATGAAGGAGAAGGTGCTGGGGGAGGCGTATCCGGTGCTGGCCAGCTTTGTGGAGTACAAGGTCACCTACCAGAGCGCGGAGCTTTTAAGTGTAGTGTTCCAGGATTACAGCTACGAGGGCAGTGAGAGCGACTATCACGTGGCCCTGCGGTGCGTGAATGTGAACCTCCAGGACGGAACCCTCTATGAGGTGGATGACATTGTCAATCTGGACGACAGTTTTATCAGCCAGTGGGCGCAGGTTATGCAGGACGAGGCGGATGACGACACCTTCCTCTCAGAGCTGAGCGCAGAGGACATGAAGGCTGTCCTTGGCGGTGACACAAAAGACGGGGTCTACACACCGGAATTTTTCGTAGATGCGGACGGGCTGGAGATCGGCCTTTCCTTCTGCTATCCGGCGGACAGCCAGGACGACAAAGGATATGCCTGGGTGACGGCGCCCTTTGCCTTTGACGAGATAGAGCCCTTTGCCTCTGACAGCGACTTCTGGGCGCTGGTTCAGTAAAAGATAGAGAGGACGGACAGATGAAAGCATTGGTTATCGCAGAAAAGCCGTCGGTGGCTCGGGACATAGCGAGGGTCCTGAAGTGCGGAAAAAATATTTCCGGCGCTGTCGAAGGCGGACCGTATATCGTCACCTGGGGGCTGGGGCACCTTGTGACCCTGGCGGATCCGGAGGACTATGACTCCAAATACAAGGCATGGAAGCTGGAGGACCTTCCCCTGATGCCAAAGGAGTTCAAGCTGGAAGTGATCCGCCAGAGCCAGAAGCAGTACCAGGCTGTGAAGGCCCAGATACACAGGAAGGACGTGGGGGAAATCATCATCGCCACCGACGCCGGACGGGAGGGGGAGCTGGTGGCCCGGCTGATTCTCGCCAAGGCGGGAAACAAAAAGCCCATCAGGAGGCTCTGGATTTCCTCCGTCACGGACAAGGCCATCCGGGAGGGCTTTGTCCGTCTGAGGAACGGGCACGACTACGATCCACTCTACGATGCGGCCCTCTGCCGGGCGGAGGCGGACTGGCTTGTGGGCATCAACGCCACAAGGGCGCTGACCTGCAAGTACAACGCCCAGCTATCCTGCGGCAGGGTCCAGACCCCCACCCTGGCCATTGTGGCCAAGAGGGAGGAACAGATCCGGGGCTTTGTCCCCCGGACCTACTATGGGCTGCGGGCGTCCGCAAAGGGCATCACTCTTATATGGAAAGATGGAAAATCGGGGAGCACGAGAACCTTTGACATAGAAAGAATCCAGGGACTCAGGAAAGCCCTGGAGGGCCGGGAGGCGGTAGTGCGGGAGGTGAAGACCGTCAGGAAAAGGACCTGCGCGCCCCTTCTTTACGACCTGACAGAGCTCCAGAAGGACGCCTACAAGCGGTTCGGATTTTCTCCCAAAGAAACACTGAATATCATGCAGCGTCTCTACGAGAACCACAAGGTGCTGACCTATCCAAGAACTGACTCCCGGTATATCAGCAGCGACATTGTCCCCACCATAAAGGACCGGCTGGAGGCCTGCGCTGCAGGCCCCTATCGAAAGCTGGCGGCAAAGGTGATGTGCGCTGCAGTGAGCCCGAAGGACGCCTTTGTCAATGATAAAAAGGTGTCGGACCACCACGCCATTATCCCCACAGAGCAGTATGTGGAGCTGACCCACATGACAAACGAGGAGCGGAAGATTTACGACCTGGTGGTGAGACGTTTTCTGTCCGTCCTCTATCCGCCGGCAGAGTACGAGGAGATCCAGGTGACAGCCGCCATGGGAGAGGAGAGCTTCTGCGCAAAGGGAAGGCGTATGCTGAAGGAGGGCTGGAGAGAGGTCTACGGCGCGGACGAGGAAGAGGAGAGCGAGGAGGACGAGGACGTAAAGAGCCAGTTCCTCCCCAAATTGGAGAAAGGAGACCATATCGGAGGCGTCTATCTTGCCATCACAGAGGGCAAGACAAAGCCCCCTGCCAGATTTAACGAAGGAACCCTCCTGGCGGCTATGGAGAACCCGGCGGCTTACATGGAGAGCCACGACAAGCAGGCGACAAAGACCTTGGGGGAGACCGGAGGACTTGGGACTGTGGCCACCCGGGCAGATATCATGGACAAGCTCTTTGGCAGCTTCCTCCTTGAGAAGAGGGGAAATGAGATCTATCTCACCTCCAAGGCAA
>CAZZBJ010000040.1:0-645 GCA_964652805.1 uncultured Mordavella sp. | reverse complement strand
TGAAGAGGAGCGCCTTTATGCACGATATCCGGGACTACGCCCAGGCGGTCACAGAGGAGATCCGGACCGGAACCGGCACCTTCCGTCACGACAACCTGACCAACACGAAGTGTCCGGTCTGCGGCAAGCGGATGCTGCGGGTGAAGGGAAAGAATGCGGAGCTGCTGGTGTGCCAGGACAGAGAGTGCGGCCACCGGGAGACCATCGCCCGCACTTCCAACGCCCGGTGCCCCAACTGCCACAAGAAGATGATGCTGAAAGGCCAGGGAGAGGGACAGGTGTTTGTCTGTTCCTGCGGCTACAAGGAAAAGCTGTCCGCCTTCAAGGAGCGAAGGAAGAAGGAGGGGGCAGGCGTCAGCAGGCGGGATGTTCGGAAATATCTGGACAAGCAGAAGGATGAGTCGGTCAACACGGCCTTTGCGGACGCCCTCGCAGGCATAAAGCTGGACCAGTAGAGGGACCGGCAGAAAATTGCTGAAACCAGATTGACGAATGTCGAAAATTATGAGAAAATAATTTCGAGTATGGGTTAAATATCTAACGACCCTGCAAATATTCCGTACATGCAGCCAAGGGTATGTACGCATATCGAAAGGAGTTTTAAAATGATTTATTCACATGAAGTAGAAATGATGTGTCCGGTAG
>CAZZBJ010000039.1:4632-20531 GCA_964652805.1 uncultured Mordavella sp. | reverse complement strand
TTTCTCTTGGAAATTTTCAGGGTCGTTGTCTATTGTTCAGTTATCAAGGTTCTTTTTGTCTTTCGCTGTCTCTTGCGAATCAGCTTTTCTATGATAGCACTTTGTTCTGCTGTTGTCAAGAACTTCTTCAAGTTTTGACATCATTTCCAGTTCTCAAAACCGATGCTATCATAAGCGGAGAAGGAGGGATTTGAACCCTCGCGCCGCTATTAACGACCTACTCCCTTTCCAGGGGAGCCCCTTCGGCCAGCTTGGGTACTTCTCCAAATTGCCCTTTCATACCAGACAGACTCTCATCTGTTCAATATGAAGCGGAGAGGGTGGGATTCGAACCCACGCGCCCTTGCGGACAAACGGTTTTCAAGACCGCCTCGTTATGACCACTTCGATACCTCTCCACGTTGGTTTGTTTTTATGCCGCTTTCTCAGCGACATCTGTTATTTTATCACACGGGAAAACATGCGTCAATACAATCATTTAAGTTTTTTGCAGCAGTTTTTTGGATTTTCCTGCAAAGGTCCGGAAAGCACTTTTTCACAAACACTTTTGCTATGTCCAGATCCTCCGGAGCCGTGATCTTGATGTTCTCGTAGCTTCCCTCTGTCATGTGGACCGGAATATGCAGCTCATTCTCCACAGCCATGGCGTCGTCCGTGGCCCGTATCATATCACGAGACATCATTTTCGCATATGCCTCCGTAATAATAGAAGCGTCAAAAACCTGGGGGGTCTGGATGATCCACACAAACCTCCGGTCCGGCGTCTCCCTGGAAAACGTCTTTTCATCCACCAACTTTACCGTGTCCTTACTCGGAACTCCCACCACACAGGCGTGATACTTCCGCACATCGCAGTAGGCCCGCCGGATGATCTCCTCTGTCACGAAAGGCCTGGCGCTGTCATGGATAAAAATATACCTGTCCTGCAGTCCGCCCTCAGCCTCTGCCGCCTTCAGCCCTTCCCAAACGGAATGATACCTCTCCCGACCCCCTTCCACGATACGAGTCACCTTAGTAAAATGATATTTTTCCACAAATTCTTTTCTGGCATACTCTGTCTGCTCCGCTCCGGTTACCAGGATCACGTCATCGATGACCTCCGACCTCTCGAATGTGTGCAGTGAGTAAAAGAGGACCGGGCGGTCCTGGAGCAGCAGATACTGCTTCTGTATCCTGGTGCCCATCCTCGTCCCCTGCCCTCCCGCCAGCAAAATGGCGGTACATCTTTTCTTTGACCCACTTTCTTTATCCATCCTCTTTACCTCTCGCCCAGCTTCAGGCTGGGGACCGCGTTGAGGTCCCAGCCGTGTCTGACGCCGTTCCTATATTCATAGTAGGCAGCTGCACCGATCATAGCCGCATTGTCTGTACAGTAGATAGGGGAGGGATAATAGAATCTGACCCCTCTCTCCTCGCAGGCCTGTACCATCGCCTGGCGGAGCGCACTGTTGGCAGCCACGCCTCCTGCGATGGCAAATTTATCCACGCCGAATTCTTCCACCGCATGCATGGCATTTCCCACCAGCACATCTGTCACCGCCTTCTGGAAGGAGGCAGCCACATCCGCCTGGCTGAAGGCCTCCCCCTTCATGCGGCAGCCGTTGATGTAATTGAGGACTGCCGACTTCACGCCACTGAAGCTGAAATCATAGGGCGCATCTTCCACATGGGCTCTGGGAAACTGGATGGCGTCCGGATTTCCCTCTTTTGTCACTTTGTCGATCTTCGGTCCTCCCGGATAGCCAAGTCCGATAGCCCGGGCCACCTTGTCAAAGGCCTCTCCCGCCGCATCGTCCCTGGTCCGCCCCAGGATATCAAATTTGCCGTAATCCCTGACGCGCACAAGATGCGTGTGTCCGCCGGAGACCACCAGACAGAGGAAAGGCGGCTCCAGTTCCTTGTGCTCGATAAAGTTGGCCGCAATATGCCCCTCTATGTGATGCACTCCCACCAGGGGCTTACCCGCCGCGTAGGCGATGGCCTTGGCCTCCGCCACGCCCACAAGGAGGGCTCCCACAAGACCGGGGCCATAGGTTACGCCCACCGCATCTGTGTCCTGCAGGGAAACGCCGGCCTTTGCCAGCGCCTTTTCTATGACCTGATTGATCTTCTCGATATGCTTTCTGGAGGCGATCTCCGGCACCACGCCGCCGTACAGCGTGTGGAGGTCGATCTGGGAATATATAATATTCGAGAGGACCTCCCTGCCGTTTCTGACGACAGCTGCCGCCGTCTCGTCACAGGAGCTCTCTATCGCAAGGATAAGAATATCTTTCTCTTCGTTCATTTACTGCCTCTGCCTTCCTATGTATCATCTGAAAATACCAGTTCCATCGTTCTGCCGTCTCTGGCCGTTACCGTGTTAGGGAAGATTTTCCTCACGTCATCCAGAAATTCCTCCGGATGGTTCAGGGAGGGGCTGTAATGGGTCAGCCACATCTCCTTCACCTCCGCCTCCTTCGCAAGGCAGGCTGCCTCGCAGAAAGTCATATGCTTGTACTCTTTGGCCTTTTTCTGCTTATCCTTCTCCCCGTACATTCCCTCGCAGATAAACAGATCTGAGTGTCTGGCGTTGTTCCGTATGGAATCCGTAGGCCGGGTGTCCGTACAGTAGGTAACCTTCAGTCCCTTCCTGGGAGGTCCCAGCACCATGTCCGGCGTCAGCGTCCGCCCTTCATTTTCCACGGTCTCCCCCTTCTGGAGCAGGCCCCAGCAGCGCTGAGGAATATCCGCGGCCTGTGCCCGGGCCACGTCAAATCTTCCCGCCCGGTCAATCTCCAGTGTATAACCGTAGCAGAGCACATTGTGGTTGACCCGGAAGGCCTTCAGACGGTATCCATTCATCTCAAACGTCTGCTCAGGCTCCGTAATCTCCAGGAACCGGATTTCAAAGGGAAGCTCAGGGGCGATGACCCGAAGAGCGTTCACCACCCGCTCCAGCCCCTTTGGGCCGATCATGGTGAGGGGTTCCGTCCGGTCTGCGTTTCCCATGGTGAGCAGAAGGCCGGGCAGTCCGCTGATGTGATCCCCGTGATAATGGGTAAAGCAGATCACGTCAATGGGCTTAAAGCTCCATCCCTTCTCCTTGATGGCAATCTGGGTTCCTTCCCCGCAGTCGATGAGGAGACTGCTTCCGTTGTAGCGGACCATCAGCGCGGTCAGCCAACGATAGGGGAGGGGCATCATCCCTCCCGTTCCAATTAAACATACATCTAACATTCTATTCTCCTATCGGAATAACTTTTCTGATGGTATTTCTCTTAGCTATTTCACCAGGTCCCGGCTCATCAGCACGCCATCCTCCACAGGGTCGCTGTAAAATCTCCGCCGGATGCCGTCCTGCACGAACCCGTAATCCGCATAGAAGGAAATGGCCGGGCCATTGCTCTCTCTCACATCCAGGAGCAGTCTTGTAATTCCCCCTATCTCACAGAGATTTTCCAGCTCCAGCAGAAGCCGGCCCCCTACACCCTGCCGTCTCTTTCGGGGAACCACAGCAATCCGGGCAATCTCTCCATCCTCCAGGGCATAGTACATGATCAGGTACCCGATCAGCTGGTGGTCCTCATAGGCCACAAGGAGCAGCGTCTGCTTTTGTCTGTAGCTGTCTGTCAGCGCCCTCTCACTCCAGGGGTCCGGGAAGATCTCAGCCTCCAGCCTGGCTACGGCTGGGATATCCGTCTGTTTCATCTTTCTGATCACCAACATGTTCCTACTCCTTTTTTCTCCCGCCGCGCCCGCTCCCGCTCAGCCTGGGATACCCGCAGATAATCCGGTGCGTGCCGGGCGGCTGTCTCCGTCCTTCCCTGCCTGTAATACTCCATCCCCAGAGTTCCCACAGAGGCCGCTCTCTGTCTGTTCATATGAGCCGGCGCATATGTGTGGGACACGGACAGTCTCTCCTCCAGGGTCTCCCTGTATACCGGGACTCCATCCCCCAGAAGGACCACCGTCTGTCCCAGCTCATTCAGCCTGTCTGCCAGCTCCGACACAGGAATGGCACACTGGTCCATGACTGTGGAAAATCCCCCTTCAAAAGAGTAAATACCCGTGTAGACCTGCTTCCGCCTGGCATCCATAAGAGGACACACCAGCTCCGACACGCCGTACATGTTATAGGCAAGTCCCTCCAGTGTGGGAATATGGATCAGCGGGATGTCCAGGGCCAGTCCCAATCCCTTCGCCGTGGCTGACCCGATTCGAAGCCCGGTAAAGGACCCCGGCCCGGCCGCCACTGCAATGGCGTCCAGCGTTTTCAGATCTAATTCGATCATCCTGGCTATCTCATCCACCATGGGAAGGAGTGTCTGAGAGTGGGTCTTCTTGTAATTGACTGTGTATTCCGCGATTGTCTGCTCTTCTTCCAGGACGGCCGCCGAAGCCACCAGCCCGGAGCTGTCCAATGCTAATATCCTCATCGCTGCATCTTCCTTATCTGTATGATTATCGATTATCGATCCTGCCTTTTTCCTCCACAGTGATTCTGCGGTAATCAAAGCCTCGGCCCGGATCTTTCTCTATCTTTATTTCCACATAGTGCTCCGGCAGGATCTCTTCGATCAGGTCTGCCCACTCGATCAGGCTGACGCCCTCCCCGTAAATGCAGTCCTCATATCCGATCTCCTCCATCTCCTCTACGTTACCGATCCGATACACGTCGAAATGGTAGAGAGGCATGCGGCCCCCCTCGTAGATCTGAACGATCGTAAAGGTGGGACTGCTGACAGGCTCCTCTATGCCAAGGCCCTTTGCCAGCCCTTTCGTGAACACAGTCTTTCCGACTCCCAAGTCACCTACCAGGGTGCAGACATCACCAGATACGGCTTTCTCCCCGATCCGGCGTCCCAGATCAAAGGTGTCTTTTTCACTGTTCGACTCAAATACCATTCGTTTATCTCCCGTCCTGACTTTTTCTGATACTCACAGCCGCCCGGGGCACATGGGCGGTGATCATATCCACCGTCGCCCCATAGTCATCCCCCAGCTGGGAGATGGGCAGCACCATGGCATGCTTTTTCTCATCATAGAGAATGAGAATGTGCTTTCTGGAAACCGCCTTTTTCACGTTCTCCCAGGGCACTCTCTTTTCCCTCTCAGCCGCCGCCGTCCTTATGCCCTTCTGGTCAAAAATGTATTCCACAGGCTCTGCAAATTTCTTCTGCTCCTGCAGGACAGACACCTTGCTTTTGATCACCGCCGGGAAGCCAAAGAAGAGGAGCAGGGCAAACACCGCAAAGAGCAGCATCATAAACCATTCTCTCCGTATCCCAAAAGCCACCGCCAGTCCTGCGTTCAGCGCTCCCAGCGCCAGCGCCGCTATTCCCACTCCGCCTGTGTAGATCTGATACATCATAAATTCAGTGATAGCCTCCGCGTCCAGCGTGATCTGCACTCTTACTTCCTTCTTTTCCTTTTCCATCCCAGTCCTCCTTTACACCTATGTGGAACATTATAGCATATCTTTTTTTCTTCGGCTACACATGATATACTTAATTGAAGACTGCGTCAGGCAGAAAATCACGATTTAAAGGAGGCACACTGAATTGAATTTTACATTTTATCACAACAATATCAATGTGTATGACTTGAAAAAATCCCTTGATTTTTACGAGAAGGCCCTGGGCCTTACCGTGACCCGCCAGACGGAGGCCGAGGACGGGAGCTTCAGGCTCGTCTACCTGGGAGATGGCGTCACGCCCCACCTTCTGGAGCTTACCTGGCTCAGGGACATGGACAGGCCCTATGATCTGGGGGACAATGAATTCCACCTGGCTTTCCGCACGGACGATTTGGAGAAGGCGCACCAGCTCCACAAAGAGATGGGATGCATCTGCTTCGAGAACGAAGTCATGGGCATTTACTTCATCTCCGACCCGGACGGATACTGGCTGGAAATCTGTCCCTAGATCTGTCCCCGGCCGCCCCTGAGAGCCGGGCCAGAGGAAGGAACAAAGGCCAAGAACCGATCAGCGCTCACACAAAGCTCCGGACTGCCACCCATCTGCAGTCCGGAGCTTTTTTCATCTGTCTTATTACTTTTGTTTATCGCTTTTGTGTCTGTCCCTACGCCTGACTGTTCATGCGGAAGACAGGGCTGATCTTCTTGTAGATCAGAAATACGATCAGCGACACAAGCACTCCCTTGAGAAGATTAAAGGGAGCCACAGCAAACGCCACAAATGTGAGCAAACTGTCAATGCTTCCGTTTACCGCCGTCCCCATGGCCACCAGCGCATCGATGGGCATCTGGAAGGCTGCAGCGTAAGCCGGAAGGAGCACATAGGCGTTCAGAAGGCATCCGATCAGCGTCATGAACACAGTTCCGGCAGCCATGCCGATGAGAGCTCCTGTCCTCGTGCGCTTTCTGCGGTAGATGATGCCGGCCGGCACCACAAGCGCGCACCCGATGAGGAAGTTGGCGATCTCGCCCACACCTGCTGTCGTCGTTCCGTTGATGATAAAATTCAGAAGGATCTTCACAAGCTCAACAGACGCCCCGGCCACCGGCCCCATGGCAAAGGTTCCCACCAGCACCGGCACCTCGCTGAAGTCGATCTCATAGAACGAGGGGGCAAAGGGCAGCGGGATCTCAAAGAGCATCAGCACAACGGCAACAGCTCCAAGCATACCTGTCTGCACGATGGTGCGGACACCTGCCCGGGGTTTTACATTTGTGTGATTCATAACCTGTGTACTCATTTTTTTCTCTCCTTTGATAAATAAAATATTTTGCAGGAAAGAAAATCTTCTTGGAATTATGCAATAAAAAGCTCCCATACTCATATGAATATCGGAGTCCAAAAACAAAATTTTTTTAATGATATCGCATAGTTCTTCTCTCATCCAGACTTTACTGTCGGTTTTGGAATTTCACCAAATCAGCCGTTCACACATCTCACATGCTCTACAGCACACCCATGCGTTCGCGGGTCGCGGACTATACCGCCGGTTGGGACTTTCACCCGACCCCGAAGACTTTATTCCTTTTACAGATATTACTATAACTCTTTACAGCGGCGATTGCAATAGTTTTTGTGAAATTTCTGTCCTGATCGTACACAAAAAACCAGCGAAAATCCGCTGGCCCTCAAGTCGGGGTAACAGGATTCGAACCTGCGACCTCGCGGCCCCCAGCCGCGCGCTCTAACCAAACTGAGCCATACCCCGGTCACAGACAGTATTATACTCGAAGTCTGTCGTATATTGCAAGTGTTTTTTTAACAAATCGTAAAAGTCATAATCTTTTTCTGTTTCCGTCCTTATTGCGCCCACAAATCCACCTGTATTCTACAATTATCATTTCCTGTTTTCAGACAAATATGCTAAAATACCTATAAAATCTTATACGAAAGGAGTCCCTGATTATGAAATTAATTGTAATAGGCCCCAGGGGAAAAATGGGCCGGCTCATCACTCAGGTCGCCGCGGAGCGCTCTGACATACAACTGATCGCCGGAGTGGGGCCGGCAGGAAGAGATTACATCGGAAAGGATCTGGGGGATGTGTCCATGGCAGGGCGCCAGCTAGGGGCGCCCGTGGTGGATGACCTGGAGGCTGTCATAGACGGCTGCGATGTGATCATTGATTTTTCCACAAAGGAAACCGGACTGGAGGTACTGGAGAGCGCTGTGCGGCACAGGAAGGCGCTTGTGTGCGGCACCACCGGATTTTCACCTGAGGAGATGTCCAAATTCAGGGAAGCCGCTTCTTCCATTCCCATGCTCTATGCGGCCAATACCTCCAAGCTGGTGAACATCATGAACAAGCTTCTGGAGATCGTGACCACGGCAGTGGGGGACGAGGCGGATATCGAGATACTGGAGATGCATGACCAGTGGAAGAAGGACGCCCCCAGCGGCACCTCCAAAGAGATGGGTGAGGTCATGGCCCACGCCATGGGAAAAGAACTGGACGACATCGCTGTCTACGGGCGTCACGGAGTATCCCCCCGCGAAAAGGGGACCATTGGCTACCACTCGCTCCGGGCCGGCAATATCCCCAGCAGCCACACCGTGTACTTTGGCTTCATGGGGGAGAGACTGGAGATCACACACCACTCCTACAACTGGGAGTGCTTCGCCAGGGGAGCTGTGGACTGCGGTCTGTATCTGGCAGATAAGGACCCCGGCTGGTACACCATCAAGGATGTACTCCACCTGTCCTGACCGCCTGACCGGGAAAAGGGGAGCGGCCACTCCCCTTTCTTGTGTTTCTTTTCTCTCATTTCCTTCTACAGTTTGTCTGAGTCCAGGATAATGGTGAAGGGTCCGTCGTTTGTGAGGCTTACCTTCATATCCGTCCCAAACTGTCCCCTCTCTACTATGGGCACTGTCTCCTGGCACTTTTCGATAATGTACTCGTACATCTCCTCCGCCATGGCCGGATCTCCCGCCTCAATAAAGCTGGGGCGGTTTCCCTTTTTGCAGTTGGCGTATAGGGTGAACTGGGAGATGAGAAGAAGGCTTCCGCCCACTGTGTCCAGCGACAGGTTTGTCTTTCCGTTCCCATCTTCAAAAATGCGAAGGCCAAGCATTTTTTTCACCATCTTATCTGCGATTTCCCTTGTGTCGCTGTCGGACACGCCGATCAGCACCATAAAACCTCTGCCGATCTCTCCGATCGTCTGCCCGTCTACCTTCACGTCCGCATTTGCGACACGCTGTACTACAAAACGCATACTGTTTCCTCCTTTTCGCTACCTTCTATCATCCACGAAGAGAAGGAAAATGTCAATACTCTCTTTATTTCTGTTCTTCTCTCTTCTTTTGTATATAGGACTCAACCTCGTTTTTTTCAATCCCCAGCGAAACAGCGAGCTCACCGAAAAGGTTTTCCTGGGCCGCGTGCAGGCAGCGTTTATCACCTGCAGTCACTTTTTTTCCCTGGGCCAGTCTCCTTTCCCTGCGGACGCTGATGGTCTTGATCACCCGCACCCACTGCCTCGCATCGCAGGTTCTCAGTGCTTTTTTTAAGGTTTCTTCTCTCTGCCGCTCATTATCGATAGGGATCATATCTATCCCGTCAATCTCTCCAATGAGCCGCTCCGCTTCCTGCCTGGAGATCACATACCGCATAATGATCTTCTCGCTGTCAGCCGGCACATAGATCACGCCTCCTTTTGAGTACAACGGCGACAGTGTGTAGTAATCCTTTCCGGCGGACGCTTCATCCAGAAGGATAGGGCCTATACTTTCCACCCTGCATACTCCGTGCTGCCCGCAGACAATATACGCTCCTGTCTCAAACATTCCCATTCTCCTTTCTTTCATAATTATGAGTATTCCCAAAAATACTGTTACATAAAAATCCGTCTATCCACAGCCGTGGTAGACGGATTTTCATCTCTGTCTTTCTTTTATTTTATCAGACAAATTCATTTTGCGTAAGACTTTTCCAGAAAATATTTTATTTTCAGCATTTTTGCGGATATCACAGTGTCGGTGATTGTCTGTTTTTTCCGGAAGCTGTGCCAGTATGATCGCCGCAAACATCAGGACGCAGCCCAGCCCCTCCCTTACGGACAGCCGCTCTCCCAGGATCACCCAGCCGGCCAGCACAGAGATGGAGGACTCCAGGCTCAGGATCAGGGAAGCCACGGTGGGATCCATGTTTTTCTGGCCAATGATCTGCAGGGTGTAAGCCACGCCGCAGGACAGGACACCCGCATACAGGAGCGGGCCCCAGCCACGCACAATTCCTTCCACTGTAGTGGTCTCAAGGACAGCCATGGGAAACATGGACAAAATACCTGCCACGAAGAACTGGATGCAGGACATTTTCACCCCGTCCGTTCTGGGCGCAAAATAGTCGATGATCAGGATGTGAACGGCAAACAGCAGAGAACCGATGAATACATAGATGTCGCCCCGCCCCACGCTGAAGGACTCTGTGATGCACAGAAAGTAAAGTCCCGCAAGGGCCATGACCACTGCAAGCCACACCTTCCAGCCGGTCCTCTTTCCCAGAAGCATGCCGAACACCGGCACTAGGACGATGTAGAAGGCAGTCACAAACCCTGCCTTTCCCGCCGTGGTGTACTGGATGCCGATCTGCTGCATGCTGCTGGCCGCAAACAGGGCCAGCCCGCAGCAGAGTCCTCCCGCAATCAGGGTCTTTGTGCTCCCCTCTTCCCGGAACGCCCTTTTGTTGATCTTCTCCAGGATATAGATACAGGGAAGAAGCGCCACGCCGCCGATGAGGGAGCGGATGCCGTTGAACCCGAAGGGGCCCAGGTAGTCCATTCCCACGCTCTGGGCGACAAAGGCGGTTCCCCAGATAAATGCTGTCAGAAACAGCATACACATATTTTTTCTCCTCATATTATCTCCTTTTCTTCCACAAAATAAACCTTCAAACCAGCAAGTCTTTCTCACGCCGGTCTGAAGGTTTACGCTAACAGTCAGATGCTCTGCACCCGTCCGTTTCAAATTGCTTTGTCACCGTACACCTTTCTTATTTATTATACGTTCCTTCATTAAGATATGCAAGGAGTTCTTCCTTTGTCATATCTCCTACACATCCCACAGGAACAGGAAATTTCGTGCCTTCCTTTTTTCCAACAATATGTTACAATCTTGAAGAGGGGAAATGGGGATAAGGGAAGTACAAGACTGGAATTATATAAATCCGGTTATCGTATAGAGGTAAAGAATTATAGAGTAGGAGTGAAAACAGAAGAAATGAAGATTACAGTGCCAACAAGAACGTCCGTACAGATCGAAGATGATGACGGCAATATCGCAATATTTTATGGAGAGATTGGCGGCAGCGCATTTCATGCATACGCTGACTCCATTGACTGGGTTAAGTGTAAAGGTGAGGCAACAGAGAAGGCCAGGCTCGACTTCATCCATAAAGTAATTGAAGAAACAAAAGCTCTTGAGTATGGCGTGCTGTTTTTTGATAGCAATAATAAGATATTGTTAGAAAACCTACTTAAGTTAAAAATAGAAGTTTATAATTCAAAAGGTTCTTTATTCTTTCCAATGGTTATCGTTACTTCGCTAGTTTTTTCAATGATATTAGCAGCAGCATTGGCAGAGATTGATTCAGCGGTTAAGATTACGACTATTCTATGTCTTGTGATTTCAAGTCCGTTTATTATTTATATGCTTCGAATCTGGCGCTTCAAAGTTATAGCGGAGGGCTATTTTATACATGTCAGACCTACAGTAGGAAGAGAATACAAATTTTCGGTGTCTGATATAACAAAAGTCGTGCAAACAATTTGTAAAGATAATAACGGAATAGACGTCATAGAAAAAATAATAATACATACAAAAACAAAACGTATTTCGATAAATGATAAATACATGATAGGATTTTGGAATATCTGTATATATCTTTCAAAGCTTGTTGACTCAAGTAAAATAATTACAAAATATAAAAAACGGTGAGAGCATCGATCCATCGAAAGACCTTTCCATGAGAGAGGTATATGGCCCGGATCCTGCACCTATTTGGGTATGAAACATTTCACAGGCCGATATCCCCATCTGCTTTGTTTTCATGCCTCAAAATCCTGTTTTATCCATATCCACCTCCTGAAAATCCGGTCCTGCCGGATTTTTACCCTGCTAGAATTAAGATTGCAGACTTGTTTCGCAATTACCTATATTCCATAGAACTTGCATCCATATTTTTCTTCACATGCCTTTGCAAGTTCATCCCTGAATCCGGGGTGCGCTATGGAAATAAGCGCTCTTGCCCTGTCTTTTACTGTCTTCCCGCGCAGGGAAGCAATTCCATATTCTGTCACAATATAGTCCACGTCCTGTCTCGAGGTCGTCACCGCCGTCCCCGCAGGTATGTCCGCGACGATTTTGGATATCACGGTGCCGTCCTTTTTCTTCGTTACAGACGGGATGGCAATAATGGATTTGCCTTTTCCGTCCACGGACATAGCCGTTCCTCTGACAAAATCCACTTGACCCCCGGCCCCGGAAAACTGTTTCCTCCCAACCATATCAGACGCAACCTGGCCAAACAGGTCAACCTGAATACAGCTGTTAATACTGACCATCTTTGAATTCTGGGCGATCACGACCGGGTTGTTTACATAGTCCGCTGTGAGCATTTCTATGGCAGGATTGTCAACAGCAAAATCATACAGTTTTTTTGTCCCCATTAAGAATGTCGCAATGATTTTTCCTTTATGTATGGATTTATTCGTGTTGTCTATAACCCCTTTCTCAAACAAATCTACAACACCGTCCGATATCATCTCCGAATGGATACCCAGATGTTTTTTGCCGCCAAGAAAAGACAACACAGCATCGGGCACGGCTCCAATTCCAAGTTGGAGTGTTGAGCCATCTTCGATCAGGGAAGCGCAGAATTCGCCGATGGTCCGTTCCGTATCCCCCAGCTTTACCGGCGCACTCTCCGGAATGGGTCGATCTGTCTCAACAAACGCGTCAAACTCGCTGACATGCACTTTCGTCTCACCATGAACATATGGCGCCTGCACATTCACTTCCGCCAATACAATGTCCGCGCTGCGAATACCCTGGACGGTGTAATCACAGGATAATCCCGTGGATACATAGCCATTTTCATCCGGTGCGGATACCATGACCATCATAATGTCCACGTGGAAGATGTCTCTCTTAATAAATGTTGGAACCTGATGAAGGTACACCGGCACATAGCTGCCATAACCTTCCGCAAGACCTCCTCTTGTACCCGGACTGATAAACCAACCTTCAAAGTTGAATGTGTCCGCATTCTCCTGAAAAGAGTAGGCCCCCTGTCCCATTGTGACCATCTGGGATACCGTTACATTTTTCAGCCGTCCTTTTGCCCGCACCATCGCCTCCACCAGAGGAAAAG
This sequence comes from uncultured Mordavella sp., assembly GCA_964652805.1. Taxonomy (GTDB): domain Bacteria; phylum Bacillota; class Clostridia; order Lachnospirales; family Lachnospiraceae; genus Claveliimonas. Next base: position 7,700 of record CAZZBJ010000039.1, on the reverse strand, counting down.
GCTCGCCAGCCGCATTAGCCAGAAGAACCCGGTCGCCGCTCTTTATCTTCTGGACCGCCTCATCTGCACTGCATATTCTCTCTTCGTAAATCCTACGCCATTGCATGAAAACACCTCTTCTTCTCTACTTTAATTCCACTTTCACCAGCTCTGACCTGTCCGATACGAACGACATTCTATACACATGGCTGCTGTTGATCTTTCCAATAGCACCGGTAATACCGGTCATTTTTCTTGTCCCCTTCACCATGGAAACTATCGTCACAAATTCAGGATGGGTATTCATCATGTATTCATTCATGGGTTTGCCGTGCTCTGCGTCACGCCGCGTCATTTTCCGCAACATTTTGTCGAGTATCGCCACTTCCTGACCGTCAGCGCCGGCAAACTGGTAAAATATGGTATCACGACAAAGGAGGAGAGAGTCATGTCATTTGCACAGAGACTGAAAACACTGCGTGCAGAGCACAATATGACCCAGAAGGAACTTGGCCGGCGCATGAACCTTGCACGCACCACCATTGCGGGCTATGAGACCAAAAGCCGTCAGCCCTCCCATGAGAAACTGGCTGACATGGCCGACATCTTCAGCGTCTCTGTGGACTATCTCATCGACGGGGACGAGACACTGACTCCTGTCTCTTTGTCCCAGCACGAGCGCATCATAGACGAGAAGTTTTTCCGCCTCTACTCCCAGCTCACTGTAAAATCAAAGGAACGCGCGCTTGACTACCTCGAGCTTCTGAAGCTCAGAGATGAAAAGCAGGCGCAGGAACACTCGTAGGGAGAAGTTATTGACACCTGTATTTATTTCACAAAACGCTCATAAATATACCTGTTTGCCTCCAGCTCCTGACTGTCGTCCAGGGGCTCAAGCTCTCCGAAGCCGTATTTTCTCTCCAGGGCCCTGGCGATGAGCCAGTCGCAGACCTGGGGATTTTTCGGGAGGAGAGGCCCATGCAGATAGGTGCCGATGACGTTTTTGTAAACCACGCCCTCGCAGCCGCTGTTCTCCTCATTCCCGTATCCGTGGAGCACCTTCCCGAAGGGGCTGTTCTCTCCGATAAATGTCCGGCCGCCGTGATTTTCAAAGCCCACCACCGGCGTCTCAAAGAGGTCGCTCTTTAGGACAATATTGCCGATGAGCCGGCCCTCCCCCTGCTCTGTGTACAGATCCACCAGGTCCAGGCCCTCGATCATGCCCTCCTCAGAGCGGTAGTACTTTCCAAGGAGCTGGTAGCCGCCGCACACGGCGATGACCACTCCGTTGTCCTCCACATAGCTCTTGAAATCCTGCCGAATATCCTTCAGCTTCTGGCAGACGATCATCTGCTCCCTGTCGGAGCCGCCGCCAAGGAGCACGATGTCCGGCTTTGAGAAATCAATCGCATCGTTCAGCTCGAATTCTATTGTCTCCGCCTCAATCCCTCTCCAGATGCATCGCTGCATCAGACAGGCAATGTTTCCCCTGTCCCCGTACAGATTGAGAAGGTCCGGATAGAGGTGGCCGATGGTGATCCTTCTTGTCTCTTTTGTCTCCCTGTTCGCCATGCTGCCCGTCCCTCCTTACTTCTGTTGCTCAAGCCTTTTCAGCACATTTCTGGTGCTGAAAAGAGCGGTATAATTCACAAGCACATACAGGTTGCCGCAGCCGTTCTCCACCCGCTCACAGATAGCTTTCTCCACGTCCGCCTCCAGCATGGAGGGGATATCCACGTACTTGAGCCGCAGCCGCATATCCTGACACCGGATACCGCTGCCCGTGATGGAGTTCACATTAGCCTCCTTAAACCGATCGAAATCCACATCCCACAGCCAGGACACGTCGATGCCATCCTGGGCATTGTCGTTAATGACAATGATGACATCCTTGCGCGCCTCATCCTGCATGACTGCGGAAATATTCTGGTTAAAGCCCGCCGGGTTCTTTGCCAGGTTCAGGGTGATGTCCGTCTCCTTCACCCGGAACCGCTCCATCCTGCCGTTCTCCGGATTGAAAGTCGCCAGCATGTCATTGAAATGGGGCAGCTCCAGCCCCGACGCCCGGGCCGCCGTGTAGGCTGCCAAGCTGTTGTAGACATTGTAAAATCCCCGGTAATTGGCCGTAATCCTTCTGCCCTCCACAGAGAAGGCAAAGTGGTCTCCCATCTCGATATCAGAAGCGTTGTACTGGATATCCGGCCGTCTGAAATCACACTGTGTACACTGGTAGACTCCAAGCTGACTATAGTGATAGAACGCATAGTGGAGAGGCGCGCCGCACTTCTTACAGAAGCGTCCCTCCCGGACCTCGTGGGTGCCGCTGTCGTCCGTCACCTTCTCGTTGATTCCGTAAGTGATATATGGATTTCCCGCATCCATGGCGAGGAAGGCGCTGAGGGCGTCATCCCCGTTCACGATAATCCTCATCTCCGGGGCGCTCTGCATCACTTCCTTTAAAATGTTCATGGTGATGTCGATCTCCCCGTACCGGTCCAGCTGATCCCGGAACAGATTGGTCAGGACCATATAGTCCGGTTTAAAATAAGGAAAGACTCTCCTCGTGGACGCCTCGTCTATCTCAATGCAGGCGCAGTCCGCGTCCAGCCTGCCAGACCATCCGGTCGCCAGCACAAAGGCCGCTGCCACGCCGTTCAGCATGTTGGAGCCGGTGTGGTTGCAGACCACCTTCTTTCCCTCCGCCTCCAGAGCCGCGCAGAGCATGTTATTGGTGGTCGTCTTCCCGTTGGTACCGCAGACAATAAAGATGTCTCCTCTCACCTGGGAGGCCAAGTCTCTCAGTATATCCGGGCAGATGCGGAGGGCAATCTTTCCGGCCCAGGTCACACCCTGCCTGCGGAAAATGTGTACGCTCGCCGCCTGCGCCGCCTTTGCCGCCCAGACTGCTGCCATTCTTCGTAGCTTCATTTGTTTATCCCTTTTTTCTGATTTATTCTTAATAGGATGTTGAGGCAAGAACCTCAACTACAATGCCTACGGATTGTTCCGTGCTGCGCACTCCCACAATCCTATCCAATCTTTGTACTATTTTACCTTCTGGCCTGCCACAAGTCAACCGCCATGTCTGG
>CAZZBJ010000039.1:0-4532 GCA_964652805.1 uncultured Mordavella sp. | reverse complement strand
ATGTCTGGAGCGTATTCCTGTCCGGTTCACATCTTTTTGTTATGTTTTTCACAAATTTCTTTTGTTTTTTCTCAAAACTTTGTGTCTAATTTACATTTACTATTCTGTTCTCTCGTGTTATGATATGGACAGATAGATAAATTTTTAACGATAGGCGTCCCAGGTACGCACGCTTTCCGGTTGAACTGCCAGGAACAACCGGAGAGCAGATAAACCTTTTTTTCATACAACAGTATCCTTTAGAACGGAAAAACAGCTCCAGGCTTCCAAATGCCGGGAGCTGTTTTTCTGTGCTCTGTATGGGCTTTATCTGTGCTTTTTTCTATCATCTTCCTAATCTCTGTCCTTTTCCATCATTCTCATGAGGATCTTCTCCGGCGTGATGGGCAGCTCCCTGTGCCATACGCCTGTGGCGTTGAAGATAGCGTGGGCGATAGCCGGGGAGGGAGTGTTGATGACGACCTCTCCTATGGACTTGGCGCCAAATGGGCCGGTCTCCTCATAGCTGCTCTCAAATTCCACCCGCAGCCTTCCGATATCCAAACGGCTGGGAATTTTGTACTGCATAAAGGAATTCTCCAGAATCCTTCCCTTTTTGCTGTAGGTGATGTCCTCGTAGAGGGCCATGCCGATACCCTGGGCCAGGCCGCCCTCGGTCTGAATCCTTGTCAGATTAGGATTCATAGGCGTGCCGCAGTCCACCACGGCCACGTAATCCAGAAGTTCCACAGCTCCTGTTTCCTTGTCCGCCTCCAGCTCTGCCATACCCACCATAAGAGGCGGCGGGGATGTGGGGGAGGAGTGGGTCACTGTGACCTGAACGGGCTCCCGGTTTCCGCACATGGATTTGGTGGCGATATCTTTAAGGAGCACCTCTCTTGTCCCGTCAGCTCCGCGCACCCGGTCAGCGGCAAACTCCACCTCGTCCTTCCCGCACTCCAACATGCCGGCGGCAATGGCGCAGATGTGATCTTTCAGCTCCACGGCCGCCTTCTCCACCGCCTTCCCTGTCACGTACATGGTACTGGATGCGTAGGAGCCGGAGTCATAGGGCGAGGAGTCCGTGTCCGCCCCGTAGACAATGATATTGTCCAGGTCACATTCCAGACACTCTGCCGCCACCTGGGCCAGGGTGGTGTCGCACCCGGTTCCCATGTCCGCCGCTCCAATGGAAAGGATATAGAACCCCTCGTCATTTAGCTTCAGCGTGGCCGAGCCCACGTCCACACCGGAAATGCCGGACCCCTGCATGGCCATGGCCACTCCCTTGGCCCGGATCTTTCCATTGCCCATGTCCTTTGCCAGGGGCTTCTCATCCCAACGGAACATCTCCTTTGCCCTCGCCATACAGCGGTCCAGAGCGCAGGCGTTCATCTTTTCATTGTAGTAGGCCATGGCAGTCTGCCCCTGGCGTACCATATTTTTCTCCCGAATTGCCACCGGGTCCATGTGGAGTCTGTCCGCCAGCTCACTGACCATGCTCTCCACCGCAAAAATACCCTGTGTGGCTCCGTAGCCTCTGTAGGCTCCGGCTGCCTGCACATTGGTATACACCACGTCATAGTTGAACCGGTAGGCTTCCATATTGCCGTTGTAGAGGGGGATGGACTTATGCCCGCTCAGACCCACTGTTGTGGGTCCGTGCTCCCCGTAGGCTCCTGTGTTGGACAAAGTGTACACATCCAGAGCCCGGATGGTGCCGTCCTTCATAGCTCCCACCTTCACCCGGACCTCCATCTCATGGCGGGGCGAGCCGGCAGTCTGACTCTCCTGCCTGGTGTAGATCAGCTTGGCCGCTTTCCCCGTCTTCCATGTAACAAAGGCCGGAAAGACTTCTGTCACGCAGGACTGCTTCGCCCCAAATCCGCCGCCGATGCGGGGCTTTGTCACCCGCACCTTTGACTTAGGGATGTCCAGGGCATTGGCCACGATCCTGCGGACGTGGAAGACAATCTGGGTGGAGCTGATGATGTGCAGTCTCCCGTAAAGGTCCATACAGGTGTAGGTCCGGAAGGTCTCCATCATAGCCTGGCTATCCGGCTTTGTGTGGTAGGTGTGCTCCAGCACAATGTCGCAGTCCTCCATGACTGCGTCCACATCCCCCCTGCTGTCTTTTGCGGAGGCGCACAGGTTTCTCTTGTTGTCCGCTCCCACAGGGCAGAGGGCCCTCCAGTTTTCCTCCGGATGAACAAGGATCTTGTTGTCCTTGGCCGTGTGGATATCCAGCACCGGCTCCAGCACTTCGTACTTGATCTTGATGAGCTTCAGGGCCTTGTCCACGGCCTTCTCGTTTTCCCCCGCCACAATAGCCACAGCGTCCCCCACGAAGCGGAGCCTCTGGTCCAGGATCAGCCTGTCGTAGGGGCTGGCCTCAGGATAGGTCTGGCCGGCCATGGTAAAGCGCTTGTCAGGCACATCCTTGTAGGTGTAAATAGCCTCAATGCCGGGCACTTTCATGGCAATGTCCGTGTTGATCTCCTGCACAAGGGCGTGAGCATAAGGGCTGTGGAGCACCTTCACCACAAGACAGTCTGAGGGCGTAATGTCATCCATATACACCGGCTTCCCTGTCACAAGGGACATGGCGTCCTTCTTTCTCACGGAACGATTCACATATCTGTAGCTGCTTCCTGGTATCTGATCCGGCATCAGGCTTCCCCTCCCTTCGCCTGGCTTTTCTTATAGTTGATGTAAGCCCGTATTCCCCGCAGCTGTCCCTCATAGCCGGAACAGCGGCACAGATTTCCGGCCAGGTATTCCTTGATCTCCTCGTCCGTCGGGTCCTGGTTTTCCCGGAACATGGCGATGCCGTTCATCATCAGTCCTGGGTTGCAGAAGCCGCACTGCTCCGCCCCCTCATCCGCAATGAAGACGCCAAAGCCCTTCGCCTCCTCCTGAAGTCCCTCCAGGGTGGTCACCTTATGTCCGTCCGCCCGGGCCGCCAGAAGGCTGCAGGACAGCACCGGCCTGTCATCCACAAACACGGTGCACAGGCCGCAGTTGGAGGTATCACAGCCCCGCTTCACACTGTAGCACCCCTGACTGCGCAGGAAGTCGATAAGAAGCATGTCCGGGGCAATGTCCTCGGTTACTTTCTTTTCATTTAAAAGGATCTGTATCTGCATCAGTTTCTCCCCTCCTGTTCAATCTGAAGAAGCGCCCGCTTGGCCAGCGCGCCCGCAATGATCTTTCGGTACTGTGCGCTTCCCCGCAGATTGCTTCCCGTCTCCACAGTCTCTGACACGTAGGCTCCAAAGGCCTTTGCACTCTCCTTTGTGATACCGTCTGTCAGGATACCTCTCTCGTCCCGGAGACAGACTGCCTTCATAGGCCTTGCGCCAATAACGCAACGGACTTCCTCCTCTGTCCGTACCACGCAGCAGGCCAGGGCCGGGAAATCAGTCTTTGTGTTCCTCTGGGAGAGATAGGCTGCCCGCACGGGCTTTTTGGGCACGATCACATAAGTCAGGATGTCGTTGTCATAGGGAAGGTACGCAAACTCTTCCACAGACAGCCGGCCTCTCTTATAGAGCTCCACTTCTGCCCCTGCTGCCATCAGAAAGGTCAGCACATCGGAAAAACCGTATCTTCCAAACACGCTGCCTCCCACAGTGGCCATGTTTCGGAACTGGACGCCCACTATGTGGCGCACGCTCTCCCGGGCCGCTCCCTGGGTCAGGGCGTTCAGCCCCTGGTGGAGCTCCACCTGGCGCAGCGTCGTCATAGCGCCGATCCGAAACTCTTCCTCTGTCTCTTCAATGGCGTCCAGCCCCAGGCCGGACAGGTCGATCGCTGTCCCCACGTTTCTCTTCTGCATCTTCAGCCAGAGCATGCCTCCCAGGACCACATTGCTCCTCTTCTGGTTCAGCTCATAGGCCGCCTCCAGGCTGGACGCCTTCACATACTGATTGATCGTAAGCACGTCTTCTCTCCTTTTCTCTGTAAAATCCTCTATATTGTCCAAATAAATCCCGTCACATATCTATAAAGACGCTATATTATAGCATATTTCTCTTCTGTGTGAAAGGAAAGAGTTCTCTTTTACAGTCTCTCCCCGTCTTTGTCAAGAATATGCCACAGGAGCGCCTCACAGCCCTCCTTTATATCATTGTAGGTCGCGTCAAAATTTCCGGTATACCAGGGATCTGAGATATCCCCGGGCCTGTCCGAGAAGTCCAGAAGCCGGTGTACCTTGTGGTCCGGGTCTGAGCCGATGATTCTGTTCATATTCCGGATGTTCCAGGTCTCCATGCCGACAAGGTAGTCATAAGCCTCATAGTCTTTCCTCGTCATCTGTACAGCGTATTTTCCCTTTGCGCTGATGCCCAGCTCCCGCAGCTTCCGGATTGTCCCCGGATGGACCGGGGCACCGATCTCCTCCCTGCTGGTGGCCGCCGAGGCTATATAGAACCGGTCTCCCAGTCCCTGTTTCTGTACCATGTCCCGGAAGACAAATTCCGCCATGGGGGAACGGCAAATGTTGCCGTGACAGACGAAAAGTATAGAAATCATATTTTTTAGTCCTCCTAAAT
>CAZZBJ010000038.1:0-20590 GCA_964652805.1 uncultured Mordavella sp. | reverse complement strand
CTTCTATCACACTCTCCCTCTTTTTGCGGCACGCCTGTACAGGGCAAAGCCCGACAGGAGCAGGATAAGAAGGAGGAGCAGAATGACAGCCGCAGCAGCGACCGGCAGCGCACCACTTTCCTCTTCCTTTTCTCCCTCAGCGGCCCCTGTCCCGTCTTCATCCAGCTTAAATCCATCCTTCTCCAGCCCCAGAGACCGCCTGACAGGAGACAGCAGCTGATCCGCCAGTGTCTGCTTTGGCACCACCTGGAACACCACAGAGTCCCTCCGCTCATTTCCCGCTTTGTCCACGGCTGTCACACGGATGCTGTAGATCTGGTGCTCCTCAAATGTGCAGGTGTACTCGTCCGCGTCCGACGCCAGGGTCTGCTTTTCGCCGTTGACCCGGATCTCCTTTATCCAGTCTGCGCTGTTTCCCAGACGGACCGTGCAGGTCCTGCGCTCCTCATAGGCCACGCCGTTTTTCACTCCTTCAAATACGATCTCCGGAGGCGTGTGATCGATGACAAACTCTGCTGACGCCCGGGAGCGGTTGCCCGCCGCATCCACTGCCTCGGCCTCCAGAAGCCGCCTGCCCTCCTTTCTCACCGTCTGTCCGGGAAGATAGGGAACGCCGTCCAGCGTCAGTCTGTAGGTGCAGCTGGTAAAGTCAGTGAAGATCTCAGATACAGGCCTGTCCCAGCAGAATTCCTTCACCCAGGCTCCGTCCATCTCATCCACATAGGCGATCACCGGGTTCTGCTTGTCCACGATCACCTGGGCCTCTGTCTTTGACTGGAACCCGGCTCTGTCCACGGCCCTGATCTGCATTCGGTACATGCCGTCCTGGCTGAAAATCTGACTCAGCTGACTGCTGCCATTTTCCTTCTTCCATTCCCCCTCCTCAAGCACAGTACTGACTCCCTCCGGGGAGGTCCAGGTGGTGTGCACGCTGCAGGAGACCAGTCCGTTGTCATCGGAGGCAGTAAAAAGAGCCTGAACGTCCCGGCTGGTGATCATATAGTCCTCCACTCCGCTGATCTCCACAGCGGGAGGGGCGTCATCCACATACACCTGCACCTCCCGACAAGTCCGGTTTCCTGCCTGGTCAACGGCAGCGACTGCCACAGGGATCCCCTCTCCTCCCCTGGATGCCTGCCGGACAGGGAAGGTTCCTTCCCCCTTCCCTGTTATCTCCTGCTCCAGCCCATTTATATCATACACAATGTATTTTATCCCGCTCCCATCGCTGCTGTCACTTGCTTTATAGCCCACATCAGCCTGATACTGATGCCAGTCCTCTCCCCCTTCCACCCACAGATCCAGAGCAGGCGGACAGGTATCTATTTTAAATAAAAACTCCTTTTCATAGAGAATTTGGAGCTCCTCCCCCGGCGGTGTATATTCGGTCCAGACCCGAAGCCGGTTCTCTCCCTCCCCGAAGGCCTCCGACTCCACCGCAGCCTGCCCGCCCGGCTGGCTTATGCGGCCCCCGGCCGTGACCCCCGCGGTATTTTCCAGGCTGTAGACCGTCTCCCCTGTCTCTCCCGGATGCAGGATCGTCACTCGAGGCTTCACTATATAGTACTGATTTTCCCCGTCCGGCTCCCCATATGTAATCTCATACGGAACAGGCGGATCCTCCTGCCCCTTGTCTGTCTGATCCTCTTCCGGATTTTCGCCTTCCTCTCCTGACAGCTCTGTATCCCCCTGTGGCTGCTCATGCTTTTCCTGTCTGTCCTCCTGGGCAAATATCTCCTGCTGCCCGTACAGAGCAGCCAGAAGAAGCGCCAGCAGAAGGAGCCGGGCTGCTATTTTCCTACCCATACGTCCTCACCCTCCACTTTGATCTCATATTCTTCCTGCAGTTTCTTAAACTCTAACTCATCCGCTATCTTTGGGACCTCCCGGAGGAATTTCTGTATCGTCTGGGCGCAGACCTGCCTGTCCGTCTCCGGCGAGGCGCACTGCATCCGGATATACTGGATACGAAGGAGCGCGGAGCCTGTCAGCTCCTCCAGCCCTCTCCGGCAGTATTCCCAGGCCGCCTCCGCATCCCCGCTTTCCCCGCAAAGTGCGACCAGGCTGCTGTATATCTGCTCCCGTATCCCTTCCTCCTCTTCCAGCTCCAGTATGTACTCATACTGCTCTGCCGCCTCTTTTGGCTCGTCCGCCGCCTCAAAGGCCCCGGCCAGCATCCACCTGGCCTCCTTCTCCTTCCCGTGGTCTCGGTCCGCCTCCGTCCAGCCCCGGAGAGCAAAGAGCTGCTCCCCCAGACGGATGATCTCCTCCTTGGCCTCATCTTTCTCCAGGAGCCCGTATCCCCGCAGGATAGACAGATAGTATCTGTAGTCGGCTCTGTCCGGCATATGTTCCTGCAGCTCTTTCAGCAGCGCTTCCAGCTCCCCTGTGTCCATGTAATCCCCGTCCAGCATGCAGGCGGAGAGCTGAGCGTAGCCAGCCGCCAAAGAGTGATTCTGGCCCGCCTCCCGGAACAGCCGCCGGCTCTCCTGGTAGTCCTCAAGCTCCAGGAAATAGAGCATTGCCATGTCAAACTTCAGCTGGTCCGCCGCCTGGCCGGTCTCCTCTTCTGTACCTTCCTCTGCGCTCTCCTGCAGACTCTCCTTCGAGTTTTCCTGCACGCTTTTGTCCGCAGGCTCCTTTGCTATGGTGATCATGACTGCTGTAAAAGAGACTGCCGCAGCAGCAATGATCATGGCTTTTCTTGTCTTTTTCGTCTCCTGTCTGTCTTTTGGAAATTGTTCTGATATTTCTTGAACCGAATGATATTGTTTCCTGAATCTGCCTCTCTTCTCCTGATCAGGAGTCTGACTGAGGCATCTGAAAATGATCTTTCGCAGTTTTCGCTTTGTCCGTCCCTGAATGGGCGGTTCTGTCTCCACTGCTGCCAGCATGTACTGAAAGGTCCGGCCGATCCCGTATATGTCGTCCGCCAGGCTTTCCCGCTGACAATACTGGTTGTCCGGCATCAGGAAGCTCTCCCTTATGCTCCTTCGCATCAGCTTCTTTCTGAGTTCCTGCTGTCCTGCGGCGGACAGGTCGAGAAGATGAATTCTCCCGTCCTCCCCCGCGATCATGCTGTAGGGATTTACGTACTGGTAACAGGGATTTCCCCTGCACCGGTGAAATTTCTCCAGCTCCTCAAGGATCTGCCGCATCCACGCAAGAAGCCTGTCTCTTGGCAGGCTGGGACGGTATTTCAGACAGGATGCCAGCAATATGCCCGGCATACAGTCTGAACTGACATAGCATCGCCCCTGGTTTTCCACAAGCTTCAGAATGTCATATTCTGTCTGCTGCTCCATATGCGCACCTCCAGTCTGTACTGTATGTACTTTGCATTGATAAGGAATACACTCGGCGAAGTGCCGAAGAATGAAAAAAGCGACCGCTTTTTGAAGCTTATACAGATAGTAGCACAGACCAGAGAAAAACGCAAGATAAAATTATGTGAATTTTGTTTTTATTGTTTCTCCTCCTGGAGCCGGCGCATATGCCTCAGCTCTCTCCCCACAATAACGATCGTGGTCACAAAAGCGATGGAGTCCGCCACAGGCCCCGCAAACATGATCCCGTCCAGTCCGAAGAAAACCGGAAGGAGCAAAAGCAGCGGTATGAGAAAGAATACCTGTCTTGTCATGGACAGAAGCAGGCCCTTCACCGGCTTGCCGATAGCGGAAAAGAAATTAGAGGAGATAAGCTGCACGCCGTTTGCAATGATCATGAAGAGGAAGATCCGCATGAAGCGCACCGCAAAAGTAAAATACAGCTCATCCCCTGTCCCGAAGAGGGAGATGATCTGCCTGGGAAAAAACTGGAACAGGACAAATCCTACCGCAGAGATGGCCAGGTTGACGCTGATTGCCAGCTTGTAGGTGCCGCGCACCCGGTCATACTTTTTTGCCCCATAGTTGAAGCCAATGATCGGCTGACTCCCTTGGGAAATCCCTATGACGAACGCCAGCAGGATAGCGTTTGTCTTCATGACGATCCCGCAGGCAGCCAGGGGAATGTCCGTCCCGTAGGGGGAGGAGGCCCCGTAATAGGTCAGGGAATTGTTCAGCACGATCTGCACAAATGTGATAGCCACCTGATTCAGGCTGTTGCTCATGCCCAGGGAGGCGGTCGTCAGGCACTCCCGGGGGACAAGACGGATGTCCTCCCTCTTCAGTTCAATGTTCTTAAATTTCCAGATATACCGCACAGCAGCCACAAAGGAACAGACCTGTCCGATGACTGTGGCCCAGGCAGCACCCGCCACACCCCAGTGAAAAATGAAGATAAACACCGGGTCCAGGATGGTATTGACCAGGGCGCCTATGAGCATGCTTGTCATGGAGTATTTGGGGCTTCCGTCCGCCCTGGCCAGGTTGTTCATGCCGTTGGTCACGATGAGGAAGGGCATACCCACCGCCGTGATTCTTGTGTAGTCGATGGCATAGGGGAGCACATCCGCCGTAGCTCCGAAGGCCATCAGAAGGGGATGCAGAAACACTTCGATCAGCACCGCATACATGACTCCAAAGACCACCATCATGCTGATGCCGTTTCCCACCACCAGCCGCGCCTTATCCTTCTCCCCCGCTCCCAGATGGAGGGAAAACCGGGAGGCGCTGCCGATGCCGATGAGAAGGGCAATGGCAAGACAGATGGTTGTAAGTGGGTAGGATACGTTGGTGGCCGCGTTTCCCAGATAGCCCACTCCCTGTCCGATGAAAATCTGGTCCACGATATTGTAAAGGGAACTCACCACCATGGCGATGATACTGGGAATGGCAAAACCACGCAAAAGCTCCGGTATGCTCTTGTATCCCAGCGGATTTTCCTGTGTGTGTACTGTTGTGTTCATTCCTTTAATTTCTCCTGCTTGTTCTTTTTTCTCCAGATTATCTTTCCCTGGCAGTATTTCGCCGTCGGCATTTCTTTCTCAGTATTTTCTGTCAGCACTTCTCTGTCAGCCAAAAGATTCCATGGAAATGACCGCCGCGGCTTTCATAAGCTCGGCTTCTTTCTCGTCGTGAGTCACAAAGAGGACTGTCCTGCCCTCGCATTTCTCGGCCGTGTAGGCAATGGTCTTCTGCCGTGTCTTATCGTCCAGCCCTTTGAAGGGCTCATCCAGGAACAGGATGTCACAGGGGACCAGCAGGGCCCGGAGCAGGGCGACTCTTCGCTTCATGCCGCCAGACAGTTCATGGACCGGCTGGCTTTCGCACCCTTCCAGGTCCACCCTCCTCATCTCTTCTTGTATCTGCGCCTTCGTTTTGTCCGGGCATGTGAGGCGGATGTTGGCCATGACGCTTAGGTTCTCGCACAGCCTGTCCTCCTGGAAGACCGCGCTCTTTTTCAGGGCAGCCATCTCCCCGGCCCCGCCGAAATTCCCGTCCGCCTGTTCAAGTCCCATGAGGATCCGAAGGAGGGTCGTTTTGCCGCAGCCGGATCTGCCCATGATGCAGATGGTCCTCCCCTCCTCTATGTGAAGGGAGAAATGGTCCAGCACCCTGTGTTCTCCGTAGGTTTTATTTATATCTGTAATGTCAGGCATGATGTTCCTCTCTTTCTCTTTGCCGCCGCAGCCGTCCGCATACCTTATCCCATCCGCTCCAGACGGCGGACAAGACATTCCACAGCCCTTAAAAATCCCTTTTCAAAGAGGACGCTGATGCAGATGATGACCAGAGTCCAGGCAAAAAGCTTCGGCGTATCCAGATAAATCTTCGCGTTGTAGAGATTTTCTCCGATGGAATTTTGGGGGATGCCGATGACCTCCGCCGCCACCCCGGCCTTCCAGCACAGCCCCAGGGCTAGGGAGCAGCCGGCCCGGAAATAGGGAAGGACCTGGGAGACGTAAATACTCCGCAGCCTTCTGCCGAAGGGAATGTCAAAGACCCGCGCCATCTCCAGGAGCTGCCCGTCCATCTGGCTGATGCCGTCCAGCACGTTCGTGTAGATCACCGGAAACACCATGAGAAACGAGATCAGCACAGACAGGTTCCGGGAGGACACCCAGATGAGGACGAGGATGACAAAGGACGCCACCGGGATGGATTTGACAGTCACCACAAAGGGAAGGAGGAATTCCCTGAGCCGCGCCGAGGCAGCCGAGAGCCCCGCAAGCGCCACCCCTAGGGCCACGGCCAGCAGAAATCCGCTCACGATCCGCAGCATGGAGAAGGCGACAGCGATCCAGAATCCGGTCGTGGCAGCCAGCTGAAAAAGGGTAAAAACAACAGTGACAGGAGATACGAGAAGTATCTCCTGTCCGATCCACATACTCACTGCCTGCCATATGAGCAGCCATACAAGGACTGCCCACAGCTTTATTTTATTCCTGGGTGTAGTAGAAATCATCATCTGGCAGCTGTCCTCCTACAGCCTCCGGGTTCTGCTCGTTTAAAACGGCAAGATATCCGGACAGCTTCTCCTGCATCTCATCCCCTGTGATGCAGACAATGTTGCACTCGGGGATTGCCTTCTGGGCCACCTCCGCGGTGACGATATCATAGTTTCCGACAAGCTGGGCCGCCTCGTCCACATTTTCATTGACAAATTCAACGGAGGACATATATCTCTCCATAAAATCGGACACAGCCTCCGGATGCTCTTCGGCAAACTCTGTCCTCACGATCACCACACCGGTGAGAAGAGCGCTTGGATTTTCCGCATCCTCTTGAATCTTATCCCACTCTTCCGTCAGGTCCAAAGCTACCCGCAGTTCCTCATTCTGGGCCTGGGCTGTGGTCACAAAGGGCTGAGGCAGCATGGCAATGCCGGAAGGATCCTGGGCCAGAGACGCCACGCACTCCGCGTGCTCGCTCTTCCACTCGATGGTCACATCTGAGGCAGGGTCAATACCGTTTTCCTGCAGGATATAGTTAAGGGCATACTCCGGTGTGGCTCCCTTTCCGCTGGCGTAGATCGTCTTTCCCATCAGGTCAGCCGCAGACTGGACCGTATCCCCGTTTTCCACAATGTAGAGGACGCCCAGCGTATTGATGGCAAGGACCTGCACGCCGCCCTCCAGCTTATTGTAGAGGACAGAGGCCACATTGGCAGGCACTGCCGCAATGTCCGTCTCTCCCTGGGAGATAGCCGGCGTCACCTCATCGATGGAAGCTGCGATAGTAAACTGATAATTTTCATTGTCAATCTTTCCGTTGTCAGCATCGTCCATCATCTGAACCATGCCCATAGCTGTGGGCCCCTTGAGGGCTGTCACGTTCACGTCCACAGGCTCGCTCTCTGTCTCCTGCTCTTCGCTCTGGGAGTCACTTTGGGTCTGCTCTTCGCTTTCGCTGTCAGCTGCACTGCTGCCGCAGCCGGCCAGCATGGAAACAGTCATGGCAAAGGCCAGCAGGATGACGCTGATCTTTTTCATTCTCTTTTTCATAATCTATGTTCCTCCTTTTGTCGTTCAATGATGTCCCGGGAATATTATAACGCGACGCTTTCTTTCTGTAAAGATGCGAATCATTCTCAGATAATCTGTCTCACTTTCAAAAGGATTCCTCTTCTATCACAAGCCCTGATTAAACCCACGACTGTTTTCACTCATTTATACTAAAACCTTCCACTTATAAAGAGCTGGAATATCCTTCCTGTATGTCTGATATCCCAGCCCGATTCTGTATTATAATTTTTTCCGACTTTTAGTCTTGTTTCAAATTATATATTTACAAATTATAAGGCCGGAACAGATGTCTCGGAATTCCGTCTACCATGACAGGAGACACATCTCCCTGGATAAGCGGCCGCACATAGGCCACAAACTCATCTGTCACGCCTGTGCCCTCCTCATTGACCCACTCTCTTGGTACCAGCTTCTCGTCGTTGGCGATCTTGTGCACGTCCTTCACCTCTGTGCCGCACTGATACGGGTCATCGGACAGTCTCTGGAGAACCACCATCTTTCCGGAGTCTCCCTCGTCCGCCGCCTTCACGGCTGCGCCTCCCACCTGGTAGGCTTCCAGGATGTCCACTCTGGATGCCGCATGGGATGCGGATCTCTGGAGACTGCTCAGCTCGATAGCCCTGGTCTTGCATCCGATCTCCCCGGCGATAAAGCTGGCAAGATAGGACGCTGTCCCGGACAGC
This sequence comes from uncultured Mordavella sp., assembly GCA_964652805.1. Classification (GTDB taxonomy): domain Bacteria; phylum Bacillota; class Clostridia; order Lachnospirales; family Lachnospiraceae; genus Claveliimonas. The sequence continues at coordinate 12,499 of CAZZBJ010000038.1, read as the reverse complement.
TGCTTGTGTCCGAAGGCATCCACAAAGTCAATACTGCTTCCCAGCTCGCACACATAGGTGCCGTCGGCTGTCCGGATTCCCTCTGACACTGCCACCACAACAGAGGGCTTCCTGGACAGGAACTCCTTTACCTTGTCGCTGAAGGCGCGCAGGTCAAAGGGAATCTCCGGCAGATAGATCAAATCCGGGCCCTCGCAGTCCTCGCCCTTTGCCAGGGCAGCCGCTCCGGTCAGCCATCCCGCATTTCTTCCCATGATCTCCACAATGCTCACAAGTCCCTTGCCATACTCCAGGCAGAAGCTGTCGCGGATGATCTCCTTCACAGAGGTTCCGATATATTTTGCAGCGCTTCCGTAGCCGGGAGTGTGGTCCGTCAGAGCCAGGTCATTGTCAATGGTCTTCGGGCAGCCGATAAAGCGGGTCGGATGTCCGGTCACAATGGCATAGTCAGAAAGCTTTTTGATGGTGTCCATGGAGTCGTTTCCGCCGATGTAGATAAAGGCCTCTATATCCAGCTTGTCGAGGATTTCAAATATTTTTTCATATACGCCCCTGTCCTCGTGAATCTCCGGCAGCTTAAAGCGGCAGGATCCAAGAAATGCGGCGGGAGTCCTCTTCAGAAGCTCTGCGTCCAGCTCCGTGGTGATATACTCTGACAGATCAAGATATCGCTCCTGCAGAAGACCCTGTATACCGTGAAGCATACCGTACACTTTATTCGCCCCGCGGTCCTTTGCTGTGCGGTACACACCGGCAAGGCTGGAATTGATGGCGGCTGTAGGGCCACCAGACTGACCTACAATTACATTTCGTTTCATGTTATGCTACCTCCGTCCTTTTTACCTTCCCACGGCGCATCCTTTCTGCCACGAAAACCAGGGACATGACACACGACCGCCGTCAGGCTCTTAATATCCCCATTTTAGTATATTTATCTATATATGTCCATAAAAAGAAGAATTTTTGTTTATTTTTACTAATCCTCATCCTTCGCCCAGTGGTAGGAATAGCGGACCGCCTTGTTCCAGCCCCTGATTTTCTTTTCTCTTTCCTCCTCCGGGATCTTGGGTGTGAAAATCTGGTCAATGGCCCAGTTCTGCAGCACTTCCTCTTTGTTCTTCCAGTATCCGACGGCAAGGCCGGCCAGGTAGGCAGCCCCCATGGCCGTGGTCTCCACGCATTTCGGCCGATTCACAGGCGCGTTACTGATGTCCGCCTGGGACTGCATCAAAAAATCGTTAGCACTGGCTCCCCCGTCCACCTTCAGGGAGCTCAGGGTCAGTTTCGCGTCCGCCTCCATGGCTCTGAGAACGTCATTGACCTGGTAGGCCAGTGACTCCAGGGTCGCCCGGATGATGTGGTATTTGTTGACTCCCCGGGTGATGCCCACGATGGTCCCTCTCGCATAGGGATCCCAGTGGGGCGCGCCCAGGCCGGTGAAGGCGGGCACCACGTAGCAGCCGTTTGTGTCCGGCACTTTATTTGCCATATACTCTGAGTCCTCGGAGGAGTCGATGAGATGCATCTCATCCCGGAGCCACTGAATGGCAGCCCCTGCCACGAAAATGGATCCCTCCAGGGCATAGTTTACCTTTCCTTCCAGTCCCCAGGCGATGGTGGTGAGCAGGCCGTTGTCAGAGAAAACCGGCTTCTCCCCCGTGTTCATGAGCAGGAAGCAGCCTGTCCCATAGGTATTCTTTGCCTCCCCGGGCCAAAAGCAGGTCTGCCCAAAGAGAGCCGACTGCTGGTCTCCCGCCGCCCCGCCGATGGGGATACTGCCGCCGAAGTAGGAAGGATCGCTCTCCCCGTAAATACAGCTGGAGGGCTTCACCTCCGGCAGCATAGAAGCCGGAATATCCAGAAGCTTCCGGATATCCTCGTCCCACTGAAGGGTGTTGATGTTAAAAAGCATGGTCCGGGAAGCGTTGGTGTAGTCTGTCACGTGGACCTTTCCCTTTGTCAGCTTCCAGATCAGCCATGTCTCCACTGTCCCGAAGAGGAGCTCCCCTTTCTCAGCCCTCTTCCTGGCTCCCTCCACATGGTCCAGGATCCACTTGAGCTTGGTGGCCGAAAAGTAGGCGTCTATCTTAAGTCCTGTCTTCTGCCTTATCATATCCTCCAGACCGTCCTCCATCAGCTTATCACAGAAGCCCGCTGTTCTGCGGCACTGCCACACGATGGCAGGACAGATGGGCTCCCCTGTCTTCTTATCCCAGACGATAACCGTCTCCCGCTGATTGGTGATCCCGATCGCCGCAATGTCCGCCGCCTCGGCTCCTATCTTGCTCATGGCCTCCACAGCCACCCCGAGCTGGGTAGACCAGATCTCATCCGCATCGTGCTCCACCCAGCCCGGCTTCGGAAAATACTGGGTGAACTCCTTTTGCGCCACGCTGCGTATATTTCCCTGGCGGTCAAATAAAATGCAGCGGTTGCTGGTAGTACCGGCATCCAGTGCCATCACAAATTGTTTCATGATTTTCCTCCTTTATTCTATGGAATCATCTGTCTTCTTTCGGGCCAGGTACCGGCGGGTATAGGGGCATACGGCAAAGCATTTGCCGCACAGGTCCGCCTCTATTCCGGTACGCCGGCGCATGATCTCTACCTGCTTCCGGTAGCAGGCCACCCTGTCAAACAGCTCGTTTCTCTCCATGCCGGCTCGCCACAGGGTCCCCTTCAGGGCCCGGGCCGGACAGCTGTCCACGCAGACGCCGCAGTCCCCGCACCGGGAGGCGGTAATCGGCCGGGCGCAGGGGAGAGGCGCGTCCGTGAGAAGGGAGGACAGGCGGATGGCGGAGCCGTACTGCTCTGTCACCAGGATACAGCTCTTTCCGATCCAGCCAAGCCCGGCCCTTGTGGCCACTGTCTTGTGGGGAAGGGAGGTTTTCCACTCCTCGTCCTGGCCGGCTCTGTCCGTGGTCTGAGCCCAGGCCCGGAAGCCTTTTTTTCTCAGGAAATCCTCCCCAGCCAGCACGATCTCGTTTAGCCTCCGGTTCATGGCGTGATAGGTCTCATAATACTCCTCCGTGGGGCTGTCCAGGAGCTGCCGGATAATCTTTTCCGGAACCGGCAGGGCCACGGCAACGCCCACAGGATACGCCAGGCCTCCTGAGCCTTCTGGACATTTCAGCCGTTCCAGGTCTTCTGTACCCGGTCTCCAGGGTCTGCTTATTTTGATCTCTCTCAGATCGCCGCAGCCTGCCAGAGCCGCCCCCTTGCCCTCCAGCAGTCCCTTAAGCTCCTCCCAGAGCAGCTTTCCGGAACCGGTGCCTGCTTCCTCTGACAGGAAAACCTCCCGCCTGTCTCTGTTCCCGCACATTTTCTCACTCATCCTTTTTATCCTTCTCTCCGCTTTTATCTTCTCACATCAGGACCTGAAAGCTCTTTTCCTCCTCTTCTACAGGGATGTCCTTCCCGTCGACCCAGTCAATCGCAATAAAACTGTCGTGGTTCAGTCCCTGCAGAAGCTTGTCCACAAGCTGGGGACGCCCCTGGATCTCCAGCGTCACTGTGCCGTCCGCCTCGTTTCTCACCCAGCCTGTCAGCCCCATGGATCTCGCCAGGTATTTTGCCTTGTAACGGAAGCCTACGCCCTGCACTCTCCCGCAGAAATTCAATCTCTTTCTGACTTCAGCCATGTCTTCCTCCTGTCGCTTTTGTTGTTTTTGTATGTTGTTATTATTGTAAATCCTTTTACCTGGACTGACAAGTGGTTTGGCCGCGCAAAACAGCTTCCCTGCAGAAAAGCTCTTCTCCTTTCTCCCAAGCAGGTCCGCCCCTTTTGCCGGAAGGATTTCTCTATAGAACGACAGAATAAGAAAAGGGAAATGGCATCATGCCATCTCCCGCAGTCTCTCATCTTTCTCCCTACGTTGCCATTATTCAAATCAGGTTTCCGAGTCGAAGTTCACAACTTCCTCTGCTTCTTCCTCTACTCGGCTTCTATGGCCTCGTAGCCCTCGGGGATGGTGATGCCCAGTTCCTCACAGATCGTGGGGTTGTACTTTTTCGTCACCTGGGCCGCCGTCTCCACATCCATGGCGGCAATGTCAGCGCCCTCCTCCAGGATCCTGTAAGCCATCTCTCCCGTCTGGTATCCCAGGTCGTAGTAGCTGATGGACAGGGTGGCCACGCCGCAGCCGCTGCAGATGCCCTCCTCCCCTGCGATCACCGGAATCTTGGCGGGAAGGCAGATGTTGTTGATGATCTGGGTGTTGGACGCCATGGTGTTGTCCGTAGGGATGTAGATGGCATCGCAGTCCTCCACCGCATTTTGGGTCACTGACTGGATCTCGTTGGAGTCCGCCACTGTGTACTCCTTGTAGGAGATGCCGTCCGCCTCCAGCTCCGCCTCAAAAAGCTCTGCCTGGTACTTGGAGTTGGACTCGGAGGAGCAGTACAGAATTCCCACTGTCCGGACGTCCGGCACAAGTTCCAGAAGCATGTCCTCCTGCTCCTCGATGGGAGCTAAGTCGCTGGTTCCTGAGATGTTCACTCCCGTGGCTCCTGTCCAGTCATCGATACCCAGCGCGCTGCCGTAATCTGTGACTGACGTTCCCAGAATCGGAATGTCTGATGTGGCCTGGGCCGCTGTCTGGAGAGGCAGGGTGGCGTTTGCAAGAATGAGATCTACATCAGAAGAAACGAAAGTATTAACGATGGTGGAGCACATGGTCTGCTCTCCCTGCGCATTCTGCACATCAAACTCTACATTCTCCTCACCGAACAGCTCTCTGCAGGCATCCTGAAAGCCCTCCGTGGCCGCATCCAGAGCCGCATGCTCCATCTGCTGGCAGATCCCGATCGTATAGGTTCCGCTGCCGCCTGCGTCCTCTCCACTGTCCGCGCTGCTGTCTGAGCTGCTGCCGCAGGCTGCAAGTGCGGCTGTCATAATCCCTGTCAGTAAAATTGCTGTTACTTTTTTGAACTTCATGTTTTTTCCTCCCGTCGCTTTATTACTTAAAAGTTCTACACTTTACAGTACTAAAGTGTTTATGTAATAATTATACAGAGCCGCGTCGAAAAGTCAACCCTTTTTTTCATTTTCTTTTCATGCGCTCTCTGTATGTTTCTCTTTTTCGCCTGGCAGCGCAGGGAACTGCACCTCAGCCACAAACCAGTTTTCCTCCATCCGGGCGGTGATATTTCCCTTCATACGGAGCACCAGCTCTCTGGCGATGGACAGACCCAGGCCGGTAGAGGTCCGGCTCCTGGCCTCGTCCGCCTTGTAAAACCGGTCAAACACATGCGCTGTGTCAATCCTCTCCGGGCAGGCCACCTGGTTGGCAAAGGTCAGGACAGCCCTGTCGCCCTGCCTTTCAAGCGCAATGCGTATCTTCTTCTCGCCATGATCCATCCCGTTCTTGATCAGGTTCCGGATCACTCTTCTCAGTGCCTGGGGGCCTGCCTCCACCTGGATCTCCTCGTCAGAGATGGAAAACTCCGGCTCAATCCCCAGCTCCAGCCACTCTTCATAGTAGGAGAACAGCGTCTCCTTCAGGATCCGGTTCAGCCGGCAGACCGTCATCTCGATCTCATATCCCCCGCCCTGGAGCTTTGTGTAGGTGAACAGTTCCTCCAGCATCTCCTTCAGGCTGCCAATCCTCTCCTGGATGATGCGGATATACCTCTCCTGCTCGTCCAGGTCCCTGGTCTCCCGGAGGAGTTGAAAATATCCGTCCAGGGAGGTGAGAGGCGTGCGGATATCGTGGGACAGATCTGTGTAAATCCGGGCAATCTCCCCCTCTTTTTCCAGGTACTGTCGGCGCTCTTTTTTTCTCTCCAGCAAAAGCGCATTGAGCTCCTCCGCCAGTTCGCTCATTCCGCCGGACCGGATCTGAGTCGTGATAAGCATATTGCTGTCCTGCTCCCTCAGAAACGCGATCTGGCGGCAGATGTCTTTCATCTGCCGCTGGTATTTCCACAGCACTGCCGCCAGGATCACGATAACTATTATGAAAATTACATGCAAAACCATCTCTCTCCTCTACACATCCCTCTTCTGGAACACAAGGGCTCCAACGCCCACCGCAAGGACGAGGAACACGGCCGCTGTCAGCAGAGCTCCTGCCACATCCGAGGAGGAGGGCGCCAGCGGGAGCATTGCGATCTTTCCCGTGATGGTGTGGGAGAGGATGTCCGCATCCTCCATCCCCATTCTGCGCAGCAATGTTTCCGCGCCGCCGTACAGAAGGCTGGCCAGGTTCTGGCAGAGCAGCACTCCCAGCACCATGCTCAGCACACTGCTTCGTATGATCACCGTGAGAGCGCACAGGACGGCCATGAAGGCACAGTGAAGAGCTGTCTGCGCTCCCAGATAGGGAAGGAACTCTCTTAAGTCGCCCCAGTCCAGAGCTCCAAAAAGGACGTAATCTGAGAACGCCTCGACAGCCACGAAAAAAAGAAGGGTAAAGACGGTGTACACCATCACGGCCACTGCCTTGGCTGCCACAAGGGCTGCCCGGCTTCTCACCTGGCCCGCCGTGTTCTTTACATATCCGCTGGCCATATCTGCTCCGGAAAACAAAATGGTGAATATAGCAATAAAAAGAGCTATAAATCGCCCCTGCACATTTGCCGCAAAAAGGTCAAACACCGTCACCTGCTCTCCCGGCGTGGTGGGAAGAGTCACGGTCATGCCCAGGTTTGTCACCTCCTCTTCGCCCCCATCCGCAGTGTTCCCGCTTACCTGTTCCGTATCCGCTGACGCTTCCGTTTCTGCTGCTTTCTTTGTGTCTGTCCGGTATTCATCCCGGCTCATGATATTGGTAAAAAGTATGCACCCCGTCAGAACGATGAGAATCACATAGGCGCTCCTTGTGTGGAGCATCCGGTATATTTCCATTTTGATCATATTAAGCATTTGCCCCGCCTCCTGTCAGTTTTAAGAAATAGGTCTCCAGCTCCTCGTTTGTGACAGCCATGCCCCGCACCGGGATCCCCGCCTTCGCAAAAGCCATGTTGAGAGCCGCGCTCTCCTCCAGCTTCTCAAAGATGTAGATGTGCTCCTTGTCCGCCACCTGGTATTTCCTGATGCCCAGACGGTCCATCACCGGAATGGCCCGCTCCGGGTTATCCAGGGTGACTTCCAGCCTCTCGCTGCATGTTTCCATCAGCTCTTCGTTTGTCAGCTCCTGAAGGAGCGTGCCGTTGTGGATGATCCCGTAGTCTGTGGCGATCTTGGAGAGCTCCTCCAGGATGTGGCTGGAGATGAGGATGGTCATATTTCTCTCACGGTTCAGCTTCCGCACCGTATCCCGCACCTCCGCGATTCCCTGGGGATCCAGGCCGTTAATAGGCTCGTCAAGGACAAGCAGATCCGGCTCTCCCACCAGTGCAAGAGCTATGCCCAGCCTCTGCTTCATACCCAGGGAATACCGCTTTACCGGCTTCATTCCCACACCTCCAAGCCCCACGATGTCCAGCAGCTCCTCCTCGTATCCGTTCTTGTATACGCCCAGGAGCATGCACTTCATTTTCAGATTATCTCTGGCAGACATATTTTCGTAGAGGCCCGGCCCCTCGATGAGACAGCCCACTCTGGAGCGGATGCGGTTCAGCTCCCGGCCTCTGCATCCGAACATCTCGATCTCTCCCGACGTGGGGGATGCCAGACCGCTGACCATCCGCAGAGTCGTGGTCTTGCCTGCTCCGTTCCTGCCGATAAATCCGTAGATGGCTCCCTTCTTTATATGCATGCTCACCTGGTCCACTGCCCTGTGACGCCCATACTGTTTTGTTAATGCCATTGTCTGCAGCAACAGTTCCCTCATATGTTTCACTCCTTTTCTCTCGATCTGCCTTACATTCTAAAGACCTTCCCTTAATCCTTCGCAAACAAAATCTAAAGAAAAGGTAAAGTTTACCGGGGCATTCGGTAGCCGATGCCCCATATGGTTTCAATATATTCCTCCCGCGTCTCCTTTTTGATCTTCCTCCGGATATTACTGATGTGCACGTCCAACGTCTTTGTCTCCCCCATGTAGGGCTCCTGCCAGGCGTACTCAAAGATCTCCTCCTTGCTGTAGACCCGCCCCGAATGAGCCAGGAGAAGCTCTAGGATGGCAAACTCCCGGCGGGTAAACCGGGGCAGCTCCCTCCCTCTTACAAAGACCTTGAAGGTCTCCCTGTCCAGGGTCATCTCCCGGTGACTCAAGGTGTTTCCGGCAGTTCCGGCTGTCCCCCGCCTGCGCAGCTGCACCTCGATTCTGGCCAGTACCTCCCGGATCTCAAAGGGCTTTGTCACATAGTCGTCCGCCCCGCTTTTTAAAAGGTCCACCTTGTCGTCCAGCCGATCCTTGGCCGTCAGCACAATGACCGGGATATCCCTTTTTTTGCGGATCTCCTCCAGCACCTTCTCTCCGGACATGCCCGGCAGCATCAGGTCCAGAAGGACCAGGTCAAAACTCTCCATATCCAGCCGCAGCAGCGCCTCGGTTCCGGAGTATGCCTGGCTGCAGCCGCAGCCCCCCTTCTCCAGCGCCTCCCGCAAAAGGTTATTGATGTTTGTGTCGTCGTCTATGATCAAAATGTGACGCATGTCAAATATCTCTCCTTTGTCTCTTCTCTTTCCTCCGCCACATGCGATCGGTGGATTCCTCCACCTTTTCTTAATCAGTGTATCAACATAAGGCAGGAAAAACAAGTCGGTTTTCTGCCCTGCCCCCTTCCTATAGCTGTTTCGTGTGGATTTCCAAAAAAAGTCCCGGAAAATGTTCCGCCGCCCTGCCCTGTATGTTATAATTTTTTTGTTGTGTCAGCCACATTTTGAGCCGGGCATATCTTATAAGGAGATATTTTTTTCAAAAGATACTTTACATAGAAAGAGGGTTTGTACATATGAAGCCATTTGCAGACAAGAAGATCACAGTCCTGGGGCTGGGAGGCGTAGGAGGCTACGTGGGCGCCCTGCTGGCGGACACCTATCCCCATGTCACCTTTATAGCCCGGGGAGAGCGAGGAAAATCTATCCGGGAGAAGGGCCTTGTCCTCCACAGCGACTACCGGGGAGAGCGCACTGTTCACCCGGAGAGTGTGGTGGAGACAGCAGAGGACCTGGAACCCCAGGACTACATTTTTATCTGCGTCAAAAATTATTCCCTGGAGGAAGCATGCCGCTCCCTTGCAGGCTGCGTGTCCAAAGATACGGTCATCGTCCCTGTCATGAACGGGGCGGACCCCGGAGACCGGGCCCGGGAGTATCTGCCGGAGGGCACGGTCATCGACTCCCTCATCTATATTGTGGCCTTTGCAAACACCGACTTCTCCGTCACTCAGCAGGACAAGTTCGCCAACCTCTACGTGGGCATCCAGGATGCCTCTCCTGCTGACTGGAAGAAATGCTGTGATGTAACGGATCTCTTAGGCGGGGCCGGCGTAGACTGCACTGCCTCCCGGGATATCCGGGCGGAGATCTGGAAAAAGTACATATTGAACTGCGCCTATAACGTGGAGACAGCCCTCTACGACAACAGCATCGGACAGCTCCGGGAGGATCCCGGGAAAGCCGCGATCTACGAGGCCCTCGTGGACGAGGCATGGCAGGTGGCCCTGGCAAAGGGCATCCACGTGACGCAGGCGGACCGGGATACCATCATCTACCGTTTCTACTGCAAGCTCCAGTACGACGCCACCAGCTCTCTTCAGAGGGATGTGAACGCCGGACGCCCCACAGAGCTGGAGACCTTCAGCGGCTATATCGTCCGTGAGGCCCGCCGCCTGGGCGTGGCCGCGCCGGTATCCGGGGAAATGTACACAAAGCTGAAGGAAAAATGCCGGGCATAGGCTCCAGGCAGACAGAAAGGACGGACATGCAATGAAACGATTACTAAGCTACCTGAAGCCTCACCCCTTCATCACGGTCATGGCTCCCCTTTTCAAGATGCTGGAGGCCACCTTTGAGCTCTTTGTCCCCCTGGTGGTGGCACAGATGATCGACGTGGGAATTGCCGGAAGCAACGGACCCTACCTCTGGAAGATGGGCGCGCTTCTCATCCTCCTTGGCATTGTGGGCTTCTCTTTTTCACTGACCGCTCAGTACTTTGCGGCCAAATCTGCTGTCAGCGCCGGTATGGCCATGCGCAGCGACCTGTTTGCACACATCAACACCTTCTCCTACCAGGAGATCGACACCATCGGCACCTCCACCCTCATCAACCGGATGACCAACGATGTGAACCAGGTACAGAACGGAGTCAATATGTTCCTCCGCCTGTTCCTGCGCTCCCCCTTTGTGGTACTGGGCGCCATGATCATGGCCTTCACAGTGGATATCAGGGCGGCCTTTCCCTTTGCCGTCACCATCCCATTGCTTCTGGTGGTGGTCTTTGCCATCCTCCTTGCCAGCATGCCCCTCTACCAGAAGGTCCAAAAGCAGCTTGACAGGGTGCTTCTTGCGACCAGGGAAAATCTCCTGGGCATCCGGGTGGTCCGGGCTTTCGCCAGACAGGACGAGGAGAAGAAGCGGTTCAGCCAGGAGACAGACGGACTGTACAGAAAGCAGATCTTCGTAGGAAAGATCTCAGCCCTCCTAAATCCCCTCACCTACGTCATCATCAACCTGGGGATCATTGCGGTCCTCTGGTTCGGCGGACGCCAGGTGGACGCAGGAGATCTGACCCAGGGACAGGTCATCGCCCTCATCAACTACATGTCCCAGATCCTGACAGAGCTGGTGAAGCTGGCCAACCTGATTATCCTGCTCTCAAGGGCACTGGCAAGTCTTGCCCGGGTAAGCGCCATCTTTGACGTGGAGCCCTCCATCCCCGACGAGGAGGAGACGCCCTCCATCCCGAACAGGGAGACCGGACAGCCTGCTGTCTCCTTTGAACATGTAGGCTTCACCTACGCCGGCTCCAGGGAGGAGACTCTCCACGGCATCAGCTTCTCTGTCATGCCCGGGGAGACCATCGGCATCATCGGTGGAACCGGCTCAGGGAAATCCACCCTGGCGCACCTGATTCCCCGGTTCTACGACTGCACCTCCGGCACGATCCGACTTTTCGGACAGGATGTGCGCTCCCTTAAGCCCTCCGCCATCCGGAAGCGGGTGGGCATCGTGCCCCAGAAGGCCACAGTTTTCTCCGGCACGCTCAGGAAGAACATGCAGTGGGGCAAGCGGGACGCCACAGACGAGGAGATCTACCAGGCGCTTAACATCGCCCAGGCAAGGGAGTTCGTGGACAGCAAGGAGAAGGGACTGGATCTGATGATCCAGCAGGGCGGCAGCAACCTGTCCGGCGGACAGAAGCAGCGGCTCACCATCGCCCGGGCCCTCGTAAGGCAACCGGATATCCTCATCCTGGACGACAGCGCCTCAGCTCTTGATTTTGCCACAGACGCAAGGCTTCGTAAGGCTATCAGGGAGAGTACGGGGAATATGACTGTGTTCATCATCTCCCAGCGGGTGTCCGCCATCCGCAGCGCGGACCACATCCTTGTCCTGGATGACGGGCGGCCCGCCGGGTACGGCACCCACAAGGAGCTCCTCTCCTCCAACCATGTATATCAGGAGATCTGCGCATCTCAGTCCGTCGGAAAGGAGGCAGCTGCAAATGCATAAAGAGAAAGCAGACAAAAAAGTGGACCGTCAGAAGACGCTGAAACGGATCCTCCACTATATCCGACCCTACACAGCCCTTGTCATCCTCTCCCTCCTGCTCTCGGCTCTGACCGTAGGACTGACCCTCTACATCCCCATCCTGACCGGGCGGGGCGTGGACTACATCGTGGGAGAGGGACAGGTGGATTTCACAGGGCTCATGGCTGTGATCACGGGGATACTCATCTCCATCGCTGTCACCGCGGTGGCCCAGTGGGTCATGAACCACATCAACAACAAGATCACCTACCGCATCGTCCGGGGTCTTCGGATCCAGTCCTTCAACCACCTGCAGGAGCTGCCCCTGTCCTATGTGGACCGCCATTCCTCGGGGGATCTGTTAAGCCGTATCATCACAGATATCGACCAGTTCTCCGACGGACTGCTCCTGGGCTTCACCCAGCTCTTTACGGGGGTGGCCACCATTGCAGGAACCATCTTTTTCATGCTGGGCATCAACCCCTGGATCACCCTGATCGTGGTGGTATTAAGCCCCATGTCCTTCCTGGTGGCAAATTTCATCTCCAGAAAATCCTTCACCATGTTCAAAAAGCAGTATGAGAGCAGGGGGGAGCTGACAGGCTTTACAAACGAGATGCTGGGCGGCATCAAGGTGGTCCAGGCCTTCGGCTGCCAGGACGAAGCAAAGGAGGAGTTTGACGAGATCAACAGAAGGCTCTCCGAGTACTCTCTGAAGGCCACCTTTTTCTCCTCTATCACCAACCCTGCCACCCGCTTCATGTACTCGGCCATTTATGCTGGCGTGGCCATTGCAGGATGCTTCTCTGTCACAGGCGGCATGCTGACTGTGGGACAGCTCTCCAGCTTCCTGAGCTACACAAACCAGTACACAAAGCCCTTCAACGACATCACCAGCGTGCTGACCGAGTTCCAGAA
>CAZZBJ010000037.1:15968-21106 GCA_964652805.1 uncultured Mordavella sp. | reverse complement strand
AGCCCCAACGGGACGATCCGTGCCATCCTGGACGGAACTGTGTTCCGGGCGCCCATCGTTGTGAAGGGGATCGAGCCCTGCGTGAAAAACTGGAAGAAGCCCATCACCATCGCAAGGCATGCCTACGGGGATGTGTACAAGGGAACTGAGATGAAGATTCCGGGAGCCGGCAAGGTAGAGCTTGTCTACACGGCTGAGGACGGACACGAGGAGAGAGCGCTTGTGCACAATTTCACAGGAGCAGGCATCGTGCAGGGCATGCACAATGTAAACGGCTCCATCGCAAGTTTTGCAAGAAGCTGCTTCAACTATGCCCTGGATACAAAGCAGGATCTGTGGTTTGCCACAAAGGATACTATCTCCAAAAAGTATGACCACACATTCAAGGATATTTTCCAGGAGATCTACGATAAAGAGTACGCCGAGAGATTTGAGAAGGCGGGCATCGTGTACTTCTACACCCTCATCGACGACGCTGTGGCCCGCGTTATGAAATCTGAGGGCGGCTACATCTGGGCCTGCAAGAATTACGATGGAGATGTCATGAGCGACATGGTATCCTCCGCTTTCGGCTCCCTGGCCATGATGACTTCCGTGCTCGTCTCCCCGGAGGGCTACTACGAGTACGAGGCGGCCCACGGGACTGTCCAGCGCCACTATTACAAATACCTGAAGGGTGAAGAGACATCCACCAACTCTGTGGCCACCATCTTCGCCTGGACCGGCGCCCTGAGGAAACGCGGTGAGCTGGACGGCAACAAGGAGCTGATGGCATTTGCCGACAAGCTGGAGAAGGCCACCATCGACACCATCGAGGAAGGAAAGATGACAAAGGACCTGGCGCTGATTACCACAATGGAGAACCCCACTGTGCTCAACAGCGAGGAATTTATTCTGGCAATTGCAGAAAAGCTGGCGTAGTTTAATTGCAGACGTAATACTTTGCAAAAGTATTACGTCTGCAATTACCGCCCCTGCGGGGGCCGGCAGGGACAGTCGGCCATATTATCTATACAACAGGAATATTATTAGTGGATATTGATACGATTGAGATTGAAATGGCGCCGGGCGGGTTTGTATGTCCCGGCGTCAATTTTACATAGATTTAACATAAATTCGGATTACAAATTCATGAAAACCATTTATAATTAGGACGGTGTGAAGGAGGACATGCCGGCAGACATCTGCAGAAACGGCACTGCCGATTGGGCAGATGCAAAAGAATAATAAAAGAGGAGGACACGATGGGGAAAGAGAGGGCAAAAAAACAGATTTATATGAACAGAGAGCTGTCCTGGCTGAAATTCAACGAGCGCGTGCTGGAGGAGGCGGAGGACGGGAGGATGCCTCTGTGTGAGCGGCTTGCCTTTGCTTCTATCTACCAGAGCAATCTGGATGAATTTTTCATGGTCCGCGTGGGCTCCCTGCAGGACCAGATGCTGCTGGGCAAAAAAATCCGGGACAACAAGACAAACATGACTTCAGCGGAGCAGATCAGCGAGATACTGAAAAAAGTGCGTGAACTCAGCGGGAGAAGGGACAGGATATACAACACCCTGATGGAGAAGCTGGAGCCCTACGGCGTGCGGCTGACAGATTTTAGCCGTCTCTCCGAGGAGGAGAAGGACAGTCTGTCCAGGTTTTTCCAGATGGAGATCGCACCTCTGATCTCCCCCACAGTGGTGGGAAAGAGACAGCCCTTCCCCTTCCTGCGCAACAAGGAGATATACGCAGTGGCTGTCCTTGAGACAAAGAACAGAAAAGAGAGGTTGGGCATCATTCCCTGCACCAACACTATAGTGGAGAGGCTGATCCCTGTGCAGGGGCAGGAGGGCAGCTACATGCTGGCAGAGGAGCTGATCCTCCACTATATCCCCCGCGTCTTTAACGGCTATCAGATCAAAGCGAAATCACTGATCCGGGTGACAAGGAACGCGGACATCGACGCAGACGCCCTCTACGACGAGGATCTGGACTACCGGGAATTCATGGCAGACCTGATTAAGAGGAGAAAAAAGCTTTCCCCGGTTCGTCTGGAGCTCTCCAGGGAGATGAACGGAGATGTGGTAGAGACACTCTGCAAATATCTGGATCTGGACTCCACCCACGTGTTCAGGAGCCAGGCGCCTCTGGACCTGTCCTTTCTCTCCCAGATCCAGGACATCCTGCGAAAAAATCAGGCGCTCTTCTTTGAGAAGAAAGTGCCTCAGAAATCCCCTGCTTTCCAGGAGGGCAGAAGTCTGATAGAGCAGATCAAGGAGAGTGACAAAATGCTCTCCTATCCTTATGAGTCCATCCGCCCCTTCCTTCGCCTGCTCAGCGAGGCGGCTGAAGATGAGAAGGTCATCTCCATCAAGATGACCCTCTACCGGCTGGCAAAGCAGAGCAAGGTGGTGGAGGCCCTCATAGAGGCGGCTGAGAACGGAAAGGAAGTAGTGGTCCTGGTGGAGCTGCGGGCCCGCTTTGACGAGGAAAACAACATCGAGTGGTCCAGGCGGCTGGAGGCGGCCGGCTGTCAGGTGATCTACGGTCTGGAGGGCTATAAGGTCCACTCCAAGCTCTGCCTCATCACCAGAAAGGCGGGGGGCCGTGTGGAGTACATCACTCAGATCGGAACCGGAAACTACAACGAGAAGACGTCCCGCCTCTACACAGACCTGTCCCTCATGACAGCAAATGCGGACATCGGGCTGGAGGCGTCGGCTGTGTTCCAGGCCCTTTCCAAGGGTGAGGTGGTGAAGAAATCCGACAGGCTCCTGGTAGCGCCCAAGTGCCTTCAGAACAGAGTGCTGGATATGATCGACGAGGAGATCGACCGGGCGCAGAACGGAGAGGAGGCCTACATCGGGCTGAAGCTGAACTCCCTGACAGACAAGAAGATCATTGACAAGCTGATCGAGGCGTCCTGCGCCGGCGTGAAGATTGACATGATCATCCGGGGCATCGCCTGCTTTACCCCGGGTGTGGAGGGCAGCACGGAACATATCCGTATCATCAGCATTGTGGGCAGATTTCTGGAACATTCCAGGATCTACATTTTCGGCCGGGGCGAGCGGGCAAAGTATTACATCGCCTCCGCAGACTTTATGACGAGAAACACAGTGCGCAGGGTGGAGGTGGCTGCCCCTGTCCTCCAGGAGGACTTAAAGGAGCGACTGCAGTTCATCTTTGACACGATGCTGAAGGACAACCAGAAGGCCAGGGAGGCCTGCGGCGACGGGGAGTACAGACGTGTGGCTCCAAAGGAGGGGGAGGAGCCCCTGAACGCCCAGGAGTATTTTTACCAGGAGGCTTACGAGAAGGCGGGAAGGGTCTGAAGCGGAGAACCCTTACGCAAGCTCCTCCCATTTTTCGTACAGCTCCTCCAGCCGGGCGGCTATGTCTGCCTTTTCCTTTGCCAGCTCCTGGCATTTCACAGAGTTGGTGTACACCTCTTCCGTGGCCATGAGCGCATCGATCTGGGCGTCCCGCTCCTCCAAGCTGGTGATCAGCTCCTCTGTCTTCTTCAGGTCGTTCTGCCTCTTGCGTTCCCTGGCCTGGGCCTCTTTTTGCTCCTGCCAGCTCAGCTTGGCCTCGGACACAGGCTCGGAGGAAGCAGCTTTCCCGGAGGCGGCTTTTCCGGTCTTCGCTGAAGCGGGGGAGGAGGATGCGTAGGCGGCAGTCAGCTCCTCCCGCTTTTCCAGGTAGTAGTCGTAGTTGCCGATGTAGTTCACAAAGGTATGGTTCACAAGTTCCAGGATGCGGGTGGCAGTCTGGTTGATAAAATACCGGTCGTGGGACACATAGAGGACTGTACCGGTGTAATTGTTGAGGGCGTTTTCCAGTATCTCCTTTGAGGCGATATCCAGGTGGTTGGTGGGCTCGTCCAGGATCAGGAAGTTGGCCTCCGAGAGCATCAGCTTTGCCAGGGACACCCGGCCCCGCTCGCCGCCGCTCAAGTCCCCGATTCGTTTAAACACGTCGTCCCCGGTAAAGAGGAAGGCGGCCAGCATGTTGCGTATCTGGGTGTTAGTCAGGTCCGGATAGTCGTCCGAGATCTCCTCGAACACGGTCTTATCCATGTGGAGCACGTGGTGCTCCTGGTCGTAGTAGCCCACGTGGACGTTGCCCCCCAAAGTGTAGATGCCGCTGTCTGCCGAGAGCACCTCGTTGAGGATCTTGAGGAGAGTGGTCTTCCCTGTCCCGTTATCCCCGATGACAGCCACATGCTCGCCCCGGCGGATATCAAAGCTGACATCAGTAAAGAGCGTCTGTTCCGGGAAGGATTTGCTCAGATGCTCCACCGAGAGAACATCGTTTCCGCTGACGCAGGAGGGCTCCAGCGTCAGGTGGATGTCCGTCTTCAGCTTAGTGGGCTTCTCGATCCGTTCCATCCTGTCCAGCATTTTCTCCCGGCTCTCTGCCTGCTTGATGGACTTCTCACGGTTGAAGGAGCGGAGCTTCTCGATGACCGCCTCCTGATGGCGGATCTTTTGCTGCTGGTTCATGTACTCCTTCAGCCGGGCATCCCGGACCTGCTTTTTCTTCTCCGCATAGGCAGAGTAGTTGCCCAGGTAGGTAGTCAGCTGTCCCTGTTCGATCTCGATCACCTTTGTCACCACCCGATTCAGGAAATACCGGTCGTGAGACACGATGAGAACAGCCCCGGGGTAATTCAGAAGATAGGTTTCCAGCCAGGAGATGGAGTTTAAGTCCAGATGGTTGGTGGGCTCGTCAAGGAGCAGTACATCCGGCCTGGTGAGGAGCAGCTTTCCCAGGGAGACTCGGGTCTTCTGCCCACCGGAGAGGGTTTCCACAGCCTTGGAGAAATCCTCCTCTCCAAAGCCCAGTCCCTTCAGGACGCCTGTGATCTCGCTCTCGTAGGCGTAGCCGTTTTCCCGCTCGAACTGCTCTGTCAGGCGGTGGTAGGTGTTCAGCCGTTCCGTCAGGGCGTCCCCCTGAAGGGGGGACAGTTCCTCCTCGATCTGCCGGATCTCCCTTTCAATGGCGATGATCTGCGCTTTGGCGGTCTTCACCTCTTCGTAGATAGTGTTTCCCCCTGTCAGGTCCTGGTGCTGGGACAGATAGCCCAGAGTGCGACCCTTTGCCAGGGTGACCGAGCCGCCATCCAGGGGCAGCTCCCCCACGATCATCTTCAG
>CAZZBJ010000037.1:0-15958 GCA_964652805.1 uncultured Mordavella sp. | reverse complement strand
CGGCCCCGTTGATGCCAACAAGGGCCGCCTTTTCGTGGTCCTCTATGTGGAAGGAGCCATCGCGCACAATGACCTCCTCCCCAAATGCTTTTTCTATATTGTAACACGCCAGTATCATGGTGTACCTCCTGCGTAAAAACCGTGCATTTTAAAGCCTTAACTATTATATCGGGGAACCTGCGGCGTGTCAATTTCCAGAAGGCTGTCAGCGCCGATTTTGGGGAACTTTTGAGAACAATAAATTGACTTTATAGTAACAATTCTATATAATAAACATGAGAAATTGAAATGGAAGGTGGATAAAGTGGAAGGCAGAGAAATTTCGCAGGCAGTCATTCGTAGACTTCCAAGATATTACCGTTATTTAGGGGAGCTGCTGGAGAACGGCGTGGAGCGTATTTCTTCCAATGACCTGAGCAAGAAAATGCATGTGACAGCATCCCAGATACGGCAGGATCTGAACAACTTCGGTGGTTTCGGCCAGCAAGGGTATGGATATAATGTAAAATATCTCTACACGGAGATAGGAAAGATACTCGGTCTGGAGGAGGATCACGACATGATCATCATCGGGGCCGGTAATCTGGGACATGCGCTGGCGAACTATGCGGCGTTTGAAAAACGGGGATTTGTGCTCAAGGGCATCTTTGACGTCAATCCCACACTGAAGGGGATGACGATCCGGGGCGTGCCCATCCATATGATGGACGAGCTGGAGGACTTTGTTAAGAACAATGACATAGAGATCGGTATTCTGACGATCCCGAAAGCAAAGGCGATCGAGGTTGCCAACCAGCTGGTGTCGTACGGAGTGAAGGCGATATGGAACTTCGCACATACGGATCTGCATCTTCCGGATGATGTGATCGTTGAAAATGTCCACCTGTCAGAGAGCCTGATGCGGCTGTCCTATAATATCAGCCGTTACAATGAGGAACAGAAAAAATCAGAGAAGTAACAGGACTTTGAGACGTGTAAAGCCGGCGTGTGTGAGACAGGCCCTCTTTACACGTCTTTTGCGTTGCTGCGGACCTGCCTGATCGCGGCGGGACGGCGGCTTCAAAAAAAGAACCTGCCTGTGGCGCAGGGAAAGGGAGGGGGATTTATGCTACTTCTGCCAGACGGAAGACAGATGAAGGCGGCAGACAGCTATACCATACGGGAGAAAAAGATCCCGTCGCTGATCCTGATGGAGCGGGCGGCCCGCACCTTTGTGGAGACGGTGGCGGACAGAGGATACAACCTGTCCCACGTCTGCGTGGTGTGCGGCTCCGGCAACAACGGGGGAGACGGCTTTGCCATCGCAAGGCTGCTGCTTGAGAAGGGGGCCGGCGTGACTGCGGTGATGGCGGGCAATCCGAACCACTGCACGGAGGAGACAAAGAGGCAGATCGAGCTTTTCAGAGAGGCCGGCGGCGTCCTGGGAAACGTTTTCGAAGAAGGAGAATATAGTATACTGATAGACGCCGTTTTCGGAGCCGGCTTAAGCCGCCGGGTGGAGGGGGACTATCTCGCCTGTATCCAGGCTATGAACCGATCCGGAGGCGTAAAGATCGCAGTGGATGTACCCTCCGGCGTCTTCACTATTAACGGGGAGGTGGCCACAAGCGCTTTTCAGGCGGATCTGACAGTGACTTTCCAGTGCGTCAAATTAGGATGCGCCCTGGATCCTGGCCGGGACTACGCCGGGGAGGTGATAGTGACGGACATCGGCGTCGACACCTCGGGTCTGGAGGGGGACAGCAAGGTGGCCTGTGCCCTGGAGGAGAAGGACGCAAGAGCCATGCTTCCTGTAAGACGGCCCGACTCCCACAAGGGGGATTATGGGAAGGCCCTTATCATAGCCGGGAGCCAGGGCATGGCGGGGGCCGCTTACCTGGCAGCCCTGGCAGCCTACAGGACAGGAGCGGGACTTGTGCAGATCTACACGCCCCAGGACAACCGGACCATCCTGCAGACCCTGCTGCCGGAGGCCATCATCCGCTGCTATGACTTCTTTGACGAGAGGGAGCTCCTCAGGCTCCTGGGCTGGGCGGACGTGGTCAGCATCGGGTCCGGGCTTGGCACAAGCGATAAGGCCAGTCGCATCCTGCGGACTACGCTGGAGAATGTGCAGGTTCCCTGCGTGGTGGATGCGGACGGCCTGAACCTGTTGGCGGAGCACACCCGCTATCTGGGGAAGCTGCCCCATGAAAATTTTGTGCTCACGCCCCACATGAAGGAGATGTCAAGGATCACAAGAAGACCGGTAGAGGAGCTGAAGAGGGACCGGATGGATGTGCTGGCTCAGTTTACAGGGAAGTACCGTGTCACCTGTGTACTGAAGGATGCCAGGACCTGCGTGTGCAGGCAGGGGGAACACCCCTTTGTCAACCTGTCCGGCAATGCGGCCATGGCAAAGGCCGGAAGCGGCGATGTGCTGGCGGGCGTCATCACAGGGCTCCTGGCCCAGGGCATGTCCTGTTTTGACAGCGCGGTTCTGGGCGTATATCTGCACGGACTTGCGGGGGATGCGGCACGGGAGGAGAAAGGAATATACAGTGTGCTGGCAAGGGACCTGGCAGATGCGGTAGGGACGGGATTGAAAAGACTGGAGGAATAAAATATGAAGAAATACACCAGGATCTGCGCTAGGATCGACCTAGACGCGGTGGAGTACAATCTGGAAATGATGAAAAGGAGAATCCCTTCTGACACGAAGATGATCGGCGTCATCAAGATGGACGGCTACGGCCACGGGGCGGCTCAGATCGCCAGATATGTTATGGAGGACAAGAATTACATCTGGGGCTATGCCGTCGCAACCCCCGACGAGGCGGCGCTGCTCAGAAAAAAAGGGATGCAAAAGCCTATCCTTGTGCTGGGCTGCACCTTCCCGGAGCAAAGAGACGAGATGATCCGGCAGGATATCCGCATGACCTGCTATACGGAGGAGATGGCAAAGGACGTCTCCGAGAGGGCCGGAAGGCTGGGAAAGACCGCTTACATCCACATCAAGCTGGACACCGGTATGTCCAGGCTGGGGTTTTCCATCGATGAGAAGAGTGGGGATGCCATCGCCCGGATCGCCGGACTTCCCGGCATAGAGGCGGAAGGGATGTTCACCCACTTTGCCAAGGCGGATGAGACAGATAAAGCATTTACCCGGAGCCAGATGGAGAAATACCTGTGGATGAAAGCCCGGCTCGGGGACAGGGGAGTTACCTTCAAATTCTGCCACTGCTCCAACAGCGCCGGCATCATCGACATGCCGGAGGCGGCCATGGATCTTGTCCGGGCCGGCATTGCCATGTACGGGCTGTACCCCTCCGGGGAGGTGCAAAAGAATCTGGTTCCCCTAATGCCCGCCATGGAGCTCATAAGCCATGTGTCTCATGTGAAATGGGTGGAGCCTGGAACCTTTGTCAGTTACGGGGGAACCTATGTCACAGACAGGAGGACAAAGATCGTTACAGTGCCTGTGGGATACGGGGACGGCTATCCCAGAAGCCTGTCTAACAAAGGATATGTGCTGATACACGGGAAGAAAGCCCCCATCCTGGGACGGGTCTGCATGGACCAGTTCATGGTGGACGCCACGGACATAGAGGACGTACAGTTTGGAGATCGGATCATCCTGGCAGGTAAGGAGAAAGGAACAGAGGTTTCCATAGACACTCTGGCAGATCTGTCCGGCAGGTTCAATTACGAGTTTGTCTGCGATATCGGCAAACGCGTGCCCAGAGAGTACGTCCGGGACGATCGGGTCACAGAGCAGATGGACTATTTTGAATAGTATCCATGCACTATTTTTGGAATACATCCGAAAAGCTGACAATACTATCAGTATCCTGCGTAAATCAGAGTGTGACCAAACGTGCAGGTAAAACGCGGCGATATTTATTATGCGGATTTAAACTCTGTAGTGGGTCTGAGCAGGGCGGCGCATGCCCGGTGCTGATCATCCAGAACAATATCGGGAACAGACACAGTAGATGAAGCGTTTGGAATCAGCTTTGAGCTTCATACACAGATACAAAAAAAGGAGCGATAGAGGAGATTATGGAAGAAGGAAGCTTGTTTCAGAAGATGAAACAGATGTTTCAGGAAGAGGAGGATCTGAGGGAAAAGCCTGAGCTTGGCCAGGAGGCCACGGAGCTCATCCGGAATATTTTCCGGTACATGGACAAGGACGCCAGGGACATCATGACCCACAGAAGGGACATCGTGGCCATTGACGGGGAGGAGACGCTGGAGGACGCACTGAAGTTCATGCTGGAGGAGAACCACTCCCGCTTTCCTATTTACCACGAGGATATCGACGAGATCATCGGCACCATGCACCTGCGGGAGGCCATGGTCTGCTACATGAACGAGAAGCTGCGAAAGAAGCCGGTCAGTGAGCTGAAGGAGTACATACGCCCGGTCACCTTTATACCGGGGTCCAAGAGCATTGACACTCTCTTTAAGGAGATGCAGGCGAAAAAGAAGCACGTGGTCATTGTGCTGGACGAGTACGGACAGACCTCAGGACTTGTGGCCATGGAGGATATCCTGGAAGAGATCGTGGGCAATATCCTGGACGAGTACGACGAGGAGGAGGAGACTATCGTCAGACAGGCGGACGGCTCCATGACGGCCAGCGGCTTTGCGGACTTGGAGGATCTGGAGGATATGCTGGGCATTTCCTTGGACACGGAAGAATACGAGACCTTAAACGGCTTCCTGACAGGGCAGCTTGACCGCATCCCCGGAGAGGACGAGCGCTGCGTGATAGAATTTGAAGGATACAGATTTACTGTGCTGAAGGTTGACAACAACGCCATCCAGTCAGTCAGGATTGAAAAAATGGACAGGGAGTGATAGAATAGAAAAAGTGCGAATATAGAAGATACAAGGAGAGAGGAAAATGTCAGGACATTCAAAATTTGCCAATATCAAGCATAAGAAAGAGAAAAATGATGCGGCAAAAGGAAAGATCTTTACAAAGATAGGAAAAGAGCTTGTGGTTGCCATCAAGGAGGGCGGCAGCGCGGATCCGGCCAACAACAGCAGACTGCGTGACGTGATCGCCAAGGCGAAGGCCAACAACATGCCCAACGACACCATTGAGAGAAATATAAAGAAGGCGGTGGGCGATGCGGACTCGTCCAATTATGAGCATATTACATACGAAGGCTACGGCCCCGGCGGAACGGCTATCATCGTGGAGACGCTGACGGACAATAAGAATCGCACCGCCTCTAACGTAAAGAGCGCTTTTACAAAAGGAAGCGGAAATGTGGGGACTCCGGGTTGTGTGTCCTTCATGTTTGACAAGAAGGGACAGATCCTGGTGGCCAAGGAGGAGTACGAGGGAGACCCGGACGAGCTGATGATGCAGGCTCTGGACGCGCGCGCCGAGGACTTTGTCGAGGAGGAGGACAGCTACGAGATCATCACAGACCCGGACGACTTCAGCAGTGTGCGCCTTGCGCTGGAGGAGGCGGGCATCCCTATGGCCCAGGCCGAGGTGACGATGATCCCTCAGACATGGGTGGTGCTCTCTGACGAGAAGGACATCCAGAACCTTCAGAAGACGCTGGATCTGCTGGACGATGATGACGACGTGCAGAACGTCTATCACAACTGGGATATGTAGGCGGGGTATACTATGGAATTAGAAGCATTACAGCAGAAGCTGATCTGTCTTTTTGTGGAAATGCAGGATTACCGCCAGTTTTTCAAGCGAAAGCTCTATGCGGATGCTTTTATGAAATGCTGGGAGAAGAACCGGGAGCTGGTGGCAGCCCTGAGGGAGGCTTGTGAACAGACTGAAGATGAGGAAAAAACGGTGGAGGCGCTGGCAGGCGCCATCCCGGATTACGCTCACAGCCAGCTTGAGAGCTTGAAGAGCAAGAACAAAAGAGAGGGACTGATGATCGACTACAACATGACCATGGTTACCTTTGTCATTCCCGTGCTGGGATACGACAAAAATGAGCACTGCAGCAAGATCATCGACCGGATGGTGGAGCGGTGGAACGAGCCTCCGGTGACCATGAAGATCGGCCGGTCTGATTTTGAGAGTCTGAAGGACGGCTTCAAGTCCCATCCATGTTATATCACCACCGCTGTCTGCGCCAGCAGGAACCAGGGAGATGACTGCTATGATCTGAACCTCCTGCGGGATTACAGGGATCACTACCTGGTTTCCACGAAGGAGGGGGAGAGGATCGTGGAGGAGTACTACAATGTAGCCCCCACTATCGTCAACCGCATCAACAGACAGGCGGATGCGGCCCGAATATACGACGACATCTACAGCTCCTATCTGAGGCGCTGCATTGAACTGATCCAGGCGGACAGGCTGGAGGAGTGCAGGGAAGTGTACGCGTCCATGGTGGAGGATCTGGAGAAAAAATATTTGTTCTCATAGACGAACAGGAAAGGAAAGAAACATGAGCGATTACAGGATAGAGACAAAATGTATCCAGTCCGGATACACACCAAAGAACGGGGAACCCAGGGTTCTTCCCATTTACCAGAGCACAACGTTCAAATACGAGACAAGCGAGCAGATGGGACGACTCTTTGACCTGGAGGAGTCAGGCTATTTCTACACACGCCTCCAGAACCCGACAAACGATGCTGTGGCAGCCAAGATCTGCGACCTGGAGGGAGGATACGCCGGTATGCTGACTTCCTCCGGACAGGCGGCTAACTTCTATGCGGTCATGAACATTGCCCAGGAAGGGGATCACATCGTGTGCGCCTCTGCCCTCTACGGTGGTACATATAACCTGTACGCCCACACCATCAAGAAGATGGGTGTGGAGGCCACGTTTGTGGACCCGGACTGCAGCGAGGAGGAGCTGAATGCGGCGTTCCGCGACAACACAAAGGCGGTCTTTGGAGAAACCATCGCCAACCCGGCCCTTGTTGTTCTTGACATTGAGAAGTTCGTCAAAGCGGCTCACGCCCACGGGGTGCCCCTCATCGTGGACAATACATTTGCCACTCCCATCAACTGCAGGCCTTTTGAGTGGGGAGTCGACATTGTGACTCACTCCACTACCAAGTACATGGACGGACATGCCTCCTGCGTGGGCGGGGCCATCATTGACAGCGGAAACTTTGACTGGGAGGCCCATGGGGAGAAATTCCCGGGACTTACCACCCCTGACGAGACATATCACGGCATCGTGTACACCCGGAAATTCGGAAAGGGCGCCTACATCACAAAGGCTACTGCTCAGCTCATGCGCGACCTGGGATCCATCCAAGCCCCCCAGAACGCATTTCTTCTGAACATCGGACTGGAGACACTGCATCTGCGGATGCCCAGACACTGCGAGAACGCTCTGAAGGTGGCCCGCTACCTGCAGAAACACGAGAAGGTAGACTGGGTGCACTGCCCGTCACTGGAGGGAGATCCCTACTATGAGCTGGCACAGAAATATATGCCAAGCGGCACCTGCGGCGTCCTCACCTTTGGCCTGAAGGGCGGAAGGGCCGCGGCGGAGAAGATGATGGATCATCTGAAGCTGGCGGCTATCGTGACTCACGTGGCAGACGCCAGGACTTGTGTCCTCCACCCGGCCAGCCACACGCACCGCCAGATGAACGACCAAGAGCTGCGGGAGGCCGGCGTACAGCCTGAACTGATCCGCTTCAGCGTGGGAATTGAAAATGCGGAGGATATCATTGCGGACATCGAGCAGGCGCTCGTCCAGATTTAATACATAAAAAGACAGAGGCACTTCCATACGAATGTTAAGGAGGTGCTTTTTTATGGAGATGAAAAGACAGAAAGGCGAATCGGAGAAATCCTCGTGCCGGGAGGCAGCCATTCCATCGGTGGCCCCTGGCTGTGGCGGCGGACAAAGCCGCATACTCCGGCAGATAAAAACCATGAAAATAGCTGATGACAGTTTTTTTTGAAAATGGTATACTAATATTGTATATGCTTATATAGTCGGATGCCTGAAAGAACGGCCCGGCTTTTTCCGCTGCTGACGCACAAGGGAGTTGGCATCAGCAGGACTTACAGGTAAGAAACAATAAGGGGGAAACAAAATGGCATCTAGGTCAGGAACCGGAAGAAGAAAAAAGAAGACGGGGAGAAAGAAGACAGGCGCCCAGCAGAGCTTTGTGGCAGATGAGATCATCATCTGGCTGACGCTGGCGGTGAGTATTCTTCTCCTTCTCAGCGTTTTCGGGCTCGGGGGAGCGGCCGGAAACGCTGTGTCAGCCCTTCTGTCAGATCTTTTCGGCTACAGTACATATCTTGTCCCGTTCCTGCTTTTCGGGGCGGTGACCTTTCTCATATCCAACAGAGGCAACCGGGCGGCCTGCGTGAAGACGGGGGCGGCCATCTTGCTGTTTGTCCTCATCACCACCTTCCTGGAGCTCCTTTTGGAGGAGGGCGGACTGCTGGGAGAAGCAGTGGCAGGTGCTCTCGTTCCATCCATAGGGACCGTGGGCACCTACGTGGTGGTGGTGATCCTGATGATCATATGTGCGGTCATCATCACCGGCAAATCTGCCATCAAGGGCGTCAGGGAGAGAGGCGGACAGGCCTACGGAAGGGCCAGGGAGGATGCGGCCATGCGCAGGGAACTGGCTGAGACGAGAAGACTCATCCGCCAGAAAGAGGCAAAGAAGGAGCTGGAGGAGGCAAAGAAGGAGGCCCAGGCTCTGGAGAAGGAGGAAAAGGGCAGAGGCCGGCGCAAGGACCAGCACGTCTCCGGCGTCTCCTTCGACACCACTCTGAGTGAAAAAGGAAAGTCTCCTGATATGGAGGAGCTCTTTGCGCCCCAGGAGGAGCCACCCTTTGTCATCAACCGCGCCCAGGCTTCGGAGGAGCCGGAAGCGGAGGAGGCGGAGCAGCCGGAGCGAAATGAGGCGAAGCTCCCAGGTGAGCCGGCCGGGGATGAAAAGAAGTCCGGCAGGACCGCAAAGCTGGGTGCCGAGGCCGTGGCCATGGAGGCCGCCCGGGTGGAGCAGATGGCCGCCCAGTCGGACGCAGCCCCAAAGAAGGAGTACAGGACGCCTCCCCTCTCCCTGCTGACAAAGGGGAAGAAGGCGAGAGGAGACTCCGATGCCCACCTGCGGGAGACAGCCAGAAAGCTGCAGGAGACGCTCCACAATTTCGGCGTCAACGTGACCATCACAAATGTCAGCTGTGGCCCTGCGGTGACCCGGTATGAGCTGCAGCCCGAGCAGGGCGTGAAGGTCAGCAAGATCGTGGGCCTGACAGATGATATCAAGCTGAACCTGGCGGCAGCGGACATCCGTATCGAAGCCCCCATCCCCGGGAAGGCGGCGGTGGGCATCGAGGTGCCCAACAAGGAGAACGCAGTGATCCACCTGCGGGATCTGCTGGAGTCAGGAGAATTTAAAAACAGCTCCTCGGCCATTGCCTTTGCGGCGGGCCGGGACATTGCCGGCAAGCCGGTGGTGGCGGACATCGCCAAGATGCCCCATCTTCTGGTAGCGGGCGCCACCGGCTCGGGAAAATCCGTTTGCATCAACACCATGATCATCAGCATCCTCTACAAAGCATCGCCGGATGAGGTGAAGCTCATCATGATCGACCCCAAAGTGGTGGAGCTGAGCGTCTACAACGGAATTCCCCATCTCATGATTCCGGTGGTGACAGACCCGAAGAAGGCAGCCGGCGCCCTGAACTGGGCGGTGTCGGAGATGATGAAGAGGTACGAGCTCTTTGCCAAATACAATGTCAGGGACATCAAGGGCTTTAACGAGAAAACCGAGAGCATGACTTTCGAGGAGAAGGAGGGCAAGCCCGGGAAAATGCCCCAGATCGTCATCATCGTGGACGAGCTGGCGGATCTGATGATGGTGGCTCCCGGCGAGGTGGAGGAGGCCATCTGCCGTCTGGCTCAGCTGGCCAGGGCGGCGGGCATCCACCTGGTGGTGGCCACCCAGAGGCCCTCTGTGAATGTCATCACGGGTCTTATCAAGGCGAACATGCCGTCCAGGATCGCCTTTTCCGTTACCTCGGGCGTGGATTCGCGGACCATCATCGACATGAACGGGGCGGAGAAGTTGCTGGGCAAGGGAGATATGCTCTTTTACCCTTCCGGCTACCAGAAGCCGGCCCGCGTCCAGGGCGCTTTTGTCTCGGACAAGGAGATCCAGGATGTGGTGGAACACCTGAAGAAGCAGAACGGCGAAGCCTCCTACAGCGAGAAGATCGTCAGTGAAGTCAACTCCACTGCCTCCGGGCTGGGAAGCGGCTCTGTCGGTGAGTCCTCCGGCGACGGCGGCGGAAGAGACGCCTACTTTGCCGATGCGGGCAAATTCATCATAGAGAAGGAGAAGGCCTCCATCGGCATGCTGCAGCGTATATTCCGGATTGGCTTCAACCGTGCGGCCCGGATCATGGATCAGCTCTGGGAGGCCGGGGTGGTGGGCCCCGAGGAGGGGACAAAGCCCAGGAAGGTGCTGATGTCCATGGAGGAGTTTGAAAAGTACCTGGAAGAAAATATGTGAGAGAAGACGCGGGAGCGTCTTTGAAAATAAAAATACAAAAGAAAAGGAAAGGAATGGATAAGTATGAAATCAGATATTCAGATCGCGCAGGAAGCGGAAATGATGCACATCAAAGACGTGGCGGCCTCTGTCGGCATCCCGGAGGAGGAACTGGAATTCTACGGAAAGTACAAGGCAAAACTCTCCGATGAACTCTGGGAGAAGATCAAGGACAGGAAGGACGGAAAGCTGGTCCTTGTGACGGCCATCAACCCCACTCCGGCAGGAGAGGGAAAGACGACCACCACTGTGGGCCTCGGCCAGGCCATGGCCAGGATGGGACAAAAGGCCATCATCGCCCTCAGAGAGCCCTCTCTTGGCCCCTGCTTTGGCATCAAGGGCGGCGCTGCCGGCGGAGGCTATGCCCAGGTGGTGCCCATGGAGGATCTGAACCTGCATTTCACAGGGGATTTCCACGCCATCACTTCCGCCAACAACCTGCTGGCGGCACTTTTGGACAATCACATTCAGCAGGGAAATGAGCTGGGTATCGACCCGAGACAGGTTGTCTGGAAGCGCTGCTTGGATATGAACGACAGGAGTCTTCGGAACATGGTCATCGGGCTTGGAAGAAAGGCCGACGGCATGGTCAGGGAGGATCACTTTGTCATCACCGTTGCCTCCGAGATCATGGCTATCCTCTGTCTGGCGGACAATATGAAGGATCTGAAGGAGAAACTGGGCAGGATTATTGTGGCCTACAATTTCAAGGGGGAGCCTGTGACTGCGGATGATCTCCACGCCACAGGAGCCATGGCGGCTCTTCTCAAGGACGCCATCAAGCCAAATCTCATCCAGACACTGGAGCACACGCCGGCTCTGGTGCACGGCGGCCCCTTCGCCAACATTGCTCACGGATGCAACAGCGTGCAGGCCACAAGGATGGCTCTGAAGCTAAGCGATATCACGATCACAGAGGCGGGCTTTGGCGCAGATCTGGGAGCGGAAAAATTTATGGATATCAAGTGCCGCATGGCAGGATTTAAGCCGGATGCAGTAGTTTTAGTTGCAACTGTCCGCGCTTTGAAGTATAACGGAGGAGTTGCGAAGGATCAGCTCTCCGGGGAGAACCTGGATGCCCTTGCAAAAGGAATTGTAAATCTTGAAAAGCATATAGAAAATGTACAGAAATATGATGTACCTGTCGTTGTGACGCTCAACTCCTTTGTTACGGACACAGAGGCGGAGATTGCCTATGTGCGCAGCTTCTGTGAGGAGAGAGGATGCCAGTTCGCCTTGTCAGAGGTTTGGGAGAAAGGCGGAGAAGGCGGCATTGCCCTTGCTGAGAAGGTTCTGGAGACTCTGAAGAACAAGGAGAGCCATTTCCATCCGTTGTACGGGGACGACCTCTGCCTGAAGGCCAAGATCGAGACGATCTCAAAGGAAATTTACGGCGCAAGAGGCGTGGTCTACGAGCCGGCGGCGGAAAAGCAGCTGGCCAAGATCGAGGGCATGGGCTTTGGAAACCTTCCCGTCTGCATGGCGAAGAACCAGTATTCCCTGTCCGACGACGCCACAAGGCTGGGGCGGCCGGAGGACTTCGACATCCATATCCGGGAGGTCTATGTCAATGCGGGCGCCGGGTTCGTGGTGGCCCTCACAGGAGCGGTCATGACCATGCCGGGACTTCCGAAGGTACCTGCCGCAAACGGGATCGACGTATCAGAGGACGGGCACATCACAGGATTGTTTTAAGGAGAGATAGAAAATGCCCCAGAGGGAAAGCAGCATAATAATAGGAGGGGTATCGGGCGATGAGATGCACAAACTGCGGAAGCAAGATACCAGAAGGCCAGTTATACTGTAAAAGATGCGGAAAGGAAGTCCGCATCGTGCCGGATTACAATCCTCTCGACGATGTGCTGGCGGCACAGGTAAAGGGAGGAATGGATGGAGGCGACAGGCCTCTGGATGATTATGGCTATGAGAAATCCTACACTTCGGAACTGCGCAGGGGAGAAGGGCAGAAAGCGGAGCGAAGGAGAAAGGACGAGACCCGGACCATGCGGAACACATCCGCCGCGGGAGGCAGAACCTCCCGCACCTCCGGTACCGGGCACATTCCCCGTAGCACCGGAACCGGAAGAGTTTTGCGAAACACCGGCAAGGGAGGAAGGCAGGGCGGCACTTCCCGCATGACAGGGACTGTGGACCCGGAGAGGGAGCGCCGCCGCAAAATGGCTGAGAAAAAGCGAGAGAAGAAAAAGAAGCTGAGAAGGAGGATTATCCTCGGACTTATCATTCTGATCGCGGCGGTGGCCGCCGCGGTCTTTTTCCTGTACCGCAATTCCTATGCGGGACAGATCGGGCAGGGAAACCGGGCCTTTTCCGAGGGAAGCTACGACCAGGCTGCGAGCTGTTTTAACAATGCCATCGAGAAGAATCCGAAGAGAGGAGAGGCCTACACGGCTCTTTCAAAGGTGTATCTGGCCAGGGACGAGCAGGACAGTGCGGAGCAGATGTTCCTGGACGCCCTGGAGTCCTACCCGGAGGAGGTGCCCATCTACGAGGCCTGTATTGCGTTCTATATTGATACAGAACAGCCCCAGGAGGTGTCGGTGATCTTGGAGGACGCCCCCGATGACGTGCGCTCTGAGCTGAGCGAGTACGTGTCGGATGGACCCAGTTTCAGCCTGGACGACAGCAAGGTTTTTGACGATGTGCGGCAGCTGTCACTGGAGTCCGACGGCGAGACCATCTACTACACCACGGACGGAAGCGAGCCGGACACATCCAGCCAGAAGTACACAGACCCCATTCAGATTGAGGAGGGGACTACCACAGTATCTGCAATTTCCGTAAACGAGGCGGGTATTCCCAGTCTCCCGGTGACAAAGGAGTACACTGTGGAGTTCCCCGTGGAGGACGCGCCGGCAGTGACGCCCTCCACGGGTCAGTACGACCAGGCCACGCAGATCGTGATCCAGGTGCCGGATGGCTATACAGCCTACTATACGATGGACAAGAGCGACCCCACGGAGGCCTCCACCCAATACACAGGACCCATTGATATGCCGGAGGGCAACACCATTTTCAAGGCGGTGCTGGTCAACGGGAAGGGAAGGCTGACAGGAGTCACCACAAGGAACTACGAGCTGGTGCTGAACTAGATCCGATACGACGGCGGCGAAGGCGGAAAGAAGCCGGAGCCGCCGTCTTTTTGTGCTCTTCGCCCGGTCTGTCCGGCAGTATTTGTCAAAAACAGGCGAAACTGCATCAGATAAGGCGACGAGACAAAAAGCAAGCTGATCATATGGGAATGAACGGCCCCGACTCAGACATGATCCGGGCCATGCAGAGGGAGTTTGGTACGGCAGCCAGAAAAAGAAAAAAGCGTGTCAATAAAAGTGTCCGCAAAAAGTTGACATATAAAGAACGTCATGGTATACTTTACCTGCAGTTCAATCGGAAACTCATTCCGGCGGCATATAAATTCTGATCAGGCAGTGCACTGCTGCGTCTTCTGTGCGTGATCATGCGGCGAATATCCCAGGGCAGAGACAGGACAAAGAGGGGACATCCCCGGAAAAGAAAATGTCAAAACTTTATTGACATTTGAGGGCAACTATAATACTATATTGTACATAGGAGCGAACATTCGTTCGTATTTGATAAGGAGAAAGAGATTATGGCAAGTGATGATAAGAAGAAGGCATTGGATGCTGCGATTGCGAAACTGGAAAAGGATTTTGGAAAGGGAACCGTCATGAAGCTGGGAGATCCCAAGGCCCATGTCCATGTGGAGACTATTCCCACAGGCTCCTTGAACCTGGATCTGGCGCTGGGGCTGGGCGGCGTGCCCAGAGGCCGTGTGGTGGAGGTCTACGGACCGGAGTCCAGCGGTAAGACGACGGTTGCCCTGCACATGATCGCCGAGGTGCAGAAGCGGGGAGGCATTGCGGGCTTCATCGACGCCGAGCACGCCCTTGATCCGGTGTACGCAAAGAATATCGGCGTGGATATCGATGAGCTCTACATATCCCAGCCGGACAGCGGTGACCAGGCCCTGGAGATCGCGGAGACGATGGTCCGATCCGGAGCTATGGATATCATTGTTATCGACTCCGTGGCTGCCCTTGTGCCCAGACAGGAGATCGAAGGCGATATGGGAGACAGCCATGTGGGACTGCAGGCAAGACTCATGTCCCAGGCCCTGAGAAAGCTGACTCCTGTCATCAGCAAGTCCAACTGCGTTGTGATCTTTATCAACCAGCTCCGTGAGAAGGTGGGCGTCATGTTCGGCAATCCGGAGACAACCACCGGCGGACGTGCGCTGAAGTTTTACGCTTCCGTGCGGATGGACGTGAGAAGAACGGAAACTCTGAAGCAGGGCGGAGAGATCGTTGGAAATCATGTGCGTGTGAAGATCGTGAAGAACAAGATCGCTCCTCCCTTCAAGGAGGCGGAGTTTGACATCATGTTCGGAAAAGGGATTTCCCGGGAGGGAGATATACTGGATTTGGCTACCGGCATCAACCTTGTGAACAAGAGCGGCGCATGGTATGCCTACAACGGCGATAAGATCGGACAGGGAAGAGAGAACGCCAAGAGCTATCTGACAGAGCATCCCAAGCTGATGGAGGAACTGGAGGCGAAGGTGAGAGCCTACTACCACATCGACGGAAGCGAGGAAGAAACGCAGGAGAGCGCTGAGACAGAGGAATAGAAGCAGAGGAATAGAAGATGACAGTCACACAGATAGAAGCCATGTTTGGGTCCGGGTCCAGATACAGAGTGTACCTCGACGGACAGCCTGCCTTTGTGCTGTACAGGGGTGAACTGTCCCGCTATCATATCAGGGAGGGACAGCCTCTGAGGGAGAAGGAGTACCGTGAGATCCAGGAGCTGCTCATAAAGCGCGCCAGGATGCGCGCCATGAAGCTGCTGGAGATATCCGACCGGTCGGAGGAGGCACTGCGCAGGAAGCTTTCTGAGGGGGGATATCCTCAGAGCATTGCGGAGAATGCAGTGGCCTATGTGAAGTCTTTTGGCTACCTGGACGACAGGCGCCTGGCGGAGAACATTGTGGGCAGCCGTAAGGGGCAGAAGAGCAGGGCGGAGCTGCAGGCTTATCTTCTGCGGAAGGGACTCTCCCGTGAGCAGGCAGAGGAGGCTCTGGAAAAATCCTACACCCGTAAGGACGCACAGGAGGCGATCCGCCGCCTGGCGGAGAAAAAACACTTTGATCCGGAACGGACCACACCCCAGGAAAAGCAAAAGCTATGCGCCTATTTTCTGCGGAAAGGCTACCGTTACGAGGATGTCCGCCAAGTGATACAAGTTTCCGACACAACAAACACATGAATGAATAATTATGAATATACTTCCTTATGGGATTCCTTCGTATGCTGCGTTCCAGAGAGTGTTTGCTGTGGTACCCCTGTGTTTTTGGAGGATTTTCAGAAAAGATGGAATGAACTGTTAAACAGCGAAGAAGGAG
>CAZZBJ010000036.1:0-21288 GCA_964652805.1 uncultured Mordavella sp. | reverse complement strand
GCGCTTAAGCCCCATGATCGGCTCTGCGGCCATGAGCCTCTCCTCTGTGTGCGTGGTGACCAATGCGCTGCGGCTGCGGTTTTTCAAGCCGGCTCCGGGAAGTCGGACAGACGGGACAAAACAGGCGGCGGAAGGCGGAGAGGAAGCAGTCCCCATGACAGCAAACATTCCGGGAGACACCGGTTTGGATAGTAAAAATGATCAAAGCGACGAGAAAGGAATGGTAACAATGCAAAAGACACTGGTAGTAGAAGGCATGATGTGTGAGCACTGCAAGATGCACGTGGAGAAGGCTCTGGCGGGCGTGGCAGGCGTGAAGGGCGCCCAAGTGGACCTGGCGAAGAAGACAGCCACGGTCTCCATGACAGAGGCCGTGGCTGACCAGGTGCTGATGGATGCGGTGAAGGAAGCAGGATATGAGCCGGTAAGCTGCACAGCCCAGTAAGTACAGGATAAAGCATAAGAAAGGGGGGATAGAGAAAAGATATGCGTTTAGCATTAGCAGTACTGAAAAAGGGAGAAGGGCGCACGCTGAAGGCGGGGGGGCCTGGATTTTCGACAACGAGATAGACAGCGTGACAGGAGCCTTTGAAAACGGGGATGTTGTGATGGTCCACGACTTTGACGGCTATCCCATGGGACGGGGCTTTATCAATAGGAACTCCAAGATCCGCATCCGGATGCTGAAGGAGCTCCTGGCAGAGGACGGCGTCAAGGTCCGAGGTATCTACGAGAGGAGCGATGCCAAGGAGAGAGAAAAAGAGGGCATGAGAAAGACTAAGGGCTTTCTCGCCACCTGTTCCTGCTCCCGCTTTATGGACTTTGAGCTCTTTACAAAGACCATCCGGGAGGCGGCCAGGAATGCCCACGTGCGCCTGCGGCAGGTGGAGTTCCGAACCCAGGCGCCGGATCACCCCATCCTGTGGGCAACGGATGAGAGCTATTATCTGAAGTTCTATATTTTTCAGGTGGTACATGAAAAATAGACTTCAGAAATCTCTGAAAATGTTTGACTTACAGGGATTTGGAGTGAGTGGAGCGAGCGAAAAGATTCATACGGAAATACCCTGACAGATTTTTGAAACAGATATCTGACAGGGTATTTTTTTACCGGGAATACAATAACTGAGGTTTTGAAGTAACTGAAGACAATCTTTAATATAATCTTAAAACATAGTAAAACACCTTACTGACTGATGCGATGGTAGGGTGTGTCTTTTTTAACAGTTTCCCGGAAATAGTATATCTGAACAAAATGCAATATGGAACAGGATGATAAATGCACGTTTGTGCAATAAATGAGAATAAGTTGAAAATAAAAAATTGATATGATAGGCTACAACCATAAAAACAGACCTATAGGCAAAGTAGGGTGTCTTTATGCGGTTCCCGGGATAAAAGCCGCACATGGACATTACACAAAATCATGTAACTTGTAAATGGTACAGGAGATGGATTGTCAGTAATAAATATAAATAAATACATTCTCCGTACCGCGAAGAGAGAGCAGGCCGATATCCCGTATGCTCTGTGTTTGAAGGACAGGCCTGATATACCTGATATACGAGGTGAAGACAAGATGGGAACAAGTAAAGAGTTAATGCCTAAAATAGACCGCACAGAGATATTTGACAGAAATAAAGAATATGAGCAAATGGGATTTTCAACGAGGGCTGTCGATGTGGGAAACTATACAGACCGTTCCTCTGTCCCGATCTATGCTTCTGTTACATCAGGGACAACCTACCAGAGAAATGGCGATCCAAGCAGGGACGCGTTGGCCGCCAATATTGCTTCCCTGGAAAATGCGAAATATGCGTTGCCCACCGCAAGCGGTGTGTCATCTGTGACGCTGCCTCTTTTGGCACTGTTAAACTATGGAGATCGCATTATATGCCATAAGGATTTATATTTGTGGACATATTTTTTTGTGAGAGAGGATCTTCCAAGGCTGCTGAACGCGGAGGTTGTTCTCGTTGATATGACTAATATGGAAGAACTGGAGAGGGAACTGAAAAAGAGCCCAACAAAACTGATCCTGACAGAGACGATGACAAACCCGCTTCTGGAGGTGCTCGATCTGAAGGCCTGCAGTGAGCTGGCACACAAATACGGTGCAAAGCATGTTAATGATAATACTTTTGCGTCGCCATATCTTTGCAGACCTCTGGAGCTTGGATGTGATGTTGTCTGTGAGAGCGCAACGAAATATATAAATGGCCATGGTGATGCACTTGGCGGGATAATCGGTACCAATGAGCATGAGATATATTATAAGCTTCAAAGGATGATGGGTGAATTAGGGCCTTGCATAAGTCCGTTTCATTCATTTTTGATCATGAGAGGAATCCAGACATTGTCTATGAGAATGGAAAAACATTGTGACAATGCGGAGAAGCTTGCCGAATATCTTGGGAGAAAAAAATTTGTTAAAAATCTGATTTATCCGGGGGTTGAAAGCCATCCGCAGCATGAACTTGCCAAAAGACAGCTGAAGAGATTCGGAGGAATGATCTGCTTTCAGCTGGATTTGGAACATGACAGACTCTACAATGAATTTCTCCCCAGCCTGAAGCTCTTTAAACACTGGGTAAGTCTCGGGGAGGGACATTCATTGATCAGCCCGAAGGATGCGGATGAAGAGAAGGGAATACCGGCAGATCTGATCAGAGTGTCTGTAGGACTAGAAGATATTGATGATTTGATTGCGGATCTGGAAAACGGATTTAAAATTTTTTCATAGATGCGTAAAAAAAGAGTTGATTAAGGAGGAAAAAGAATTATGGGAAAAGAAAGGATCAGAAAGACTCCTTCATGGAAATATTCACTGTTTGTTTTTGTGATTGTTGTGTTATTTATTGCTCTGGGTTTTGCTGTTTTCAGTATTGATTTCGCGATTCTGATGTTTCTGTCATGGCTCTTAGCAGGTGTTATGACAATGCCTTTAGGCTTTAAATTTAGTGAGATTGAAGAATTTGCCTATGAATCCGCAAAAAAGTGTATACCGTCCTCGGCGATTATTCTGGCTGTTGGTATCATGATTGCGGCGTTTATGGCGGCAGGAACTATACCATCACTTTTGGTAGGGGGAATTAAGATTATTACACCTACTTTTTTCCTTCCCTTTACCTTTATATTCTGCTGTGTGATTTCTGTATGTACCGGTACGTCCTGGGGGACAGCGGGAACAGTAGGCGTGGCTATGATTGGAATTGGAACCGCAATGGGAATTAATCCCGGATTTACAGCCGGCGCTATTATATCGGGGGCTTACTTTGGGGATAAAATGTCACCTTTATCTGATACAACTATTTTGGCATCAACCCTGACAGAGACTAATATTTTCGTCCACATCAGACAGATGATGTGGACTACAATACCGGCAGCGGTGCTTTGTGTTATTGTTTATTCTGTTATGGGGCTTACGGCTGCGGAGAGTAGCTATGACAGAGCGACTGCGGATGCATTTGACGCGGCTCTTCAAGGGCTTTTTCACATCAACTTCTTGCCGGTTATTCCGCTTATCATTGTTGTGATCATGATCCTGAGTAGAAAATCCACAGTTGTTTCATTGCTTGTCGGAGCGCTGGTGGCGTGTGTGATCGCTGTGGCATATCAGGGCTGTGGAATAACAGAGCTCGGGGATTATCTGACCTCAGGCTATGTGGCTAACACGGATGACACAATGATCACATCTATCCTGAACCGCGGTGGACTGACCAGTATGCTGAAACTGATCGCTATCTTTATTAGTGCGCTGGGCTTAGGAGGAATTTTGACAGGAACAGGGATTTTGCAGCCAATCTTTGATATACTTGTGAAAAAGGTAAAAACAGGAAAGGGTTTGCTTTTTGCGGCGTATATGGTGACCTGGATTGGCATTACTCTTGTTCCAACGTATAATTTCCCGTTTGTTATGGATGCAACACTGTTTAATCCTCTTCTGAAACGCTATAATTTAAAGTCAGAAAATCTGTCCCGCATTATGGAAGATGTGGGAACTTTGGGCGGAACACTGATGCCATGGAGTACTGGCCCGGTTTTTGTGGCAGGTGTATTGGGAGTGTCGGCAGTTGAGATGTGTAAATATAATTTCCTTGCCATGTTTGTGCCAGTTATATCCCTGATTTTTATTTTTACAGGCTTTAGCATTAAGAAGATTGATCCATCGAGAGATTTTTCTGCAATAGAATAGACTTCGATAAGTGATTCAAAGATAGGGCTTAATATGGTATTGATTTTGGCTGGAGTTCGGAGTATCCAACTCTGGATAATGCGGAACTGGCGCATGACTATGATGCGGTAAGTACAACACCCTGTGAGATGAACGGGGAGTTTCCGGGCAATGTGAAAGGCCATCCTTTGTGTATATTGGAAATAAGGAGTGTGTATTCAGGCAGAGAATTTTTTGCCGGAATGTGGACTCCTTTTTGCTGACTGGGCGATAAGGACAGCACAAGTACCTGTATTGATGGCAGAGGCTCTTGAAAACGATTGTTGTGCACAGATGTGCATATAATGAAAAAATGCGGATGGCAGAACGAGTGAATGGTAAGCTATAGCTAGCAGAAGAATAAAGACTATATTAAAAAATACAGTATGTCACAATAGCTGGAAAAGAGGAGGATTTATCATGAGTAAAATCAGTGAAATGACAAGACAAAAATGGATTGACAGTACTTTCCCTGAATGGGGGACATGGCTTGTAGAAGATATTGAGAATGAGATTGTTGCTCCGGGAAATATTGCGATGTGGTGGCTTGGCTGCACCGGTATTTGGTTTAAGACACCGGGAAATACGAATATTACGATTGATTTGTGGTGTGGAAATGGTAAACGTACTCATGGAGATAAGAAAATGAAGGTTGGGCATCAGATGGCAAATATGTGCGGCGCCAGAGCAATGCAGCCGAATTTACGCAATATACCGTTTGTGATCGATCCGTTTGCTTTCAAAAAAGTTGATGCGGTTCTCGCAACGCATTACCATCAGGATCATATGTCTGTTGAATGGGCCGCTCATGTCGTCAACAGCGGGATGACAACAACAGACGAATATGGGAAAGAAATCCCGGTTCCCTTTATAGGGCCAAAAAAATCCGTAGAGCTTTGGAGGAAGTGGGGGGTTCCGGAGGAACGCTGCGTTGTAGTTAAGCCGGGAGACACGATTAAGATTAAGGATCTCGAAATAGTGGCGCTGGATTCCTTTGACAGAACCTGTATTGTGACAACAGATTCTACTGGGCCGGACAGAGAGGAGCTTGCGGGTAAGTGTCCGGTGGATATGGATGAGAAGGCAGTAAACTATCTGATTAAAACACCTGGCGGCAACATCTATCATTCAGGTGATTCCCATTTTTCGATATATTTTGCGAAACATGGGAAAGATTATGATATCGATGTGGCGTTTGGATCCTTTGGGGAGAATCCAATTGGTATGCAGGATAAAATGACTTCAACTGATATTCTCCGAATGGCAGAGAATCTTCAGTGTGATGTTGTGATTCCTATACACTGGGATGTTTGGACAAACTTTCAGGCTGACTGTGAAGAGATCAAACTATTATATGATTTCAAGAAGGACAGAAATGGATATAAATTTCATCCGTTTTTCTGGCAGGTCGGAGGCAAATATATATATCCGGCTGACAAAGAGAAGATTTATTATCATCACAGAAGAGGATTTGAAGACTGCTTTGAAGCACCTCAGAATATTCCATATCGATCCTGCCTTTAATAGGAATCAGAATGAAAGATGATATTGAACAAAGAAGGTGGATGCTATGAATATACTAGTTATAGATGTAGGTACATCTAGCATGAGGGGGATTTTGTTTGATCATTCGGGACGCTTTTTATCAGAAGAGCGGATACTATATCAAGCAGAATACCTTGAGAATGGTTATGTAGAGCAGGATCCGACTGAATGGGAGAATGCCCTCTATTCGATAGTGGAGAGAACTGTCCACAAGGCGAAAAACGAAGGGAACGGGATTGACGCAATTTCCCTTACATCCCAAAGATCTTCTGTAATCCCGGTAGATGAAAGGGTAAGGCCGTTAAGTAAGGCTATCATGTGGCAGGATAAAAGAACAAATGATATTTGTAAAGCCAGAGAAGGTTGGAATGACAGGGTATTTGCGCTTTGCGGATCAAGAGTAAATCCGGTTTTTTCCGGCCCCAAAATGACCTGGATACGGGAAGAACGTCCTGAAATATATAAAAAGACCTACAAATTCATGGTAATCCCAGATTATCTTATTTACCATATGACAAGCCAGATATGTACCGACTTTACATATGGGAGCAGATCCCTTCTGATGAATATCAGAACACGACAATGGGATGATTGGCTGTTGGAAGTTTTTCGCGTAGAAAAAGAACATTTGTGTGAGTTAATCGAGCCCGGAAGTATATGTGGATGGGTGACAGAGAAATTTGCGGATAAAACTGGATGCCCATCAGGTATTCCGGTAATCACAGCGGGGGGTGATCAGCAGTGTGGTGCGATTGGGCAGGGGGTGGTAAAGCCGGGAGTGCTTTCGGTGACAGTGGGAACAGGTGGTTATTTAGTCGCGCAGGCAGAAGCTGTTCCTCAAAATATAAAGCCGGATGTGATATGTAATTGCGCGGCCATTAAGGGGCAGTATGTTCTGGAGTCAAGTGTGCTGACTTGCTGTTCTGCTTTTGACTGGTTCAGGCGAGAATTTTTTGAGGAGTGTACACTTGATGATATGAACCGGCAAATCGAAATGACGCCAGCCGGGGCGAACGGGTGTCTGTGTATGCCGTATTTTCTGGGCAGGACCACGCCGGATTGGAACCATATGGCAAAAGGGGTCTTTGCGAATGTTACACTGGGAACAACCAGACGAGATATGCTCAGAAGTCTTCTGGAGGGCATTTGTTTTGAAATTCGTAATAATATTGATATTATGGATAAATATGTCCCGATTGTTGATATTTGTGTTAACGGCGGACTATCCAACAGTGTTCCTTTTAACAAGATACAGGCTGATGTTTATAATAGAAAGATCGAAAAACATGGAAAGTCGGATGCGACAGCAAGAGGAGCCCTGATGGTTGCGGCAGTGACACTTGGAGAGTATGAGAACATAGAAAACGCGTTTGAGGAGATCAGCAAGAGGGATAAGATCAAAGTGTATGCTCCGGATGAGAACACGGCGATGAAATATGAGCTTGGCAGAGCACAAATGAATAGATTGTATAAAAGTATATGGAGTGAAAACCAGGAAGGAAAACAGGCATGAAGAAAAAGGTGATGGCAAATCTGGAAAAATGTTATTCTATTGCTCCACTGCACTATAAAGGAGCGGATCATATCCTTGTAGCAGCTGAAAAGACTGATAGATGCATTTTATTTGACATGGAGGGAAAAGAGGAGACAACTGTATGGAATGGACCGGGCGGTGTTATGACTATGGTGCAGGTGCCGGGAACGGACGGACAGTTTCTCGCAACACAGAAGTTTTATTCTCCAAATGATTCTAAAGAGGCAAAGATTGTAATTGCGACCCCAAAGGGTGAAGAGTGGGAAGTGCGCACACTTGCAGAGCTTCCGTTTGTACATCGCTTTGATATCATTGAGAGTGAAGGCAGATATTATTTAATTGCCTGCTGCCTGAAATCAGGACACGAGTTCAAGGATGACTGGAGTGTACCTGGAAAAGTATATGGGGCACTGCTTCCGGAAGATTTAAGTAGTTACAATGATACTCATCAGCTTGAGCTTGCTGTTATCAAGGATAATATGTTAAAAAATCACGGCTACTACAGAATAGAGAGAAACGGCCGCATGTCGTCTGTTATATGCTGCGACGAAGGTGTGTTTCAGTTTTTTCCCCCAACACATGAGACATCACATTGGAAAGTTAAAACATTAGTGCAGGTACCGGCGAGTGATGCTGTTTTGGTGGATTTTGACGGGGATGGGAAGGATGAACTTTTGGTGTTTTCTCCGTTTCATGGAGATAGAGTCCTTATTTACAGATACAAGTCCGGAAAATATGAACTGGATTATGTGTATCCGGAAAAATTGGATTTCCTCCACGCAATTTGGAGTGGAATACTTCAGGGAAGAGAGACGGTTGTTGTAGGACATAGAAAAGGAGAACGGAACCTTTTGAGATTTTTCTGGAAAGACGGAGAATATCATGCGGAGGTGATCGACTATGACTGCGGCTCGGCGAATGTATATGGATTTCACAGAGAGAATAGAGATTATATTATCTCGGCAAACCGCGAAATCAATGAGATTGCAATGTATATGTTTTAGTAAAAAGTATGAGTAAACTTTTGTCTAGTCATTGTGGAGGTGACCGGAGGAGAAAATGGAAGATATTAAAAATTATGAAACTATGACTATGCAGGAAAAATGGCATATGCTTGCAATGGTTGCAAATCTCTATTACAACTCCGAAATGACACAGAGTGAAATTGCGGATCGGATGTATACTTCACGGTCTAAAATATCAAGAATGCTGAAGGAAGCAAGGGCACTCGGGATTGTAGAAATTTCAATCAGAGAACCATGGGAGAGAGAGCTGGATTTAGAAAACTGTATACAGCAAAAATACCGGATACAGAATGTAAGGGTTGTTGTTTCCAGAGAAAATACAGAGGAGCAAAGAGTAGGACGGCTTTCAGAAGTGTCAGCTTACTATCTGGATTCTATTGTAAAAGAGAATATGGTTGTTGGAATCTCATGGGGAAATACCTTATATCATATAGTCAGGTATATAGATGCAAACAACAAAAAAAACATTCCGATTACAGTTGTACCTATAATGGGGGCCTCTAATGTAAAATGTCCGGAGAGAGATTCCATGGATCTTGCCAAGAATCTGGCAGCTGCTTATGGGGGTGCATATCAGTATATCTATGCACCTCTTTTTGTTGGCAGCAATAAAATAAGAGAAAATTTGATTAGGGATGAGATGATTGAAAATACGTTATCTCTTGCCCGGAGTGCGGATGTAATTCTTACTAGCGTAGGCTCAATAGAATATAAAACATGGAAAAATCACCTTGGTGAGACAACCTTTGAGCAGCTTGGGAAAAAAGGAATCGTTGGCCATATTGGAGGACATTTTTATGATAAAGATGGAAAGCCGATCCAGACTAATCTGGAAGACCGCATGATAGGGATTTGCTTTGAGGATTTGAAAAAATGTCCCAATGTAGTGTGCGTTGCTTATGGAAAAGCCAAAGCAAATGCGGTTGCGGGAGCTTTGGCGGGAGGCCTTGTAAATACATTAATTATTGATACAGACTGTGCGGAATTGATTGCAGATAAGGTATAGACTAGAGAACCTCCTGACAAGGAGAATGGC
This sequence comes from uncultured Mordavella sp., assembly GCA_964652805.1. Lineage (GTDB taxonomy): Bacteria > Bacillota > Clostridia > Lachnospirales > Lachnospiraceae > Claveliimonas. The sequence goes on along the minus strand of CAZZBJ010000036.1, from coordinate 11,935 downwards.
CGGCAGGAGGTACAGGGGATTTTATCTACGGAGAGATCAATATATGTGTAATAAAGATTCATTAAAGCCACAGGAGAGAATTTGCTTATGACACACCTGTACTACAAAGAAAAAGGCCGGGGCAGGCCCCTCATCCTCCTCCACGGAAACGGGGAGGACAGCAGCTATTTTGAAAGCCAGATGGACTATTTTTCACAGACGCGGCGGGTTATCGCGGTGGACACGAGGGGACACGGCAGGTCGCCCCGGGGCACTGCGCCCTTTACCATCCGCCAGTTCGCCGAGGACCTGCGGGAATTTATGGAGGAGAGGGAAATCGAGAGGGCGGATCTTCTGGGATTTTCAGACGGGGGAAATATTGCGCTCATCTTTGCCCTGCGGTATCCGGAAAGGGTGGACCGTCTCATCCTGAACGGGGCCAACCTGTGGCCCCGGGGAGTGAAGCCATCGGTTCAGATTCCTATTATCCTGAGGTATTACGCGGCTTCCTTTCTCGGACATTTCAGCGGGAAAGCCAGGGCCAATGGGGAGCTGCTGCGGCTCATGGTGAAGGATCCAAATATAGAACAGGAGGAGCTTCGGAACATCCAGAGCCCCACGCTTGTGATCGCAGGAGAGAGGGATATGATACGAGAGGAGCACACCAGGCTGATCGCGGCAGAGATACCGGGGGCGGAGCTTCGCATCATCCCGGGAGACCACTTTATCGCGGCCGGAAACCCGGAGGCCTTCAACCGGGAGGTAGATCGTTTCCTGCGGGAGACAGTTTCATAGGTGAGCTTGCCTGTTTTTACAGCCTATCCGGATCAGCTTCCGCCTGTATCGCTGCCGTTCGGACCGATGGGCGGGGATTTTCAACCCAGAAGGCCAGCACCATGGCGCCCGGCAGCAGGAGAATAGAGAAAAACTATATATAAGATCATATATTACAAAAATCAATAGCAAACCTCGCTCTTGCCATTGTCCCAAAAATGCAAAAATGTTACGGTTATAAAAGACTATTCTGAAAAACAATGGGATGAGATCCTATAAGAAGCTGAAAGAAGAAGGGGTGGGTGCAGGAGAACGGCATTGAGATACTGGATAGCGCAGCGGTGGAGAAGGATGTGAAGCCGGTTCGTGACTGGTACTGCTGACAGACTGCTGACAAAAATGGACAAGCCTTTGACAGAAGGTGGAAAGGATAACAGGAAAATGGATTACATAGGTATTGATATAGGCTCCACGGCCGCCAAGGTGGTGGCCAGGGGAGACCATGAGATGGCTTTCACACTCCCCACAGGATGGAGCAGCAAGGAGACGGCCCGGATTATCAGGGAACGGCTCAGAGGGAAGGGCATTGACGTGTCGGATGAGTCGGCTAAAGTGGTGGCCACCGGCTACGGGCGCGTGGCGGTGGAGTACGCTGACTACGTCGTTACGGAGATCACCTGCCATGCCAGGGGAGGCCGGGAGATGGGAAGCGCCGACTGTGCGGTCATCGACGTGGGAGGACAGGACACCAAGGTGATCCTTATCAGCCATGGCGCGGTTCAGGATTTCCTCATGAACGACAAGTGCTCCGCAGGAACCGGGAAGTTCCTGGAGATCATGGCCAACCGGCTGGGAGTGGACCTGGGCGAGCTGTTTGACATGGCGGAGGCGGGACAGACTCTGTCCATCAGCTCCCTGTGCACCGTGTTCGCCGAGTCCGAGGTCATCAACTATATCGGCGAAGGCCGCAGGCGGGAGGACATTGCCGCCGGGGTGGTGGACTCTGTGGCGGCCAAGGTGGCCCAGCTGGCTATGAGAAAGAACCTGCCGGACCAGATTATCCTGACGGGCGGGCTCTCGGACAGCCGGTACTTTACAAAGATCCTGTCCGAAAAAATCGGAAAGATCGTGTCCCCCACAGACAGAGGCAGATATGCGGGCGCCCTGGGGGCGGCCCTGCTGGCGGAGGAGAAGACAAAGAGACGGAAGGAGAAATAAAACAAAATGGAACTGATCAAAGATTTACCGGAAGTATTTGAAGAATTTGCAGAGCAGAGGAAGAACTCTTTCCTCGGGGTGAAAAAGCTGAAGGAGCAGGGAGTTCCCGTTGTGGGATCTTACTGTACTTATTTTCCCCAGGAGATTGCTATGGCCATGGGGGCTGCCACAGTGTCTCTGTGCTCCACCTCCGATGAGACCATAGCGGACGCGGAGAGGGATCTGCCCAAGAACCTGTGCCCTCTTATCAAGTCCAGCTACGGGTTTGCCAAGACAGACAAATGTCCCTTCTTCTATTTCTCTGATGTGGTAGTGGGCGAGACCACCTGCGACGGAAAGAAGAAGATGTATGAATATATGTCCCGGTTTAAGGATGTATTTATCATGGAACTGCCCAACACTCAGAGACCGGAGGCTCTGCAGCTTTGGAAAGGGGAGATCATCCGCTTCAAGGAATACCTGGAGAAGACATTCGATGTCGCCATCACAGAGGACGACATCCGGGAGGCCATCCGGGTCAACAATGCGGTCAGGACGTCCCTGAAGCACCTCTACGAAGTGATGCGCAGTGACCCGGCGCCCATCACAGGCCACGACCTCTTCAAGGTTCTGTACGGAAGCACCTTCAAATTTGACAGGAAGGCCATCCCGGGAGAGGTGGACGCACTGATTGAGAAGATCAATAAGGAGTATGCGGAAGGGAAGATGCTGGAGAAGAAGCCCCGTATCCTTATCACCGGATGCCCGGTGGGAGGCGCCACGGAGAAGATCATCGACGCGGTGGAGAATAACGGCGGAGTCGTAGTCACTTTTGAGAACTGCAGCGGAGCCAAATCTATCGACAAGCTGGTGGACGAGAAGGAGCCGGATGTATACAGGGCTCTGGCGGAGAGGTATCTGGGTATCGGATGCTCCGTCATGACACCGGACAAGAACCGCTTTGAGCTTCTGGGGAGGCTGATCGACGAATACAAGGTGGACGGCGTTGTGGAGATGACTCTCCAGGCATGCCACACCTATAACGTAGAATCCTTTGCCATCCGCAAATTTGTCAATGAGGAGAAGGGCATCCCCTACATCCATGTGGAGACGGATTACTCCCGGGCGGATATCGGACAGCTGAACACCCGTATTGCAGCCTTTATCGAGATGCTGTAAGGTGCGAGGAAAAGACATAGACGTTGCCTATAAATATGCTTATATATAATTCTTATCGATTGGACGGTCCCGGAATGAATGACTATAATAATGGAGGACATACTACGATCATAAGGAGGTATATAGTATTATGAAGAAGAGAGTGTTAGCGGCACTTTTATGTATGGCCATGACAGCAGCTATGCTGGCCGGATGCGGCTCAGAGTCATCCACGGAGGAGGATACCACTCAGGAGTCCACAGACGAGACGACAGATGAGGCGACAGAGGATGTGGAAGCAGAGCAGGTGGAGACAAGAACGGTGTATGTAACTCCCCAGTGGGTACAGAGTGCGCTGAACGGTGACCAGGAGGGATACGAGGATATCCTGATCGCTGAGGTAGGCTACGGCGACGTGGCAGACTGCGTATCCTACAATGAGGGGCATGTCCCGGGAGCTATCTATGTAGATAACTGTGAGGTTGAGGATGCCACGGGAAGCGAGGAGGGTGCATACAACCTTCTGTCAGCGGACGAAGTAGTGGACAACATGCTCAGCCACGGCATCACAAAGGACACAAAGGTCGTTCTCTACGGTGCGGACGTCAGCGGTACAGCCAGACAGGCATTTGCCTACCTCTGGGCAGGCGTTGAGGATGTAAAGATCATCAACGGCGGCATTGACGCATGGACAGAGGCCGGATACGACACAGAGACAGATGTGAACGAGGGCGAGGCCGCAGACGACTTTGGCGTAGAGGCTCCCGCACATCCGGAGTACTGCCTGGACATTGCGGACGCAAAGGCGAAGCTGGAGAGCGGCGACGAGAACTTTAAGCTTGTCAGCATCCGCAGCGAGGAAGAGTGGCTTGGCGAGACAAGCGGATACAACTACATTGATAAAGCAGGTGAGCCGGAGGGCGCCGTATGGGGCAAGGGCTCAGACTCCTCTTCCGATGTAAACCAGTTCCTCAACGATGACGGAACAGTGAAAGATCTGGCAGGCTTCGAGGAAGTGTGGGCAGACTGTGACTTCACACTGGACAACGAGCTTTCCTTCTACTGCGGCACAGGCTGGAGGGCAAGCGTTCCCTTCCTTGTTCTGTACGAGAATGGATATGACAACATTTCCGTATATGACGGCGGATGGTACGAGTGGCAGATGCATGACGATTATCCGGTACAGGTAGGCGACCCTGCAAGCGATGACTGTGTGCACACGACAGTAGGCGAGCTGCCGACAGATTAAGCTGCGAAATAAAGAGCTGACGGATTATAAACTGCCGAATAATAAGCAGGATGCAAAAAAGAGTGCTGCCGTTTTAACCTGACGGCAGCGCTTTTTCTCTCGAAAAGCATCCTGAAAAAAGCTGGGGAGACAACGGGAGGAAACAATGAAAAAGATAGCATATATCCTGGCGCTGATCCTGGAGATCGCAGCCTGCGCGGGCGCCTGGATCATACATTATTTCACAAGACGGAAGCTGGGGATGGTCAGGTATCTGAATTACAAGAACATGTCCTGGGAGAGGGATTACCCTGTGGATGCTCTGAAGCTGGCCTGCGTGGCATCGGCGGCGCTGCTGACAGTCCTGGTTCTTCTCTTTTTCCTGAAAAAGCGGAGGGAGACCACCCTGCTGACAGGGGCCATGACGGTCCTCATGATTGCGCTGACGGCGCTGTATGCGGGCTACACCCTGGGATGCTCCACAGACGTCATGACAGACTACTATTTTATCAGCATCCTGTTCTTTGTGGCGGCGGCGGTCCAGATCCTCAAGACAGGCATTGCCGTGCTGACATCAAAGAGGAGGACAGAGGGAGAGCAAGGTGAAAAATAAAAAGCTTTGGATTTTTGTGGGACTGGTGCTCCTGCTCCTGATTCTCAATCACATATCCGGGTGGTCCTCTTACCTGGGGGATACGGACAATCTGGCCTTTCTGGAGACCATGATACAAGACAATCTGGCGGGAGCTATCGCCATCTACATGGCGGTGACAGTGATCGGCAGCGTGGTTCTGGCTCTCCCGGGCGTTACCTTTGCCATACTGGCGGGCCTTCTGTTCGGGCCGGCGCTTGGCACGGTGCTGTGCGCCCTGTCCGCCACAGCCGGTGCGGTGCTTGCCTTTCTGGCGGGGAGATTTTTCCTGCGGGACAGCATAAGGCCTGCGGCCATGAAGAACAGATATCTGAAAAAATGGCTCTTTGACGAGTCCGGGAAGAACCAGATTTTTGTCCTCATGATCACCAGGCTTGTGCCGGTCTTCCCCTACAATCTCCAGAACTTTGCCTACGGCGTGACGGACATCCGCTTCGCTACCTACACGGTGGGGTCCTTTGTGTTCATGATCCCCGGGACAGCCATGTACACCATCGGGACAGCCGGCCTGGCGGATGCCGAGAACCGTCTGCTCTACATAGGCATCGCAGTGGCCATTGCGATAGCGGTGATTCTTGCGGGAATGGTTTTGAAGAAAAAATATATACAGGAGGAGTCAGATGAGTCGGAATAAGAAGACTGCGGACCCCTCTGCCTGCGCGCACTGCCATCTGTGTCAGAAAAACTGCCGGTTTCTGGGAAAGTATCAAATGGATATTGGGGATATCCATAAAATAGAACCATTGGCATACCATTGCTTTCTCTGTGGGAAATGTACACAGGTATGTCCAAAAGGGATAGACGGCAGAGAGATCCTGTTAAATATCAGACACAGCCAGGTCATGGAAAATAAGGGAAGAGTAAAAGAAAAAGGCTATGCTATGCTCATCAAAGAGAAGAAGGACTATATTTTTCGGAATTACCGGAATGGGAGATATAGAAGTGTTCTTTTTCCAGGATGTAACTTCCCTTCCTTTTATCCTGAAACAACGAGATTGCTTGCAGACCTTTTGTGGAAGAAAGACGGAGTTGGGATAGTCTTTGACTGCTGCGGCAAACCGGTAGCTGAATTGGGAATGAAAGAAGATGCACAGAAGATTGCAGTTCGAATAGATCAAAAGCTGCAGAGTATGCAGGTAGAAGAACTTATCATGGTCTGCCCAAACTGTTATGCCTATTTGAAGGGGAGGCTAAAGGTAAAAGTCGTTATGATCTATGACAAGCTGAGGGAACTTGGAATCGGGGAAAGGATTGAGGAAAAACTCAGGATTTTTCCGCCTTGTCCGGATCGGGATACAGAGGAAATCCTGCGTATGATCCATCCGTTTTTAGAAGAAGAGCCGGAGATTATCACAGAGAGTCAGTGCTGCGGGCTGGGTGGATGTGCCGGACAAAAAGAGACGGATCTGGCGATGGAAATGGTAAAAGCGGCAGCAGAGGGAGGAAATGTATGTACGTACTGTGCCTCCTGCTCTGGAAGCTTTGCAAGAAAAGGCTTTGATCAGGCTGATCACATTCTCCTGAAAATCCTTAGAATTGCTGAGAAACCAGATACTGCAAAATCAATGATAAATCGAATGAAGACCAAGTACTGGCAGGGAGGAACTTATGGAAAAAAAGAAAAATAGCCGGATGAAAAAGGTTATTTTACTATTCTGTGTAGCTGTTGCTGCTGCATGCTACTATCTGATACCGACAGTCAATGAGAATATGAATAAAGTTTTTAAGATGTTTGCAAGTGGCGATTTTGGAGTTGTAAAGGACTTTGTGGCATCATACGGTGCATATGCTGCGCTCATTTCTTTTCTCCTGATGATATTTCAGTCTGTGGCAGCGCCTCTGCCGGCCTTTTTGCTGACTTTTGCCAACGCAAATCTGTTCGGCTGGTGGCAAGGCGCGATCTTATCCTGGACCAGTGCTATGGCAGGAGCGGCAGTATGCTTTTGGATTGCAAAGATACTCGGGAGAGATGTGGTGGAAAGGCTGACAAGCAAAGCCGGATTGAAACAAATAGATGAGTTTTTCGAGAAATATGGAAAAAACACAGTCCTTGTATGCCGTCTGCTTCCGTTTGTGTCATTTGACATCGTGAGCTATGCGGCAGGACTTACATCCATGTCTTTCGGATCATTTTTCGCTGCAACAGGCATTGGACAGCTGCCTGCGACAATCGTCTATTCCTATGTGGGAGGAATGTTGACGGGCGGTGCGCAGATGTTTGTGACAGCTTTAATGATACTGTTTGCCCTATCAGCGCTGATTGTTATGATCAGAAAAATATATATGGATAGACAAAAGAAAAAAGGCGGAAATGAGTAGTGGAAACTTATTACAGCCCGGAGGATCTCGCAAAATTTGGTACGATTGACGAGGAGCAGATGAAAAATATTGGAACTGCGGATGTACAGCAGGACAGGGATCCGGCTGCGGCGGAGCGACAGAGTAAGGGAGGATACAATGAAAAAAGAAGAGATCAGAGAGTTGTTTATAAAGGGGATAGACTGTTCACAGGTGGTCGCCGGAGCATTTGCAGAAAAAATGGGAATGACAGAAGAAGAGGCAAGAAAAGTATCTGCCTGCTTCGGGGGCGGGATGATGTGCGGGGAAACCTGCGGTGCAGTGACCGGAGCTTTGATGGTTCTTGGAATGAAATATGGTCACTGCAAAGAAGACGATATGGTTCAGAAGAACATTATGATGCAGAAAACAGCAGAATTTAAGGAATGTTTTCAGCAGAAATATCCTTCCTGCATGTGTCGGGAACTTTTGGGGCATGATCTGGGGAAACCAGGGGAACTTGAGAAGGTGATGGAGGAAGGACTTCTGCTTGACTTCTGTCCAGGAGTCGCGGAAGCTGCTATAGAGGCGCTGGAGAAGGTTCTGTAAATGGATAGAGCGATTATTGTGTTCACACGTGTTCCCTTGCCGGGAAAGACAAAGACGCGTATGATGCCGGCATTGTCCGGGAAAGAGTGCACCAGGCTGCACATTTGCTTTCTGCAGGATATATGTGAAGCTTGTCGGACGTGCAGAGGGGATGTGTATGTGAGCTATACGCCAGAGGATGAACAGAAAACAGGAATACTGCGGGAGATTTTCGGCGGAGATACTGCATACTTTCCACAGCAGGGGGATACATTGGGGCAGAGAATGTATCACGCTATAGAAAAAGTGCTTGAAAAGGGATACAAAAGCTGTGTTTTGATCGGTACCGACGTTCCGGAACTCAGAGATGAGCATATGGTACGGGCGTTTGACCTGCTTGGAGAACATGATATTGTGTTTGGAAAGACAAAAGATGGAGGGTATTACCTGATCGGCATGAAAAAGCCGTGGAAAGAAGCCTTTGGACTGGAACAATATGGTGTCAGTACAGTATTTGAGGAAACCCTCTGCAGACTTCGGAGTCTGGGGATTTCCCCAGGTTATACAGCTGAATTACAGGATATGGATACACCGGCTGATCTTCAGGATTACAGGGGTCGTATGCGTGCAGATGATTTCCTGAAAAGATCAAAGACAGGGAAATATCTTGCATCTATCAGCAAAATTTCCATTATCGTGCCTGTGTATAATGAAGAGAAGACGATAGGATACCTGCAGGATCAGCTCAGAGAACTGAAGGACAAGTGCGAGATCATTCTGGTAGACGGAGGCAGTACGGACCATACTCTGGATAAGATCTCAAATGATTTCACATTATTACATGCTCCCAAAAGCCGTGCGGCTCAAATGAATGCCGGTGCGAAAGCAAGTCACGGTGATGTCCTTTTTTTCCTTCACTGTGACAGCGAGCTCCCGGCGCATCCCCTGGCTCAGATACGGGAGGTCATGAGGGATCACCGGGCAGGATGCTTTGGAATTGCTTTCCATTCTCGGAATTTTTTCATGTTTACATGCCGGATCATATCCAATCATCGGGTAAAGGACAGAAAAGTCATGTTCGGGGATCAGGGCATATTTGTTGACAGAAAGCTGTTCTTTGATATTGGAATGTTTCCCGAAATGCCGATCATGGAGGATTATCAGTTCTCCTTGACACTGAAAGAGAAAGGGATACGTCTTGGGATGACAAGAAAAAGGATCTATACATCCGACCGGAGATTTCCAAAGGGAACGATTCCGAAACTGAAACTGATGTGGAAAATGAACCGGATGAGAAAAATGTACCGTGACAAGATCCCTGTACAGACAATTGCCAAGATGTACAGGGATATCAGATAAGTGACCCGCAGAAAGGAATATGTTATGAATGAAATGGAACAGTTAAGAGCCTATGCCGGGCTTCCCGCATACAGACAGGCGCTGGGCCTTCCGACAGATATAACGGAGGAATACGCCATGCTGGCACAGGGAGAATACAACAGAAACTATCTGTTTACCCATCCTCTGACAGGCAGGAAACTTTTATTTCGGGTCAATTTTGGCAGTCAGATGCATTTGGATGATCAGATCGAGTACGAGTACCGAGCACTGAAACTGCTTGAAAGATCCGGACGTACGCCAAAGCCATTGTATGTAGATGGCTCTTTGAAGCATATACCGTACGGTGTGATGGTGATGGAATATCTCCCGGGACATGTCCTGGATTACCGTACGGAGAATATCTGCGCTGCACAGTGCCTTGCAGATATCCACAGTGTATCCGTACCGGAAGATACGCATCTGATCGCACCGCTGAACCAGCTTCGCGCCATACTGGAAGAATGTGAGGAAATGTTTGCAAAATATGAGGGCTCCTTGCTGGCAGACCGGCAGAAAGCTGCAAAGATCCGTGAAATGTTGGATAAGGTATGGGAAAAGGCAGACAGCCTGGATAAGCCGGTATATCGCTGCTGTATCAACACAGAACTGAATGCAACAAACTTTCTTATCAACGGAGAGGAAAAGGATAACTATCTGATCGACTGGGAAAAGCCGTTATACGGGGAACCGGCCCAGGATCTGGGACATTTTCTGGCGCCCACGACTACATTCTGGAAGACGGATGTGATCCTCACTGTGCAGGAAATGAAGGACTTTATCGGTGAATATATAAAATATGCAGGCGGCAGATTTAACACGGAGGGCCTGGAAGAAAGAACGATGGTATATGTTCCTGTCACATGCCTGAGAGGGATTACCTGGTGTGCCATGGCATGGATAGAATACCAGCAGCCGGACAAAGAAATTTTTAACCAGTCTACATACGAAAAACTGGAGCAATATTTGAGCCGGGAGTTTCTGGATAGGATTGACGGCTTTATACGCAGTCAGGAATAAGGCTGCATAAAAAATTACTGAATGAGGAGAAGATTAAGAAGAAGAGGATTTTAACAGCACTTTTGGCGGCAGTCATGACATTTTCACTTGCCGCATGCGGGAGCGGAAGTGACATTCTATGGCTGGGGCGGCGATGAGAAACTGAATGACTGACTGGACAATGAATTTGCTTCAGTGATGAAAGAAAAATATGACATGGCAGCCCCTTTTGATGTGCTTTTTATTTTCCCCTCCGCACCGCTGAAGGCGTGGTCCCGTAGAGCTCTTTGAAGGTGCGGTTGAAGAGCTTCTGATTGGTAAACCCGTTTTTTTCCATGATGTAGGAGATGGGTTCCTCTGTGTTCACCAGGTCTTGGTAGACGTGGGTGACGCGGACCTCGTTCAGGTACCGGAGGAAGGACATTCCTATATTTTTTTTAAAAAACCGACAGAAGGCCTCCTTTCCCAGTCCGGTCTGGTCCGCAATCTCCTGGAGCGTGACCGGCTCCTGGTAGTGCTCCTCTACGTAGGAGATGATGCCCCGCAGCCGGTTGGCGGTGAGCCTGTCCTGCTTTTTGTCTGGGGGCAGTACACTGGTGGAGAAATCCCGTATGAGCCTTGCCAGTACCTGCAGGGTCAGTCCCTCCGCCTCCAGGTAAAAGGCGGCTGCGTCCTGGATGTAGAGCCTGGTGATGGTCTCCAGCAGCTGGCAGATCTCCAGGTAGGCGGGAAATTTTTCATCGCTTACCAGGTTCGGCCGGCATAGGATGTAGTGATCTTCAATGTCCGGCATGCAGTCCTGGAAAAATTTTCTGGCTATGTGGATGCAAAGGAACATGGAGGTCTGGTCATAGCAGAAGGTGCTGTGCATCTCCATGGACTCGATGGCCATAATCTGTTTTTTCGGAAGAAAGATTTTCGTGCCCTCTACGGTGATGTTCGACAGGCCGTTCAACGGGTACAGGATCTCCAGTTCCTCGTGCCAGTGGAGGGGGCGGTAGCCGCCCGGCGTAGTGTAGAAGGCCAGGTGTATGCCGGAGTTCCCGATGTGGTGGAAGGTCTCGTAGTAGGGTTGGTTCATATGCAATATCCTCCTTCTATATTCTGGAAAAAGCATAGCAGAAGGGAAGAAATAAATCAATATCGACTTAAAACATGTCAAAAACCTATCTGTTTCTCCGGCACTGTGAGGAGTATGATAATACACGTAAAGAGAAAACAAAAAGAAAACAGATCAATCACAGTTGAAAGGAGCGTATGACTTATGAAAACAGCTGCATGGAATAAACATATGGTAGTAGAGAGAAAAGAGGGAAGAATGTCGCTTACGGACAGACTGGAAAAGTACATTACCGGGAGCAGTGAAGCGGCAGCCGGCGGTTCTGTTGTTGTAAGCGGAGGAAGTATTTATGCGGCATGCAGAGCAATAAAAGGATAGGGTAGTCTTTGCCATAATGTCAAGTGATGAACTCAGGAAAACAAAAAGAGAGACTGGCGACCAAAAAGGCTGTCAATCTCTCTTTTGGGTTTGTTTCAAATGTTGCTGTTCATTTTATGTGGCACAAGAAGTAAAAATAATTTTACTTTTCGTTAACATATATTGACTTTGTTGGGTCGGTATGGTATATTAATCACATAAGGAGGATTTGCTCATGAATACATTACCTATTAATACTATTATCAATGGTGAGTGCGTATCTGAAATG
>CAZZBJ010000035.1:0-21310 GCA_964652805.1 uncultured Mordavella sp. | reverse complement strand
ACCTCATTCACTCAGAGTCTGCAAACATATTTGCGCATAACTCTTGACACTACCTGTCCGTATTCTGCGGGATTGTCTCCGTCCTGTCATATCTTATTTGCTCTCGAGGATCTTGTCAATGCTCACCAGCTTGATGCTGAGGACAAAAATCTCTGTGGCGACTTTCAGCTCCTCGGTTGTGGGATAGGAGGGAGCGATACGGATGTTGCTGTCCTGGGGATCCTTTCCGTAGGGGAAGGTGGCGCCTGCCCCTGTCATGATAAGACCGGCCTCCTTTGCCTTTGCCACGATCTTCTTTGCGCATCCCGGGAGGGCGTCAAAGGAGATGAAGTAGCCTCCTCTTGGGGACAGCCAGGAGCCGATGCCGAGGCCTCCGATCTCTCTTTCCAAGGTAGAGAGGACTGCCTCGAACTTGGGACGCATGATATCCGCATGTTTTTTCATGTGCTGCACCATGCCGTGGATATCCTTGAAATATCTTGCGTGGCGGAGCTGATTTACTTTGTCATGTCCGATCGTCTGGATGCTCATCTGCTCCCGGATCGCTTTCAGGTTCGCCGTGGAGGCGGCGACGGCGGAGATGCCGGAGCCGGCGAAGCTGATTTTGGATGTGGACGAGAATTTGTATACCATATCCGGATGCCCCTCTTTTTCGCACTCCGTGAGGATCTCGATGAGGTGATCTTGTTTATCTTCATATAAATGATGGATGCCGTACGCATTGTCCCAGAAGATGCGGAAGTCCTCCGCGGCCGGGTCCAGCTTGGCAAAGCGGTGCACAGTCTCGTCGGAGTAGGTGATGCCCTGAGGATTGGAGTATTTCGGAACGCACCAGATACCCTTGATGGCCGGGTCTGTGCTCACCAGCTCCTCCACCATATCCATGTCCGGGCCGGTGGGAGTCATGGGCACATTGATCATCTCAATACCAAAGTACTCGGTGATCTTGAAGTGACGGTCATAACCGGGGACAGGACATAAGAATTTCACCTTGTCCAGCTTGCACCACGGAGTGCTGCCCAGCACGCCGTGAGTCATGGAGCGGGCGATGGTATCGTACATGATATTCAGACTGGAGTTGCCGAAGATCAAGATATGGTCCTTTGGGACCTCCATCATATCGGCAAGAAGCTGCTTTGCCTCCCGGATGCCGTCCAGAACGCCGTAGTTGCGGCAGTCTACGCCCTCCTCGCACACAAGGTCAGAGCTGCTTTTCAGAACATCCATCATGCCCATGGACAGGTTTAACTGTTCTGTGGACGGTTTTCCTCTGGACATATCCAGCTTCAGCCCCTGGGCTTTTACCTGCTCAAACTCAGCCTCCAGTTCAGATTTGATTTTCAACAGTTCTTCTTTTGACAATTCTTCATATGCTGCCATCCTTGCATCCTCCATCATCATTTTCTCGTTTTTCACTCAGTGTTACCATTGTAGCGGCAAACTGAACGCCCGTCAATCATTTCCTGCAAAAATATACATTTAATAAGGAAATTCGTAAGAAATATCAAGAAAAATGAAATTTACGAGTGTTTTTCATTCATTTTGCAAATGGAAGAGAGACTGTGCCCGGGCTATGCAGGGCAGCGCGCCGGACCGTCATCTGGTGTGGCAGACCGCATATTTTCTTGACAACTGTGACAATTGACACTATAATACTTAGGAACCTAAACAAATGAAAAACCGGATTTACAGGACTTGCAGGGATTTTCGGAGCCATGCAGGGGAAAGGTGGTGTTGTGCGTGGAAACGGGAAAGATGATCAACCGGATTTCCAACCGGCTCAGGAGGCGCTCCATGGCGGTGCAGGAGACGGTTGGGGTCAGTGGCTCCCAGGGGAATATACTGGATTACATTCTGGTAGAGAGCATGAAACGCAAGGTCTATCAGAAGGATATAGAGAGGGAGTTCGGCCTGCGGCCGCCCACCGCGTCGGAGGTGCTCAAGTCACTGGAGAAGCGGGAGATGATCTGCCGTATACCGGACGAGGAGGATGGCCGCTGGAAGAAGATTGTCTTTACCCAAAAGGCAGAGAAGATCCACGATGCGCTGAGACGGGAGATTGAGGAGTCGGAGATCCTTCTCCTTCGGGGCATCTCTCAGGAGGAGCGGGAGACCTTTCTTAAGATCGCGGCGAAAATGCTGGAAAATCTTGATTAGAACTATATATATGAAACGGGAAGGAGAGAATGCGGAAATGAAAGAGAAGGAACTTGAAAAGGACTGGATGGGAAACATGAAGGTGTCCGGCGCAGTGACGAAGATGGCTATTCCCAGCGTCATAAGCAGTCTTGTGACGGTGCTCTACAACATGGCTGACACTTTTTTTGTGGGACAGACCGGAGACGCCCTGCAGGTGGCGGCGGTGAGTCTGACAAACCCTATCTTTATTCTCTTTATGGCTTTTGCGAATATGTTCGGCATGGGCGGCAGTGCCGCTGCATCTATGGCCCTTGGACAGAAAAATGAGAAGAGAGTGCGGCAGGTGTCCTCCTTTGTCACCTATGCCTCCCTCGTTGTGGGCGTGTTCTTCGCAGTGTTCCTCCTTGTGTTCACCGGTCCTGTCCTGTCTCTTTTCGGAGCGGACGCCCAGACCTATGAATACGCAAGAGGATATACGATCTATGTGGCTGTGGGGGCGCCCTTTATCATCTGGTCTGCCGCGACCAGCTTTGTGGTCCGGGCGGAGGGCGCAAGCCGTGAGGCCATGATCGGCAGCATGATCGGAACCATCGCCAACATTGTGCTGGATCCCCTTTTTATATCCGGATTTGGTATGGGAGCGGCCGGGGCGGCCATTGCCACAACTATTGGGAATGTCATGGCCAGTGCCTACTACCTGTGGTATTTTCTGAAAAAATCTCAGTCCATGTCCCTTCATCCACAATATTTTACTTGCAGAGAGGGGATTCTGAGAAGCGTCTGCTCTACCGGCCTTCCCACAGCCATATTCTCGGCGCTTATGAGTATTTCCACCATAGTGCTGAATCAGATACTGGTTGTATATGGAAATGACCCGGTTGCGGCCATCGGCATTGTGTTTAAGGCAAATATGTTTATCACTTTTCTCCAGATGGGGCTTGCAAACGGCGTTCAGCCTCTTCTTGGCTACAGCTACGGAGCCGGCAACACGGCCCGGTTCCGGGAGGTGGAGAGCTTTACCAAGAAATGCTGTGTTGTCGTGGGCGTGGCGGCAACGCTCTTCTTTTTCGTGGCAAGGGAACCCATCATCCGCCTGTTTATCAGCGACAGCGATGTGATCAGCTACGGTGTAGAGATGCTGGTGGCCTACATGGTCTCCGGCCCCTTTATCGGACTCCTCTTTGTTAACATGAACTGCATGCAGTCCGTGGAGCACGCCCTGCCCGCCACGATCTTGTCGGTCATGAGACAGGGCGTCCTTCTCATCCCTCTCCTCTACCTGCTGCAGGCGGTGGCCGGTCTGGACGGGGTGATCTACGGGCAGGCCATCACCGATTATATTGCCATAATCCTCTCTATTGTATTATGGAGAAGAATCCGGAAAACGCTGTGACAGAAGACGGCTGCCTGGAACGCCTGGATGAGCTGTAGGAAAGAGGCGTGCGGCTTATCACTCTTCTCTGGAACTATGAGAACTGCATCGGCGCCCCCAACAGCTGGGGATCTTCCATCATAGAGAGAGGGCTGACGCCCTTTGGCGTCCGGGTGGTGGAGAGGAGCTTCCCGCCGACAACTTTGAACCGTACCGTTTTGAAAGCATGATCACGTGGAACTGAATACCTGCATGATTTATGCAGGACGTAAGGCAATGCCGCAATTTCATAGGTGCGGAATGTATTCGGGCATGTTTCATACACAGAAGAAAGAAGAGGCCGCATGGCTGCCCTTTCAACGCTGTCGTAGACTGCTTTTGTGACCTGTAAGGTGGAATGATGGATCCGCTGATTCTTGCGCTCCAGCCATCCGGGCAGGGAACGCCATACATCATCGATACAGGTGACCTTCCGTGCACTGAAGAAGTTTTTCTTCACGACCCAACAGAGTTTTCGATAGGTTCCTTGCTTTCCGAATTCGTCTTATTACACACTCAGAGTCGGATATCCTGTTCTGTACAGAAATCTTCAAAAGTTCTGGTCTTGATAACTTCATCATAGGTTTCACTGGCGACAAACACTGCATCCTGGTCGATGACCAGTTCCTTGGGACGCCCTTTAAGTCTGCAGAAACTACGATAGATCGCCTTACAGGCCTCTTCGGAGTTATACTTGTGATTCTGTGCATAAACGCATAGAAAACGACTGTAACGCAGCAAAAGACATCAGAGGCAGCCCCTTGTATATTGTCTATTGTGCATAGAAAAAATTCGTGCGCCTGATATTTTTCAGTTCTTCCGTCGTCAGGCGCAGAGAGGAGACGAGTTCTTCATCCTCTGCCAGCGGCGTCTCCGAGACAACTACCTTCATGGCGATATTCTGATAAAAATAGCTGATAGTCGTGAGAAGGCCGATCTTGTAGGAGGAGTGGCGGTTCAGAGAAGAGAGTCGGAGAGTGAGAGTGTCAAAGGGCGGCTCCGTGCAGCTCAGGATAAAATCAATGCAGGAGTCCGTGTAGGAAATTTTACCCTCATAGACATAGTTGGCTTCATAATAATTGGCTGTGTCCGTCACATCATAGTACATAGTAGTCTTAAAGGACATTTTCTGATTGATGAGAACCGCCTTCTGCAGTTTGTTCTTTTCCCCGTTAAACCAGTACAGATAGAGATGCTCTGAAAAATATTTCTGATATCTTGTCACATCATTTGGATTTTCTGTCACGCAGGTGTCAGGGAGAAGGGAGGAGACCTCAATGTTGAGGATTCTGCAGATATCCACAAGAGTGTCAATGCTGATAAATATCTCTCCTTTTTCGTATTTTGATATGGTGGCCGCGCTTTTGTTCAGCTTTTCCGCCAGATTGTTTAATGTCAGGTGCTTTGCCCGGCGCCTGGCTCGCAGCTGCTGTCCCAGAGTTATATAAAAAGAACCAGAATTCATATGATCATTCCTTTCGGCACTTTGAAGAAAAAAGTAATTCAATACAAATTTTAACATATAAACAGGAATTTGGACACATATTTTTGAAAAACAAAAAGACAAAAGGTAAATTAAATGAAAAATATTTGCAACTATCATATATTGAGAAAAAGATATGAAATAGATGAAAAAATAAATTGAAAATTGCGGAAATGCAGAGAAAAAGCGGAGAGTTCTCTCTTTGATTGAATTTTGGAAGATAAAATTTTCTCCAGACGAAAAAGATAAGATTTGTGAATTTGTTGTCAATAAGGATATAATTTTCGTGAAACAAAGGCGTGTCGCACATGAAAATGAGAGATTGAAATGGAGGCGGTATGGATGGCTAAAGAGGCCAAACAAGGTTACAAGAAAAATCTGGGAACGATCCTTCTGCTGGCATTTGCCGGATCGATCATCTACGGACTCCCATATTTTCGTTCCTACTATTATGACACTTACCAAAGCATGTATGATCTGACCAACACGCAGATGGGACTGTTGGGAAGCGCTTACGGACTTCTCGGTGTGTTTTCCTATGTTATAGGCGGGGTACTGGCGGACAAGATCAAGGCAAAGAAGCTGCTGATCTTCTCTATGATCGCTACCGGACTTGGCGGACTTCTGCACCTGGTGGTGAGCGATTTTTATGCGCTGGTAGCAATCTACGGACTGTGGGGAGTGACCTCGCTCCTGACGTTCTGGCCTGCTCTTATGAAGATCGTGAGGATCCAGGCAACCGACGAGGAGCAGAGCAGGGCCTACGGAATCTTTGAGGGAGGCAGGGGCGTGTTCAATGCGGCGCATCTGGCCGTGGCAACAGTGATCTTCGGCGTGTTTGAGGCAAGGGCAATGCCCTATATTGGGATTGACGCCATCATCTGGTTCTATTCTCTGGCGCCTCTGATCGTGGGTATCATCTTTATTTTTATCCTGAAAGAACCGGAAACAGTGGGACAGACAGGCTCCTCACAGCAGGTTTCCATTAAGCAGATCCTGAGTGTTTTGAAAATGCCTGTCATGTGGCTGATCATTATCATGATCTACACGAGCTATACATTTAATATGTCTTCCTATTACTTCACACCGTACGCCAGCAATATCATCGGAGTTACGGCAGTGATCGCGGCGATATTGACTGTCATGTCCCAGTATATCCGCCCCTTCGTGGCGACCATCGGTGGATTTGCAGGGGATAAGGTGGGAAAGAGCAAGACCATGATCGTGGGCTACGTCCTCATGGTGGCCGGAGTGATCATCATGGATATGACGGGAAGAATGAGCTCTGACACCAGGATGATCCTTGTTGTGGCAGCCTGCGTGCTTGTATATGCGGGTATGTTCTCCAACTTCGGACTGTATTTTTCCTTTATCTCAGAAGCGGGCATCCCGGTGGAGCTGGGGGGAGTGGCTATCGGCATGGCGTCCACATTCGGCTATCTGCCGGAAGTGCTGAGCTACACCATCGCAGGAAAGCTGCTGGATACATATCCGGGATATCAGGGCTATCACCTGAATCATATGTATATGATCGCAATGGGAATCATCGGTCTGATCGTGGCCGTTATCTGGACAAAGAAATACGCAAAAAAGCCCGCAGGGGCAAAGAGCGAGGAAAACTAAAGCTTATTTTCATATATTTATCAATAATATAAGGAGGTTCGTGAATATGGCAAAAGTAGAACCAAAAGCAAAACGGGTGATGAAGAGAGAAGAATTCCCTTATGAGTGGGATGTGATCGAGAACCAGTGGATCACCATGTCAGACGGGTGCAGGCTGTCTGCCCGCGTCTGGCATCCAAAGACAGACAAACCGCTGCCCACCGTGTTTGAGACCCAGCCCTACCGCAAGCGGGACGGCATGAGAGGGCGGGACGAGCCCATGTACGGATTTTTCGCCGGCATGGGGTACAATGTGGTCCGTGTGGATATGCGGGGTGCGGGAGAGTCCGACCAGTGCTTTTACGACGAGTATCTGAAGCAGGAGCAGGACGATGCGGTGGAGTGCATCGAGTGGATTGCCCGGCAGCCCTGGTGCGACGGTAATGTGGGCATGATGGGAAAATCGTGGAGCGGATTCAACTCCCTGCAGGTGGCAGCCAGACAGCCAAAAGGGCTGAAGGCCATTATCTGCGTGGGATTTGTGGACGACAGGTACACGCAGGACATCCACTACAAGGGAGGCTGTTTGCTGAACGACAACTTCTGGTGGGGCAACATCATGCTGGCCTACATGTGCCGGGCTATTGACTCTGAGATCAAGCCGGACACCTGGTACGAGGAGTCCGTCCGGCGTCTGGAGGAAATGCCCCTGTGGCCTGCAAACTGGCTGGAGCATCAGACAAGGGACGACTACTGGAAGCACGGTTCAGTCAGCGTAAACTACAACGACATCAAGGTGCCGGTCTTTGCCCTGGACGGATGGGCTGACTCCTACACAAACAGTGTACTCACCCTGATGGAGGGACTGAATGTTCCGAGAAAGGCCCTCATCGGACCCTGGGCCCATGTGTTTGCCCACGACGGGGCTCCCCAGCCGGCCATCGACTTCCTGGGAGAGGCCACAAAGTGGTGGGATAAATGGCTCAAGGGCATTGACAATGACACGCTGGACTGCCCGATGGTTCAGGTGTGGCTGGAGGACAGCATGAAGCCGGAGACCGTGCATCCTGTCAGCGACGGCCGTTGGGTAGCTCTGGACAAATGGCCCTCTGCGGATGTGGAGACAAAGACGCTGTCCATGACCTACGGGCATCTCCAGGAGGAGGCGAACACGAGAGAGGAAGTGGTGGACCTGTGTACTCTTCCTAACCACGGACTTCTGGCCAATGAGTGGATGGGAGCCGGCGTTCCGGGAGAGAGTCCGGCTGATATGCGGATGGACGACGGTATGGCCATGGTATTTGACTCTGACATTTTAAAGGAAGAGGTGGAAATATTAGGCTATCCGGAATTCGAGGTGGAGCTTACCAGCGATAAGCCAAACGCCTTCCTCTATGCGGAACTCTGTGACATCCATCCCGACGGAGCAGCCACGAGAGTCTCCTATGGGTTGATGAACCTGACTCATCTGGAGGGACATGAGAAGGTGGTTTATCTGGAGCCGGGAAAGAAATATAAGGCCAGGGTACAGCTGGATGTGTGCGGGCACAATTTCCCTGCTGGGCACAGGATCAGACTTGCCATAGCCAATTCCTTCTGGCCCATGATCTGGCCGTCGCCGGAACTTGCTACGCTGAAGTTGGATCTGTCCACCGCCAAATTTGCCCTGCCTCTGTTTAAGGGAAAGGACGCCAAGGGACCGGACATGGAGGCAAGATGCGCACCGCTCACACCGATGAGCACACTCTCGCCGGGACATGTGGACCGGCAGATCACATACGATCTGATCACAGACACATGGACCTCCATCACCGACGGTGTGGGAGGCGTGTTCGGAGAGGGCGTGTACCGCTTTGATGATATCGGAACTGTTGTAGAGCACAATCTGAAGAGAGAGCTGACTATGAGCAACAAGGATCCGCTCTCAGCGAAATACACAATTTATCAGAAGATGAAGAACGGCCGGGAGGGCTGGCTTACGGACTGTGACATCGTAGTGACCCAGACGGCTGATCTGGAAAACTTCTATATCACGGGTTACATGGACGCCTCCATCAACGGAGAGCACGTGTTCCACAGGGATTACGACTATAAAGTAAAGAGAAATGGACTTTAATCCGGTAGACTGAACCGAACGAAAGGGGTGAGGACCATCAAGTACAAAAAAATCAGCTTTAAGGAACTTGTGTTGATGAATGTCTCCGCGCTCTACGGGATCAGATGGATTGCCAGGTCAACCTCAGACAGCTTTGGTCTGGGGTTGGGAGCGATCCCCATGTGGGTTGTTTTCATGCTGATCTTTTTCGTCCCCCAGGCGCTGATGTGTGCGGAGCTGGCCTCTGCCTATCCAACGGACGGAGGGCTGAACGACTGGATAAAGATTGCGTTTGGGACAAAGTACGGATTTCTCGTGTCCTGGATGCACTGGACAGCTCTGATCTTCTGGTACGCCTCGTTCCTGACCTTCCTGGCCATTAACATCAGCTATATGATCGGGAAGCCGGAGCTGGCGGACAGTAAGCCCTTTGTGCTGATCATGTCGCTGGTGGTGATCTGGGGGCTGTCCTTTGTCAGTATGAGGGGCATGAAGCTTGGAAAGTATTTTACCAGCGTAGGTGCACTTGGGTCGGTGATACCGACCATATTTCTGATCGGCATGGCCATCCTGGGCATTGTTGTCCTGAAGATGGCGCCCAGCGCTTCAGAGTATACATTGTCCACACTGACGCCGAAAATGAATATGAATTCTCTTGTGGCGATCTCCGGCATCACATTTGCCTACACAGGGGCGGAATTTACGGCCAACTTTGTGTCTGACATGAAAAATCCGCAGCGGGATTACCCACGGGCCATCATGATCGCGGCGGGACTCATCTGCGTGCTCTATGTTGTGGGAGCTGTCTGCATGACCATGCTGCTGCCCACTTCGGAAATCTTCGCCTACACAGGCACACTGGACGCCTTGGCAAAGGCCAGCGAGCTCCTCGGAGTGCCACAGATCCTTGTGCAGGTCCTGGCGTTTGGCATTGCCCTGTCCGTTCTGGGAGCCCTTGTCCTGTACATCGTGCAGCCGGTGAAAATGCTGTTTGGCTATTCAGAGCCGGGGATCTTCTCGGATAAGTTCATGGAGAAAAATCAGTACGATGTGCCGGAGAAAGCCATTCTGTTCCAGGCAGTCCTGATTACAGTGCTCCTGGCGGGAGTCAACTTTTTCTCGGCAGTGGAGACTATCTACAACGTGCTTGTCACCATGACAGCGCTGACCTCCCTGTTCCCCTATGTGCTGCTGTTTGCGGCATACATTAAAATAAAGAAGGAAAAAGAGGATAAGCCGGAGCTGTATCAGATGACAACAAATAAAAAGTGGGGCTGCTTCCTTGGCTGTTTAGAACTGGTGATCTGTGGGATCGCGATCGTATGCTCCGCCCTGCCGGTGATGTCCACAACAGGTGAGAACATCATTTACGAGATTGAGCTGATCGGCGGTGCGCTGTTTGTGGTGCTGTCCGGTCTGTGGCTTTGGAAGCGATCCGGGCTGGAGAATAAAATGGGGACGTAATACTTTTGCAAAGTATTACGTCCCCAAATTCATTATTTACTCTCACTCTGCTTTTTCATCTCATGCATCTTGAGGGCGCGTACCTTGAGCGGCAGCCCGAACAGGGTGATGAAGCCGTCGGCGTCGTGGTGGTCATACATGTCGCCTGTTGTGAAACTTGCGAGGGACTCGCTGTACAGCGAGTAGGGAGAGGTGGTGCCGGCCTTGATGATGTTGCCCTTGTAGAGCTTGAATTTGACTTCGCCGGTTACACACTCTTGGGTGCTCTCCACAAACGCCTGGATGGCCTCCCGGAGGGGGGTGAACCATTTGCCCTCGTACACAACCTGAGACAGCTTGTTGCCCATTTCCTTCTTCGTTTCTGTTGTGGCGCGGTCCAGAACCAGCTCCTCAAGCTGCTGGTGTGCCTCGTAGAGTATGGTTCCGCCGGGAGTTTCATAGACGCCGCGGGACTTCATGCCAACAACGCGGTTCTCCACGATGTCGATGATGCCGATGCCGTGCTTGCCGCCCAGCTCGTTCAGCTTGCGGATGATGTCGGAGACCTTCATCTCCACGCCGTTGATGCTCTTTGGAACACCTTTTTCAAATGTCATGGTCACATACTCCGGCTCATCCGGGGCCTTCTCCGGGGGTACCGTGAGAACAAGAAGATCATCGTAGTTTGGCTCGTTGGTCGGATCCTCCAGCTCCAGACCCTCGTGGCTGATGTGCCACAGGTTGCGGTCGCGGCTGTAGCTGTGTTTTGCGTCAAAGGGAAGGTCGATGCCGTGCTGGCGGCAGTACTCGATCTCATCCTCCCTGGACTGCATGGTCCACAGATCTGTCATCCGCCAGGGGGCGATGATCTTGATGTCCGGAGCCAGAGCCTTGATGGCCAGCTCAAAGCGGATCTGATCGTTTCCCTTTCCTGTTGCGCCGTGGCAGATGGCGACAGCGCCTTCCTTCCTTGCGATCTCCACGAGACGCTCGGTGATGGCGGGGCGGGCCATGGCCGTGCCGATGAGATATTTGCTCTCGTACACTGCGTGGGCCTGCACACAGGGAACAACGTAATTGTCGCAGAAATCATCCACAATATCTTCTATATATAATTTGGAAGCGCCGGACATCTTCGCTCTTTCCTCCAGACCGTCCAGCTCTTCGCCCTGTCCGCAGTTCACGCAGCAGCAGATAACATCGTATCCGAATGTCTCCTTCAGCCATGGGATGACGGCTGTTGTGTCAAGTCCGCCTGAATAGGCAAGTACCACTTTCTCTTTCATTGCATTTTCCTCCTGAAATGTATTTTCATTTTTCTGCGCTGCTGTGAGCCGCGCTCAAAACAATCTAAACTGCAAAGTTTACTATACACCATATTTTATAATTATGCAAGTACAATGCAAAAAAACCAAATTTTAGTGTATATTATACAAAGTTTTTGCAACCAATCCGATTGCGCCAAGAGAAACCCCATAAAAATGGAGAATAAACGAGAGTGTGCGGGAGTGGTAAAAGTTGGGCGGACAGAGGGAAAGAGGAGATGCGCTGGAAAGAATGATAGAAAAAACTTGCATAATATTCACTATAGATGTATAATCATGCAGTATAAACATACAGCGGAGGAAAAGTTCCGACAATCCACTTTACACAGAAAGAAAAGTGGTATAAACTTTAACAAGTGTTATTCTGTTTTAATCTAAGAAAGGATATGCGAAAGATGATAAGAGCAGGAATTATCGGTTCCACCGGATATGCGGGAGCAGAGCTGGTCCGCATCCTGATGGGACATAAGGATGCCCGGATCGTGTGGTACGGCTCCAGAAGCTATATAGATAAGAAGTACGCAAGTGTGTACCAGAACATGTTCCAGATCGTGGATGCGGTCTGCATGGACGACAACATGGACGAGCTGGCTGCGGCGGCGGACGTGATCTTCACAGCCACCCCTCAGGGCCTGTGCGCCTCCCTTGTAAATGAGGATATCTTAAGTAAGGTGAAGATCATCGACCTGAGCGCGGATTTCCGCATCAAGGATGTGGCCACCTACGAGAAGTGGTACGGCATAGAGCACAAGAGCCCGGAGTTTATAAAGGAGGCAGTCTACGGCCTGTGCGAGATCAACAGAGAGGACGTGAAGAAGGCCCGACTTGTCGCTAACCCGGGCTGCTACACCACCTGCTCCATCCTGACAGCCTACCCTCTGGCAAAGGAGGGGCTCATCGATATGGACACTCTCATCATTGACGCCAAGTCCGGCACCTCCGGCGCCGGAAGAGGGGCCAAAGTGCCCAACCTCTTCTGTGAGGTCAATGAAAATATGAAGGCCTACGGCGTCGCCTCCCACAGGCACACGCCGGAGATCGAGGAACAGCTGGGCTACGCCTGCGGACACTCGGTTGTGCTGAACTTTACGCCCCATCTCGTGCCCATGAACCGGGGCATCCTGGCCACAGAGTATGCGAAGCTGACAGAGGATGTGAGCTTTGCGGATGTGAAGGCTGTGTATGAGAAATATTATAAGGAAGAGAAATTCATCCGCCTTCTGGATGAGGGCGTCTTCCCTGAGACCAAGTGGGTGGAGGGCAGCAATTACGTGGATATCGGCTTTAAGATCGATGAGAGGACAGGCCGCATCATCATGATCGGAGCGATTGACAATCTTGTGAAAGGAGCGGCCGGACAGGCGTTGCAGAACATGAACCTGGCTTTCGGACTGACCGAGGATACAGGACTGGACCTTGTGCCCATGTTCCCGTAAAAGGTGAGCAGACATGACCATCCGGGAAATGACAATAGACGACTACGAGGAGGTGTACCATCTCTGGAAACAGATCAAGGGTTTCGGCATCCGGAGCATCGACGACTCCAGGGAGGGTGTGGAGCGCTTTCTTAAGAGAAATCCAACCACCAGCGTGGTGGCGGAAAAGGACGGGAAGATCGTGGGCAGCATCCTCTGCGGACACGACGGCAGGAGAGGCTGTCTCTACCACGTATGCGTGGACGAGGCCTACCGGCGTCACGGCATAGGCAAGGCGATGGTGGTGAAGGCCATGGAGGCTCTGAAGGCGGAGAAGATCAACAAGGTCTGCCTCATCGCATTTACAAAAAACGATATCGGAAATGCCTTCTGGAACACCATCGGCTGGACCGAGAGAGAAGATTTGAACTACTATGATTTCGTGCTGAACGACGCCAACATCACAGCGTTTAATGAACAGTGACAAAGAGCAGCAAAAATATTTTCAGGGGAAGGTGGATAACATGGAGAAAATGAAAGGCGGCGTGACCGCGGCAAAAGGATTTGAGGCGGCCTGCACGGCGGCAGGACTGAAGTACAAGGATCGCACGGATATGGCGCTGGTCTACAGCCAGGTGCCCTGCGTGACAGCGGGAACCTTCACCACAAATGTGGTGAAAGCGGCTCCTGTGAAGTGGGACCAGCAGGTAGTAAAAAGTGGAAAGAAATCACAGGCTGTCATTGTAAACTCAGGAATTGCCAACGCCTGCACAGGAGCGGAGGGTTTCGGCTACTGTCAGGATACGGCGGACAAGGCAGGAGAGATGCTGGGCATTGACCCGGCCGGGGTGCTCATCGGCTCCACCGGCGTCATTGGAAAGCAGATGCCCATCGAAAAGCTGAAGGCCGGCATTGCGGCCCTGGTTCCGAAAAAAGCATCCACCCTGGAGGCCGGCACAGAGGCAGCCAGGGCCATCATGACTACAGACACAAAGGAGAAGGAGATTGCTGTCACCATCCAGGTGAAGGGTAAGACCGTCACCATCGGCGGCATGGCAAAGGGCTCCGGCATGATCCATCCCAACATGTGCACCATGCTCTCCTTTATCACAACAGACGCGGTCATCACAAAGGAGGCGCTCCAGAGCGCTCTCAGTGAGGATGTGTCGGATACATACAACATGATCTCCGTGGACGGGGACACTTCTACCAACGACACGGTGCTGCTGCTGGCCAACGGAATGGCGGAAAACGAGGAGATCACCTGCGGCACACCGGAATATGAGAAGTTTAAGGAGGCTCTCCACGTGATCAATGAGTACCTGGCAAAGAAGATCGCCGGGGACGGGGAAGGAGCCACAGCTCTCTTTGAGGCAAAGGTTATCGGGGCTGAGAACAAAGAGCAGGCCAAAGTGCTGGCAAAATCCATCGTCTGCTCCGACCTGGTCAAGACAGCCATTGCGGGCCACGACGCCAACTGGGGAAGGATTCTATGCGCCATGGGTTATTCCGGTGCGCAGTTTGACCCGGAGAAGGTGGATCTCTTCTTTGAGAGCCAGGCAGGCAAAATTCAGATCATAGAGAACGGCACGGCTGTGGACTACAGCGAGGAGGAGGCAACAAAGATTCTTTCCGAGCCGGAGGTAATAGCCATTGCGGACGTGAAGCTGGGACAGGAAAGCGCCTCCGCCTGGGGCTGCGACCTGACACACGGATACATTGAGATCAACGCGGATTACAGGAGCTAAGAAAAATGGATAACAATATGCAGAAATATCTGGACAAGGCGGAGGTGCTCATCGAGGCCCTCCCCTACATCCAGCGGTTTAACCGGAAAGTCATTGTTGTGAAATACGGCGGCAGCGCCATGGTGGACGAGACCCTCAAGGAGAGAGTGATCCAGGACGTGACCCTGCTGAAGCTGGTGGGATTTAAGCCCATCATCGTCCACGGCGGCGGAAAGGAGATCAGCCGCTGGGTGGGCAAGGTGGGCATGGAGCCCCACTTTGTTAACGGCCTGCGGGTGACTGACGAGGCCACCATGGAGCTGGCGGAGATGGTCCTTGGAAAGGTAAATAAAGAGCTGGTCCAGTTCGTGGAGGGACTGGGTGTGCGGGCCATCGGCATCAGCGGCAAGGACGGAGGTCTCCTGCGAGTGACAAAGAGACTCTCGGACGGTCAGGACATCGGCTTTGTGGGAGATGTGAAGAAAGTGAACGCAGGCATCCTCTGGGATCTGCTGGAGAAGGATTTCCTCCCCGTCGTGTGTCCCGTGGGACTGGACGACAGGAATGACACCTACAACATCAATGCGGATGATGCGGCCTGCGCCATCGCCAGGGCCATGCACGCGGAAAAGCTGGCCTTCCTGACAGACATTGAGGGTGTCTACAAGGATCCCAAGGATCCGGAGACACTGATCTCGGAGCTGAAGGTGTCTGAGGCCAGAAAGCTGATGGAGGAGGGCTACATCGGAGGCGGTATGCTCCCCAAGCTGAATAACTGTATCGATGCGATTGAAAACGGCGTTTCCAGAGTGCATATCCTGGACGGCAGGATCCCCCACTGCCTCCTGCTGGAAATTTTCACCAACAGAGGAATCGGAACCGCCATCTTAGACGATGAAGGGAGTAGATTTTACAATGACAAATAAATGGATTGACGAGGCGGAGCAGTCGCTCCTGCACACCTACAACCGGTATCCCATCGTCCTGGAGAGGGGCGAGGGCGTGTACCTTTATGACACAGAAGGAAAGAAATATCTTGACTTTGCCGCAGGCATCGCCGTGTGCGGCCTTGGGTACGGCCACAAGGAGTACACGGAAGCCCTGAAAAACCAGGTGGATACCCTGCTTCACACCTCCAACTTGTACTACAGCAAACCGGCGGCCGAGGCAGCGGAAAAGCTGACAAAGGCGGCCAAGATGGATCGGGTCTTCTTCACCAACAGCGGCACCGAGGCCATAGAAGGAGCCCTGAAGGCGGCCAGAAAATATGCCTACACAGAGGGCACCGGCCGGTATGAGTTTATCGCCATGGAGCATTCCTTCCACGGGCGCACCATGGGAGCCGTGGCCGTGACAGGCAACGAGGCCTACCGGACGCCCTTTGAGCCCCTCATGGGGGGTGTGAGATTTGCCCGGTACAATGACCTGGACAGCGTGAAGGAGCAGATGAACGAGCACACCTGTGCGGTGATTATGGAGAGTCTCCAGGGCGAGGGGGGCATCTATCCCATTGATTCGGAATTCCTGCAGGGCGTAAGGAAACTCTGCGACGAGAACAATGTGCTTCTCATCCTGGACGAGATCCAGTGCGGCATGGGACGCACCGGTGCCATGTTTGCCTGGCAGGATTACGGCGTGAAGCCGGATATCATGGCCATGGCCAAGGCCATTGGCGGCGGCGTCCCGGTGGGTGCCTTTGCCATGACAGAGAAAGTGGCGGAGAAGTCCCTGGCCCCGGGAGACCACGGCACCACCTACGGGGGCAATCCCTTCGTGTGCGCAGCGGTCAGCGCGGTGCTGGACATTTTTGAGAAGGAGAAGATCTGCGATCATGTGAAGAAGGTGGGCGCTTACCTGGAGAAACAGCTGGACGTTCTGACAGAGCGCAAAGAGTCCGTGAAGCTGCGCAGAGGAAAGGGTCTGATACAGGGCCTTGTCCTGGACGTGCCGGTGGGCGAGGTTGTGGTGAAGGCCCAAAAGGAGGGACTTCTCGTCATCACCGCTGGCGGAAATGTGCTCCGCATGGTGCCGCCCCTTATCATCACAGAGGAGCATGTGGACGAGATGATCGAAAAGCTGGAGAAGGCGCTCTAGAAGAAGAACCGAAAAAGGATATGCCCGGATAAATACAGATTTCGGCGGAATATACGGACCGGCTGTGGAAAATACGAACTTCTGATCAAGAGGAAGGAAGTGATTTTCTATGGCCGGTTTTTTATTGCGCTTTTGCCTGGCCCCCTCATGAGTGTGCAGGGCGTGTTTAACACCCAGGTCACGAAGACTATGAGGAAGTATGTGAGCAATGCCTGGGGTGCAGTTCTCAGAGTCGGACCCAAGCTGATTGGAGTTGCAATTTTCCGGTGGAAATAGTACAATGACTTTATCTAGGCATAAGAGGGGTGTCCGCAGCTGGGATACGGCTGTAAAGGAGTGAATTATGCGTAGAAGACTGACAGCGGTTCTCTGGGTCCTTGTGATCTTGACCGTCTGCTTAAACGGATGTGAAAAGAAGGAAGAGACCTCCGGCATAGAGGAGATCTCTCTGGAGGAAAGCGGGGAGTCCTCCTCAGATGAGGAGGACTCCCCGGATAAGACAAGTGAGGAAGCCCGGGAGGAGGGGCAGGGGCCGGAAAAGGAGACTGCCTCCATCTTTGTCTATGTGTGCGGTCAGGTGGTCGCCCCGGGTGTTTATGAGCTGCCTGCAAAGGCCCGCGTGTACCAGGCCATAGAGAGAGCCGGAGGCACCCTGGAGGGGGCCAGCCCGGAGAGCCTAAACCTGGCGCAGCAGGTGGAAGATGGACAGAAGATCTATGTTCCTTCAAAGGAGGAGGCGGAGGCGGGCACATTTCCCCAGGATGGTTCCCGGGAGTCGGCGTCTCCTTCCCAGGAGCAGGACGGGGGAAAGGTGAATCTGAACACCGCCGGTCTGGAGGAGCTGATGACCCTCACCGGGATCGGGCAGACCCGGGCGGAGGCCATTATCACCTATCGGGAGGAAGAGGGAGCATTTCAGTCACCGGAGGATATTATGAAGGTGGACGGCATCAAGGAAGGCATTTATGAGAAGCTGAAGGATGAGATCACTGTGTGATGACAGAAGAAAAATAAAAAGCTAAGGGAGACAGTATGGGTTGGAAAGTATTGGTTGTGGACGATGAAAAACTGATCGTGAAGGGAGTACGGTTCAGTCTGGAGCAGGACGACATGGAAGTGGACTGCGCCTACGACGGAGAGGAGGCTCTGAAGCTGGCCGCTGAAAATACATACGACATCATCCTCCTGGACGTCATGCTGCCCAAGCAGGACGGCTTTGAGGTGTGCAGACAGATCCGGGAGTACTCGGACGTCCCCATCGTCATGCTGACCGCCAAGGGCGAGGACATGGACAAGATCCTGGGGCTGGAGTACGGGGCCGACGATTATATCACCAAGCCCTTCAACATCCTGGAGGTGAAGGCCAGGATCAAGGCCATCATCCGCCGCACAGGAAAGAAGAAGGATCAGAAGGAAGACGGAAAGCTGGTGGTCAAGGGAGATATGAAGATTGACTGCGAGAGCCGCAGAGTGGTGATCGGCGATCGGGAGATCAACCTGACTGCCAAGGAGTTCGACCTTCTGGAGCTTCTGGCCACTCACCCGAATAAGGTGTACAGCCGGGAGAACCTGCTGAACCTTGTGTGGGGCTACGAGTATCCGGGGGACGTGCGCACAGTGGATGTACATATCCGAAGACTCAGGGAGAAGATCGAGACACATCCCAGCGATCCGAAATATGTGTACACAAAGTGGGGAGTTGGTTACTATTTCAGGGGTTAGATTATATTTCAGAAATCATTTTTTAAAGAGTCTGAAGTTTCGCATCATATTTCTTTTTATAGCAGTGGGGATCATTCCCTGCATTGTCTTGAAAGCAGTTATCCTGAAAAGCTATGAAAACAGGGCGGTCGACGTGCGGACCGCCCAGCTGCAGAACCAGTGCATGATCCTGTGCGATCAGATCGGCGCCGGGGGATACCTGGACACAGGTCTTTCGGAGGTGCTGGAGGCTGAACTGGAGCAGCTGTCCAATATTTACAACGGCCGTATCATGCTGGTCAACAGTCAGTATCAGATCATAGAGGATACATACGACCTGGATACGGGAAAGATCATTGTGTCCGAGGATGTGATGCAGTGTTTTGATGGAGAGGGGACGAAGATCTACGACCCGGACAACCAGTATATCGAAGTGACCTCCCCGGTGTTCGCACCTGGAAGCGACCAGGTGTCCGGCGTTCTGCTTGCCAGCGTGTCCGCTGACTCTGTCTTGGACGGCCTGAGCGTGTTGGACGGCACCGCCTGGGTGGCCGTGGGAGTGATGGCCCTGCTGGTGGCGGTCCTCGCCGTCATACTGGGCTCTGTCATGGTCCGCCCCTTTGCCAGGATCACCTCCTCCATTGAGGCGGTCAGCGAAGGCTATGACACCAACTATCTCCATGAAAATGCCTACACAGAGACAAGTCTTCTGTCTGAGGCCTTCAACAAGATGCTGGGTCGTCTGAAGACACTGGATGACTCCAGGCAGGAGTTTGTAGCCAACGTGTCCCACGAGCTGAAGACGCCCATCACCTCCATGAAGGTGCTTGCGGACTCTCTGCTCGTGCAGGAGGACGCACCTGTGGAGCTGTACCGGGAGTTTATGGCGGACCTGTCGGAGGAGATCGAAAGGGAGGACAAGATTATCAACGACCTTCTGTCTCTTGTAAAGATGGATAAGACAGCCTCCACTCTGGATGTAAAGCAGACCAACATCAATGAGCTGGTGGAGAAAATCTTGAAAAGGCTTCAGCCCATCGCGGCGGCGGCCAACATGGAAGTGGTTTTTGAAAGTTTCCGGCCTGTAAACGCAGAAGTTGATGAGGTAAAGCTTTCCCTTGCTATCACAAATCTTGTGGAGAACGCTGTGAAGTACAATGTGGAGGGTGGCTGGATCCATGTCTCCCTGAATGCGGACCACAAATTCTTCTACATCGAAGTGGCCGACTCGGGCATCGGCATCCCGCCGGAGGCACAGGAGCACATTTTCGAGCGGTTCTACCGGGTGGATAAATCCCACTCCAGGGAGATCGGCGGCACCGGACTTGGCCTTGCCATCGCCAGAAACGCAGTGGTCCTCCACCGGGGTGCTGTCAAGGTGTACAGTCAGGTGGGGGAGGGGACCACATTTACCGTGCGCATTCCCCTGAGTTACATTGTCTGATCACCCGCATAGGGCGACTGCGACGGGAAGGAGGTTTCCACATATGAAAAATCTGTACAGGCCAGGGAAAAGAGCGGTGAAAAGAGCCGCAGTCTTGTCTGCGGCCTTTCTTCTGGCCCTGGGAATTCTTTCCGGCTGCGACGGGGAGAGGAGCGTTTCGGAGCAGGAGGAAGCGTATCTGCTTTATGTGGAACAGGGAAGCGTGTCTCTTGTGCCGGTGGTCTGGGAGCCGTCCGAGGAAGAGCCCCGGGATATGGCTCAGGAGGCCCTGGAGGAGATGAAAGAGCCCGAGGACCCGGAGGGGTATGTGAGCGCCATCCCGGAGGAGGTGTCTGTGGAAGTGAAGGATCTCCAGAACGGGAAGCTGGATCTGACCTTCAGTGATTCCTACAGCAGTCTCTCCAAGAAGAGTGAGGTGCTGCTGCGGGCCGCTGTGGTCCAGTCCCTGACGCAGATCGAGGGCATCAGCAGGGTCCGCTTTTTCATAGGCGACCAGCCCCTCAGGGAGGCGGACGGGACAGAGACAGGCTACATGGGGGCGGACGACTTTGTGTGCAATATCGGCTCTGCCCTGAATTCCTATCAGAAGACAGATCTGACTTTGTACTTTGCCGCCGCGGATGGGAACAGTCTGGCGCAGGAGACAGTAAACGTGAGGTACAACAGCAATACATCTTTGCAGAAGCTGATCCTGGAGCAGCTCCTGAAGGGTCCCCAGACCCAGGAATGTCAGAACACGCTGCCGGCGGACACGATCCTTCTGGGAGTTTCTGTAAAGGATGGCATCTGCTATGTGAATTTTGACGAGGGATTTCTCTCCCAGGACTACCAGGTCTCCCCGGAGCTGGCAGTCTACTCCATAGTGAATTCCCTTGTGGAGAACGGAGACGGGGAGATCCGGGCTGTGCAGATCTCTGTGAACGGGGAGTCTGATATCAGCTTCAGGAACGCGGTGGACCTAAGCCATCCCCTTGAGAGAAATCCGGATCTGGTGGAGGAAACGGAATAATATTGAAAGAAAGACGATTGTTTATTTTCTGCTCGCTCTTTCTGCTTGCCGCTTTTCTGGTCGTCCACCTGGGCGGGGATATCTTCCTGGAGGAGCTCAGGGATCCCCCTGTCCGGGAGGCCTTTGAGGAGGACGACACAGTCCTCATAGAAGGCCAGGTGTGGAAGCGGGAAGAGAAGGCAGACTACCATGTATTTTTTCTGAGAGAGAATTCTATCACAAAGTCCGGCCGGACCGTTCAGGAGGCCGGCGTGATCTTATACGATCCGGAGAAGACGGATCTTCGAACAGGAAATATCCTGCGCGCCAGAGGACAGATTTTTTTCTTTGACGAGGCGCGAAATCCCGGAAATTTTGATCAGCAGTTTTATTATCAGAGGCAGAACATACACGCGGGCCTGTGGGCACAGAGCGTGGAGGTG
>CAZZBJ010000034.1:0-21521 GCA_964652805.1 uncultured Mordavella sp. | reverse complement strand
AGGTCACCGCATATTCGGAAGATGAGGCCTATATCCAGGAGGCGATCGACTTGAACAACGAAAACGCTTATGACTGGGGCCAGATCGATTTCGAGGACTATTCATTGCCGGACGATGTCGAATGGCATTTGCTCGATTATGAAGTGTATGTACCCGAGGACTTCCCGTCGGCGCTTGACAACGGCAGCATCAATGAGCCATCAATCAGCCTCTCAGCAACCAACATCGGGGGTGGCGGCATACCCTCAAACGACGGTGCGTCGAGCTATATCGGTCTGGGCAGCAACAAAGAGGACCTTGAAGTTTACGCATCCGACGAGACGTTTATGCCCGGAAACACCTATGCATTCAAGATGCTTTTCGCAATGGTCACAGGATATCAGGATTACGTGTTCGATATGACAACCTATTACGACGGAACAACAAGCGACGAGATGTCCGTCGATACGATGTATCACGTGTACTTTGCGAACCAGTAACACCATAAAAAGCCATTGAAAAATCGCAAAAAGAGGTTGGCAGGCATATAGGCATTGGATTGCAGCACGGACACTTCGCTGTGAGGTGTTCCGTGCTTTTCTTCCATTAAATCTGAATCAGCCACGCGGGTACATACTAATTCCTTTCATCTATAGGGAGTCGATCATTCACCATACAGATGACACTTCCCGTATCAATCTAATATGTGCCATGTGCCAAACATAACAGATACGGACTATATTGCATGACTGCCGCGAGTCCTCCGTGGAGGCGGCGCGCTGCTTAAAGAGCACAGGGAAAACGTGGAAAAAGAAAAGGCAGTAAAGGAAAGAAAAGCAGAAAGAAAAGGCAAAAAAGATGACAGAATTCAGAGAACAGGATCATACAGCAGACGAATTTGCAAGAACAGCGCTCCTTATAGGGGATGAAAAGCTGCAGAAAATACGGAGCGCCTCGGTCATGGTGCTGGGGGTGGGAGGCGTGGGCTCCCACTGCATCGAGGCTCTGGCCAGGACCGGGGTGGGGCGCCTCATCCTGGTGGACAAAGACAGGGTGTCCGTGACCAACATCAACCGCCAGTCCATCGCCTACCACAGCACAGTGGGCAGGTACAAGACGGAGGTGATGAGGGAGCGGATACAGGACATCTGCCCTGAGACGAAGGTACAGACCTTTGAGACCTTTATCCTGGCAGACAATATAGATGGGCTTTTCGCAGAGAGGCCGGACTACATTGTGGATGCCATTGATACCGTGACGGCAAAGCTGGCGGTGATCGAGAGGGCAAAGCGGGAGCACATTCCCGTTATCAGCTGTATGGGAACAGGGAACAAGCTCCACCCGGAGCTCTTTGAGATCGAGGATTTAAGCCGGACCTCTGTGTGTCCCCTCTGCAAGGTGATGCGAAAGGAGCTGAAAAAGCGGGGCATCGAGCATGTGAAGGTGCTCTACTCCAAGGAGAAGCCTGTGGACGTATCAGAACGGGACACGGGGGAGGACAAGGGAAAAAGGAGGAGCCTTCCCGGCAGCATCTCCTTTACGCCTCCCGTGGCAGGCCATCTCATCGCAGGGGAAGTGGTGCGGGATATAGCAGGACTTTAGGCTGGAAAGGCGGCAGAACAGATATGGATTTATTTGAGTACGCAAGAGAACAGAATATGGACAGGGAGTCTCCCTTGGCCTCCAGGCTCCGGCCGGAGACACTGGAGGAGGTGGTGGGCCAGCAGCACATCATCGGGAAGGATAAGCTCCTCTACCGGGCCATCAAGGCGGACAAGCTGGGTTCCCTCATTTTCTACGGCCCGCCGGGAACCGGGAAGACCACCCTGGCCAAGGTCATCGCCCACACTACCAGGGCGGAGTTTACCCAGATCAACGCCACGGTAGCGGGGAAGAAGGATATGGAGGAGGTGGTCCGACAGGCGAAGGAGCGGCAGGGGATGTACGGCCGCAGGACCATCCTCTTTGTGGATGAGATACACAGGTTCAACAAGGGGCAGCAGGATTATCTTCTTCCCTTTGTGGAGGACGGCACCATCACTGTCATCGGGGCTAGCACGGAGAACCCTTATTTCGAGGTAAACGGGGCTCTCATCTCCAGGTCCAGCATCTTTGCGCTCTATCCCCTGAGCAAGGAGGATGTGCAAACCCTCATCAACCGGGCGGTCTACGACAAAGAGAAGGGGATGGGCAGCTATGACGCGGTGATCGATAAGGACGCCCTGGAATTTCTGGCGGACGTGGCAGGCGGGGATGCAAGAAACGCTCTGAATGCGGTGGAGCTGGGCGTGCTGACTACAGAGCGGTCCGCCGACGGGAAGATCCATCTGACTTTGGAGGTGGCCTCCGAGTGTATCCAGAAACGAGTGGTCCGCTACGACAAGACAGGGGACAATCACTACGATACCATTTCCGCCTTTATCAAGAGCATGAGAGGGTCGGACCCGGACGCGGCTGTGTACTATCTGGCCAAAATGCTTTATGCGGGGGAGGATATCAAGTTTATTGCCCGCAGGATCATGATCTGCGCCTCGGAGGATGTGGGAAACGCGGATCCCATGGCGCTCACCGTGGCAGTCTCCGCCGCCCAAGCGGTAGAGCGTGTGGGAATGCCGGAGGCTCAGATCATCCTGTCCCAGGCAGTGCTCTACGTGGCTGCGGCTCCCAAGAGCAACTCGGCGGTGAATGCCATCTCCGCCGCCATGGAGAATGTGGGGCGCCATAAGACCACCGTGCCCGCACACCTCCAGGACGCCCACTACAAGGGGGCGAAGAACCTGGGTCATGGCACAGGCTACAAATATGCCCACGACTACCCGAACCACTATGTGGAGCAGCAGTATCTGCCTGATGAAATCCGGGACGCCAGGTTCTACGAGCCCGGGGACATGGGATATGAGAGGCAGATTAAAGAGCGTTTGAGAAAGATAAGAGGGCTTGAAGACTAATGTATAATATCGAAAAGGACCTGGCATGGATGCGAGTATTATAAGATTGTCATTGAGTGAGACTGTGTGATAAAATAGTGGCAGATCAGATCAAAGGAGGAATGTCACTATGACAAAAGCATCAGAGAGAGAGACTGTTCAGGTAGAGCACGTCAACGGCGGCGCGGGATTTATCATGAAGGAGGCTCTCATCACAGGGGAGGAGCTGGGAGACCACTGCAAGATGTTCAGCCGTGTGACTTTAAAGCCGGGCTGTGAGCTGGGACACCACGAGCATCACGGGGAGACAGAGACCTACTACGTGATCAGCGGCAGCGGCATGTACGATGACAATGGCAAGGCGGTTCCCATCGAGGCGGGAGACGTGACCTTCTGCAAGGACGGGGACGGACACGGAGTGAAGAACACAGGGACAGAGGATCTGGTCTTTGTGGCCCTCATCCTGAAAAATTAGAAAACAGACAGGAACAAAAAGACAGCAAAACGAGCGGGCCGCATCCGGGAGTTTCTCCCGGATGCGGCCCGCTCGTTTCAATACAATATGCGGCTTCAGCCTGCGGCTGATGTAAAACTACTCTTCTGTGCTGTTCCCTATGCCAAGCAGGTTGTTCAGCACATCGCTGCTCACCAGGTATACCAGGTCAGAGTCCTGCACCTGCACGTATCTGGTGCCGTCTCCTGAGTCGCTGCCCAGGTAGAGGGTGTAGGTCAGATCATCGCTGTCCTCGGAGTCTTCGTCGGAGTCAGAGTCGGAGGAGGACTCCTGGTAGGTCAGTTTGACCGTGGTTCGGGACGCTTCGTCCAGGCCGAAGGAAGTCAGCTCCTCCGAGGTTGCGTGATAGCTGGCCAGGTCGGTGAGGGACATGGCCCCGTACCCGCCGGCGATAGTAGCGATAGTTTCGCTATGCTCCTTGTCGTCAGAGGAGTAGGTAGTGGTCTGTCCGTTCTCCGTGATTTCCGCCGTCAGAAGGTTGCCGCTTCCGATGGAGGGCATGGTATCCTTCTCCACCAGGGTATCCATGTCGTACTGGAGGATGGATACAACTGTGCTGGTGACTGTGTACACAGGCGACTGGGCTCCGTTCACAGTCAGATAATAGTCCTCCTCCGCCGCATTCCCGATAGAGAAGACAGTCGTGTTGCCGTCTGCGTCTGTCGCTTCGACAGTGTAGGCCGGGCTTTCCAGACCGTAGTCGGACAGAGCATCCGGGTCGTCGATCTGTCTGGTGGCAGTCAGAGACGCATAGGTATTTTCCATGGTGTCGATGTAGGTCTGGTTCAGAGGGATCTCCTGGTCATCGGCCACGTACCAGGTGTCCTCCTCCTTTACAAAGCTCATGCTCGTGCCGGCGGACTGATCTGTGAACTGGAAGGAGGACAGCTCCCCCAGGTCGCAGACCTGGATCTGGGAGTCCTCCCCGGAGTCTGACTCGTCTGTGTCCCACTGGTAGGAGGAAAGAGCCAGGTAGATGAGGACAAGCACGATGAAAATGCTTCCCAGCAGGAATAGTGTGCGGTGTTTTTTTATATCCATATCCAATATCCCTCCTTACGCTTTCCGCCGCTTTATCCACTGACGCAGGCCGTACAGCAGGAAGATGACGGGGATGCCGATGATGACTGCCAGGCCGATGATCCCTGTGTATTGCATGGAGTTGTACTCGATCTGCAGGCTCTTGGGTTCAATAGACAGATTCTCGATGTCGTCAAAGTTTGCAGTCACTGCGTTCATGAACAGAGTCAGGTTCTCCACGTTTGCAAACTGGCTTGTGATGGTCTCGTCGATCATGGACTCTGAGCTGATGACCGTGAGCCGGCTGTCGTTCTCCGTGGCCGTGGCTCCCAGCACGTAGGTTCCCTGGATGGACTGACCGTCCTCTGTCACTGCGTAGCCGCTGGAGGAGGTGGTCATGAAGGGAGTCAAGGTGATGGTATCCCGCTCCGGGGTTCCCTCTACCAGCCCGTTGGTGTTGACGAGAAGGATCATCTCTGACTGGAGTTCGTTTGCCATGTCGCCGGACACGGAGAGCTCCGGGAAGATGTAGTAGTAGTTACCTTGGTAGCTCCTCTGGGTGTCCGCAATGTAGCCGCCGGCTGAGGTGAGCCCGTAGGTCTCCAGGAAGGAGGCCAGGTTTGGCGTCTCGCTGACGTCGCTGCCCAGGATGACAAAGAGATGGCCGCCGTCCTCCATATAGTCGGTGAGCATGGTGATCTCGTCCTCTGAAAGGTCATTGACCGGTGCATCCATGAGAAGAAGATCGCAGTCCTCCGGGATGGAGGAGGTCATCATCAGGTTCAGTTCGGTCAGGGTGAGGGAGGACTTGCCCATCAGGTCCGTGATGGAGGAAGACAGGGAGCTCTCCCCGTGGCCGGAGGTGTAGTACACGTTCTTCGTCACGTCCGTCGTCACGTAATTGACGGCGCTGGAGAGCTGTCCCTCCCCGTCAAACTCTGACTCTGTGGTGCTTCCGGTCATGTAGTAGGTTAGTTCATCGTAGGTGATGATGTCGGTGAATGCCACGGTGGTGCTCCGGTCCGTATCAGCGCAGGAAACCACAATGGTGTTGGAGTCCGCGCTGTAGGTGGTGAGGGCCGAGGGATGCAGCACCGGGTCGATCCACTCCACAGTGATGTGGCTGGAGAGGGCGCTGTATCTGTCGATAAAATTCTTGATGCGCTCGTCTGTGCTGCTCTTGTCGGCCAGCACGGTAAAGGTGATGTCCTTGTCCAGGTCGCTCAGCAGCTCCCGGCTCGTGTCGGTTATCTCATATATGTTGTCTGTGCTGATGTCGATCTGCTGGATTTGGCTTGGAAGCTGTCCCACGATGAGGTTGATGACAACCACGATGGCGATGACGAGGGCTGTCAGGCCCACGCTATAGCTTCCCTGCTTTGATGCGATGCTTTTAAATGAATTTCTGATCTTATCCATCATGTCATGTCCCTCCTAACTCCAGCGCCTTTTCTGTATGGACTGCATGGTCAGGAAGATGAACAGTCCGATGACAGAAAGGGATAAGATGATGCTGCCTATATCCAGCAGGCTGCTGGATACCACATTTGTCAGAGGAGCCGTCAGGTCCAGCTGCCCCAGAACGTCTGACAGCAGGCTCTCGTACACGCTGGAATTTACTGCGTAGACGATGATGCCGGCTGCAAGGAAAACGACCTCCAGGATGCCGGCTATGACAAGATTCCTCGTTATATGCCAGACAAGAACGCTGACAAGGCTAAGGAGCACAAGCAGAATAATCAGGTTCAGCAGGGCGGAAGATGGAAGAAAGCCCAAAATCCCGTCCCACAGATAAAGGATAAGGAGCACGCCGAAGGATGAGATGGCGGCGATGATCTGGCTCTCAGTAAGAGAGGAGAGAAACATGCCGATGGATATGTAGACGCACCCCGTCAGGAAGAACACCAGTATGCCGCAGTAGTCTATCAGCAGATAGGCGCTCCCCTGCATCTTGATTACAAGGGGATAGAGACAGAATACCAGGTTCGGGATGAGGTAGACTGTCACCATGGCCAGATATTTTCCTATGACGATCTGTCCCAAGGAGACCGGAGCTGTCAGGAGCAGCTGGTCCGTCCTGCCCTTCCTGTCCTCGGAGAAGCACTTCATGGTGAGTACCGGGATGGCGATCAGCAGGATGAACACGAGGGAGCTGAGCACATAGGAAAAAATGGGATACCCGTAATTCAGGTTGTAGGCCATAAAATACACTCCCGTAGAAGCCAGGAAAAAGGCGATAAACACGTAACCGATCATGGAGTGGAAAT
The DNA here is from genome assembly GCA_964652805.1 of uncultured Mordavella sp. Taxonomy (GTDB): domain Bacteria; phylum Bacillota; class Clostridia; order Lachnospirales; family Lachnospiraceae; genus Claveliimonas. The sequence goes on along the minus strand of CAZZBJ010000034.1, from coordinate 14,814 downwards.
AGGAGCCCAGCTCCCTTTTATAAATTGCTCTCATCTTTCAGAGCCTCCTTTCCCTTTCCCCTTTTTTGTTTTGTTAAATGTTTTTTACTCTCAGAGGTGAGCTCCAGGAAAATGTCCTCCAGTGTGGTCTGCGTGTTGGCCAGGCGCAGCAAAGGGAGATTATTCCGACTGAATGTCCAGAAAATATCCTCCCGGATATCAGCGTGGCTCTTTACTGTGAGTAGAACCTTTGTACAGCCTGCCTCCTCGGCTTTTTGCACCTCAAAGGAGAGGAGGGAGGGAAGAGAACGAATGACAGACTTTGTCTCCTTCGGACTGCCCTTGACGAGGAGTTCTATAGTCTCATTCCCCCGCATCTTCTGCTCCAGGTTCTCCGGCGTGTCGCTGGCCACCAGCTTTCCCTGGTAGATGATCATAATGTGGTCGCAGATCTCCCGCACCTCTGACAGGATGTGGGAACTCAAGATGACGGTGTGCTCCTTTGCAAGTCCCCGGATGAGCTGGCGGATCTCGATGATCTGCTGGGGATCCAGCCCTACAGTGGGTTCATCCAGGATGATGATCTCCGGAAAGCCGATGAGGGCGCCTGCCAGCCCCACTCTCTGCCGGTAGCCCTTGGAGAGGTTTTTGATGAGTCTGTTTTTGACAGGCTCAAGGCGGACCAGGCTGATGACCCGGTCAAGCTGGACCTTTTTTTCGATTTTTTCGATAAGCTTCAGGGCAGCCACGAATTTCAGGTACTCCAGGACGGTCATATCCATGTAGAGGGGCGGCTGCTCCGGCAGATAGCCGATATCTTTCTTTGCTTTGCAGGGTTCTGTGAGGATATCATGTCCGTTGATGAGGACCTGCCCCTCCGTGGCCCCGAGATAGCCCGTCATGATATTCATAGTGGTGGACTTCCCTGCGCCGTTAGGTCCCAGAAACCCGTAAATCTGCCCTTTCTGGATGGTAAAATTCAGATGGTCCACGGCCATGTGGGAGCCGTAGTACTTCACCAGATTTCTGACTTCGATCAAAGCGATACCTCCTTTAGATTACAATTTTCTTTCCTAATTTTAGGGTGAGAATGTGTAGGAAATGTGAACAAAGTCTGAAAAATGTTTGGACGTGTCTCTTGACAGGACGCTGTTTTTCGCCGTATAATTCAGTCATGCGTAAAAGGGTTTGGGCAAAGATGTCTAAAAAGGTCTTTGTCCATGCCCTTTTTAGTTAAACAGAGCCTAAGAGCTTATAGGAAGCAAAGAACACATAATCATTTCTGTGTATGAAGAATTATGGGTTACATCTATAATTGTGTTTGCATTTGAAACAAAAACTTGCGGTTATCAGAAATGTCTGACAGCTTATTGTAAGCGAATATAAAGGATGAAAGGTGCAGAGTATGAAGAATTATACGTTACATCTATAATTTATAGTCACATTTGCAATAAAAACTTGCGGTTATCAGAAAAATCTGGTAGACTGTTGTAAACGAACGAACATGAAGGATGAAGAGTACAGAAGTTCTTTGTGTATTGTTATGTTGTGTTTTACTAAAGGAAACTCAAAGTGAAGAAAAGGAGGAATCTTATGGAAACAATCAGTAATGTGATCTATGCGGTCGATGACGTGATCTGGGGCTGGTGGCTGATCATCCTGCTCTTTGGAACACACATTTTCCTCACGTTCCGCACAGGATTTATCCAGTGGAAATCGATAAGCAAAGGTATCAAGCTTTCCGTTACCAAGGATCCGGATGCGGAAGGAGAGGTGTCAAACTTCGGCGCCCTGACCACCGCGCTGGCGGCGACCATCGGAACCGGTAATATCGTAGGCGTGGGAACGGCCATCGCCCTGGGAGGACCAGGAGCCGTGCTCTGGTGCTGGCTCTCCGGCGTGTTTGGAATTGCCACAAAGTACTCCGAGTCTTTGATCGCCGTAAAATACCGCGTGAAGACAAAGGACGGCCGTATGCAGGGAGGAGCTATGTACGCTCTCTCCAGAGGACTGAAATGGCAGCCCCTGGGCAAGATCCTGGGAATGTTGTTTGCCATTTTCGCCGGCTTTGCCTCTTTTGGTATCGGCTGCGCCACACAGGTAAACGCCATCGCCAACATTGTTGAGGAGAACATGGGAATTCCAGGATGGATCATCGGTATCGTGGTCGCGGTCCTGACGGCCATCGTTATCTTCGGCGGCATCAAGTCCATCGCAAACGTTTGTGAAAAGCTGGTGCCTTTTATGGCGATCTTCTATGTACTGGGATGCCTCATCATCCTTGGCATCAACTATGATTACATCATTCCGGCCATCAAGACGATCTGCACACTGGCCTTTACGCCCGGCGCAGCGGCAGGCGGACTTGTGGGAACTGGTATCATGGCAGCCATGAGATATGGTATTGCGAGGGGGCTCTTTTCCAATGAGTCCGGTTTGGGTTCCGCACCTATTGCGGCGGCGGCGGCTCAGACGAGAAACCCGGTGCGTCAGGCGCTTGTATCCTCCACAGGTACATTCTGGGATACAGTTGTCGTGTGTCTCATGTCTGGTCTTGTGATTGTGACGACCGTTATGAAAAACCCCAACATCAATGCGGATGAGATCTCTGACGGCGGCGTTCTGACAACACTTGCTTTCCAGCAGATCCCCTATCTGGGACCTGTGATCCTGACACTGGGCATCATCTGCTTCGCCTACTCCACAGTCCTTGGCTGGGCTTACTACGGCGAACGCGCGGTTGAGTACTTCGCAGGCAGGAAGGTGCTGATCGGTTACCGCGTCCTCTATGTGGTTGTGGCGGCTATCGCACCGGTTGTGGCTCTGGACGTTGTGTGGGCTCTGGCAGACATCCTGAACGCTCTGATGGCTGTGCCGAACCTGATCGCCGTGCTCCTTCTGTCCAATCTCATAGCAAAGGAGACGAAGAAGTACATAAACGATCTGGATGCCTGGTCCGACGAGCCGGTGCCGGTTATTGACGACTGATAAAAAAATCTCTTGACAAATCTGCTTTGTCAGAGTAGAGTAATGAACATGAAGTAAATAATCCATAAACCGATGAGAAAGAGGAGTAGATTATCACGGCGATGTCAAAGAGAGTGGCAGGCGGTGGGATTGCCATACGGAGCGGATAGTTGAATGGACTTTCGAGGGCGGCTTGAAAACCGGAGACGGTGAGTATGGCTTGTCGGGAACCGAACCCGTTATCAATCAGGAGTGTATGTTAGTACATGAGAAAGTGGACGTTTGTCAATTTGAGTGGTACCGCGATAATAAAGATTTTATTACCGTCTCAAGCCTTTTGGTTTGGGACGGTTTTTTATTTTAATAGAAAACGCCGTTCTCTATTAAGTAGACGCTCTGCGGGATACCCGCTCCACGGATTTTCTCTCCTGTACGACAGCAAAAAAAAGAACAAGAGTAAAGGAGAACAGAACAATGATGAAAAGAAAAATGATGGCAGTATTATTGGCGGCGGCAATGACAACAGTGATGGCAGCAGGGTGCTCTGGCTCCTCCGACTCCTCAGAGTCAGGGGAAGATGGCTACACCATCGGCATCTCCCAGTATGCAGAGCACGGCTCTTTGGACAACTGCAGGGAAGGCTTCCTCCAGGGACTGGAGAACGAGGGGATTGTTGAGGGAGAAAATCTGACAGTGGAGTACCAGAACGCAGCGGCCGACATGGGAACGGCCAGCCAGATTTCAGACTCCTTCGTGTCTGACAAGGTGGACCTGATCTGTGCTATTGCCACCCCCACCGCCCAGAGCGCTTACAATGCGGCCATGGACTCAGATATCCCGGTAGTCTACACGGCGGTGACCGATCCGGTGGCGGCAGAGCTGGCGGACGAGGAAGGCAATCCGGTGGGCAATGTGACCGGAACGTCCGACGAGCTTCCCGTCAAGGAGCAGCTGGAGATGATCCGGGCGATCCTTCCCGACGCAGAGACAGTGGGAATCATGTACACCACCAGCGAGGCCAACTCCATCTCCGCCCTCGAGATCTACAAGGAGCTGGCAGGCGACTACGGCTTTGAGATTGTTGAAAGCGGCATCAGCACAACGGCGGATATCTCCCTGGCAGCCGATGACCTGATCAGCAAGGTGGACTGCATCACCAACCTGACGGACAACACAGTGGTGGCTTCCCTGCCGACGATCCTGGAGAAGGCGAATGAGAAGGGCATCCCGGTATTCGGAAGCGAGATCGAGCAGGTGCGCATCGGATGTCTGGCAGCTGAGGGACTTGACTACGTGGCATTAGGAGAGCAGACCGGCGAGATGGCTGCAAAGATCCTCAAGGGAGAGGCAGAGGCCTCCGAGATGCCCTATGAGACCATCACAGAGCCCGGTTTCTATGTAAATATGAAGGTAGCGGAAAATCTCGGCATCACAGTGCCGGATGAGCTGGCACAGAGTGCGGTGGAGAGCTTTGACGAGATATCAGATTCGTCTGCAGAGTGATCCGCCTGGCAGCTTTGAGCTGAAGAAAATGTAAATCAGAAGGTGAGGCGGTTTTCATGGACTTTATCGTAACAATACTGGAGCAGGGACTGATCTACGGGATACTGGCCCTGGGCGTATACATCACATACAAAATCCTGGATTTCCCGGATCTGACGGTGGACGGCAGCTTCCCCCTGGGAGGGGCTGTGACGGCTCTCCTCATCACAAACGGAGTCAATCCCTACCTGAGCCTGCTGGCGTCCTTTGCCGCAGGGGCTCTGGCCGGGGTCTGCACGGGGCTGATCCACGTGAAGGGAAAGGTGAGGGATCTGCTTTCAGGCATCATCATGATGACTGCCCTGTGGACCATCAACCTCTATATAGCGGGCACGTCCAACGTGCCCCTCTTTTCTCAGGAGAGCATCTTTAAAAATGAGCGGCTTGACGGGATCGTGCCGGAGGCCCTCAAAAGCTACACGACCCTCCTGATCATTCTCATTCTGACGGTCATCGCCAAGGTGCTGCTGGATCTGTATTTAAAGACAAAATCCGGCTACCTTCTGCGGGCAGTGGGGGATAACCCGGTGCTGGTCACTTCCCTTGCCAAGGACCAGGGGAATGTGAAGATTGTGGGTCTGGCCATCGCCAACGGCCTTGTCTCCCTGGCGGGCAGTGCGTTCTGCCAGGAGGAGAGAGTATTTGAGATATCTATGGGAACCGGCGCCATCGTCATTGGCCTTGCCAGCGTCATCATCGGCACAAGCCTTTTCAGGAGAGTCTCCATCATGCAGGCTACTACAGCGGTGCTCATAGGCTCCGTCATCTACAAGGCCTGCGTAGCTGTGGCTATCCGCAATTTCCGGCCCCAGGCCATGAAGCTGATCACAGCGGTGCTGTTCCTTGTTATTTTGATCATCAGTATGGAGAGAAGAAAGAAGGTGAAGACGGATGCTGGAACTGAAAGAAATTCATAAATACTACAACCCCGGTACTGTCAACGAGATGTGCCTGTTCCGGAATTTTGACCTGACTGTGGAGGACGGAGAGTTTGTCTCCGTGGTAGGCAGCAACGGTTCCGGGAAGACCTCCATGCTGAATATTATCTGCGGCAGCATCCCGGTGGAGGCGGGGCATATCTTCATCAACGGCACAGATATCACAAGAGAGAAGGAGTTTCGCCGGAACCGCCGGATCGGGCGGGTCTACCAGAACCCGGCCATGGGCACCTGCCCCTCCATGACCATCCTGGAAAATATGTCCCTGGCAGATAACAAGGGCAGGGTCTACGGCTTCGGCAGAGGGACCGGTAAAGCCCGGATCTCCTACTACCGGGAGCTTCTCTCCCAGCTGGGCCTCGGACTTGAGGATAAGCTGGATATCAAGGTGGGTTCCCTCTCAGGAGGGCAGCGCCAGGCCATGGCTCTGCTCATGTCCACCATGACGCCCATTGAATTCCTGATACTGGATGAGCACACGGCGGCTCTGGACCCGAAGACGGCGGAGCTGATCATGGAGCTGACCGACAGGGTCGTGAAGGAGAAAAAGCTGACCACCATTATGGTTACCCACAATCTGCGGTACGCCACAGAGTACGGGGACCGGCTCCTCATGATGCACCAGGGAGATATTGTCCTGGATATGAAGGGGGAGGAGAAAGCGAAAGTCTCCGTGGACAAGATTTTGAAGCTCTTCAACGAGATCAGTATCGAGTGCGGAAACTAAATGTGAAAACTGGCCGCAAAAACTGAAAAACAGTCTCATAATAAGTATACAAAAATAAGAGTCCGGCAAGACTCTTTTTTTGTGGAATATTTCCGGACGGTTCTGATTGACGCAGGCAGACGGGGATGGTAATATAAATAATGCATTTTGCACAGGATATAGTGAGTGCGATAATAACAAAACACTAAATATAGATAAACGAGGAGAGCCATATTATGAGAAGAGATAACGTGAAAATAGTGAAAAAAGACGGCACAAAGGAGTCCTTCAATGTGCAGAAGGTGGTGGTGGCTGTCAACAAGTCCGCATACCGTGCGCTGATCAGGTTCACAGACGAGGAACTGAAGTTCATCTGCCGCTTTGTGGAAGAGAAGGTGGACGACCTGGACATCACCGAGGTGCCCATCGCCCAGATGCACAATGTGGTGGAGGGAGCCCTTGAGAAAGTGAACCCGGCGGTGGCAAAAAGCTACCGGGACTACCGGAACTACAAGCAGGATTTTGTCCAGATGCTGGACGACGTATACAAGAAGAGCCAGTCCATCATGTACATCGGGGACAAGGAGAACAGCAACACGGACAGCGCCCTTGTGTCCACCAAGAGGAGCCTCATTTTCAATGAGCTGAACAAAGAGTTGTACAAGAAGTTTTTCCTCACCGTGGAGGAGATCCAGGCCATCCGGGACGGCTATATCTACATCCACGATATGTCCGCCAGAAGGGACACGATGAACTGCTGTCTCTTTGATGTGAAGTCGGTGCTCACAGGGGGATTTGAGATGGGGAATCTGTGGTACAATGAGCCCAAGACGCTGGACACTGCTTTTGACGTCATCGGAGATATTGTTCTGAGCGCCGCCAGCCAGCAGTACGGCGGCTTTACCGTCCCCAGCGTGGACGACATACTGGAGCCCTTTGCGGAGAAATCCCACAAAAGACTGATACAGAAGTACCGGGGCCTGGGTCTGGACGAGGAGACGGTCCGGAGGGTAGCCTGGGCGGATCTGGAAAGAGAGATGGAGCAGGGCTTCCAGGGCTGGGAGTACAAGTTCAACTCCGTCTCCTCCAGCCGGGGAGACTATCCTTTTATCACAGTGACAGCCGGCACGGTCCCCAGTAAGTACGGCAGGCTTGTGACCATGAAGATGCTGGAGGTGCGCAAAAAGGGGCAGGGAAAGGAAGGACACAAAAAGTCGGTCCTCTTCCCCAAGATCGTCTTTCTCTACGATGAGAAGCTCCACGGGCCGGGAGGCGAGATGGAGGATGTGTTCGAGGCGGGTATCGACTGCTCCTCCAGGACCATGTACCCGGACTGGCTCAGCCTCACCGGAGAGGGCTACGTGGCCGGCATGTACAAAAAGTATGGAAAGATCGTAAGCCCCATGGGCTGTCGGGCCTTCCTGTCCCCCTGGTATGAGCGGGGAGGCATGGAGCCGGCAGATGAGAACGACCAGCCTGTGTTCGTGGGAAGGTTCAATATCGGAGCGATCAGTCTCCACCTCCCCATGATCTATGCGAAGGCGAAGAAGGAGAGCAGGGATTTCCACCAGGTGCTGGACTACTATCTGAACCTGATCCGCCAGCTCCACCTGCGGACCTACGATTACCTGGGAGAGATGAAGGCCTCCACCAATCCCCTGGCCTACTGTGAGGGCGGCTTCTACGGCGGCCATCTGGGACTGTACGACAAGATCAAGCCTCTCCTCAAGTCCGCCACAGCCTCCTTTGGCATCACGGCCCTGAACGAGCTGCAGCAGCTCCACAACAAGAAATCTCTTGTGGAGGATGGGCAGTTCGCCCTGGAGACTCTTCAGTACATCAACGACAGGGTGAATGAGTTCAAGAAGGAGGACGGGCGGCTCTACGCCATCTACGGGACGCCGGCGGAGAATTTATGCGGCGTCCAGGTGCAGCAGTTCCGGAAAAAATATGGTATCATAGAAAATGTATCGGATCGGGAGTATGTCAGCAACAGTTTTCACTGCCATGTGACGGAGGACATTACCCCCATTCAGAAGCAGGATCTGGAGGGGCGCTTCTGGAATTTGAGCAACGGCGGAAAGATTCAGTATGTCAAATATCCGGTCAATTATAACAAGGAAGCTATCCGGTCCCTGGTGCGCCGGGCTATGGCCAAGGGCTACTACGAGGGCGTCAACCTGTCCCTGGCCTATTGCGACGACTGCGGTCACGAGGAGCTGTCCATGGAAGTGTGTCCTGTGTGTGGCAGCAGAAATCTGACAAAGATCGACCGTATGAACGGGTATCTGTCCTACTCCAGAGTCAAGGGGGATACCCGCCTCAACGAGGCCAAGATGGCGGAGATCGCGGAAAGGAAGAGCATGTAAGACATGAGATACCACAACATAACAAAGGATGATATGCTCAACGGAGATGGCCTGCGGGTGGTTCTGTGGGTGGCGGGATGTGCCCACGCCTGCCCCGGGTGCCACAACCCGGTGACCTGGGACCTGGAAGGGGGCCTGCCCTTTGATGAGGCGGCCCGGCAGGAAATCTATGAGGAGCTTGAGAAGGACTATGTAAGCGGCATCACCTTCTCCGGCGGCGATCCCCTCCACCCCGCTAATATCCAGGGTGTGACGGAGCTGGCCCGCCAGATAAGGAGCGATTTCCCGGACAAGACCATCTGGCTGTATACAGGCAGCACCTGGGACGAGGTGCGGGATCTGGAGGTAGTCCGGTACGTGGACGTGCTGGTGGACGGGCTCTTCCGGGAGGATGAAAAAGACAGTACGCTGCACTGGAAGGGAAGCTCCAACCAGCAGGTAATCGATGTGCAGAAGACATTAAAGACAGGAGAGATTGTATTACATGATTAAGAGGATTGCGAAATTTGAGAAGGTAAGCTTTACACAGTTTGAAGAGGGGTGGACAGACACCTTCGGAGAGACGTCAAAGGAGAAGCTTCGGGAAATCTACGAGGGCATCCGCCTGCCGCGCAGGGCCACAAAGGGCTCGGCAGGGTATGATTTCTTTGCTCCCGCGGACTTTGCCCTCAGGCCGGGGGAGACGGTGAAGATCCCCACCGGTATCCGGGTAAAGATGGAGGAGGAGTGGGTGCTCAAATGCTATCCCAGGAGCGGGCTTGGCTTCAAGTACCGCCTCCAGCTCAACAACACAGTGGGCATCATTGACAGCGATTACTACTACTCTGACAATGAGGGGCACATTTTCGCCAGGCTCACCAACGACACCAACGAGGGAAAGACGGTGGAGCTCTCTGGGGGTACAGGCTTTATGCAGGGAATTTTTGTGGAGTACGGCATTACAGTGGACGACGAGGCGGAGGGCATCCGCAACGGAGGCTTTGGAAGCACCACCTAGTTTCATTTGACGTTCAGGTGGCTCCGGCCGGAGAGGGTCTTATTGAAGCAGATGCCGCAGATGACGATGATGCGGCCTGCCACAAACCAAAACAGGGGGAAATATGCGTAGAGCTGTCAAAAGGTTTTGCCTTACTGTATAAAAAATGGTATGATTAGTGCAACAAAACCAATGTATAGGAGGTAGGGAAGAATGAGGGATTATGTGATCACTGTGAACAGTACGGTGGATCTGCCAAAGGAATGGCTGGAAGAGAGGAATGTTTCGGTCGTTCCTCTGAGATATACGATAGACGGACAGACCTATGAGGATATGAGCGGCCTGACCGCCAAAGAATTTTTTGCCAGGCTGAGAGAGGGAAAGATGTCCGTCACCTCCCAGGTCAACCCGGAAGAAGCGAGGGCGGCCCTGGAGCCGTTTTTAAAGGAAGGAAAGGATGTGCTGCACCTGGCCTTCTCGTCCGGACTATCCGGCACCTGCAACAGCATGAAGATTGCGGGGGAGGAGCTCCAAGAGGAGTATCCGGAGGCAAAGGTCCTTGTCATTGACACTCTGTGCGCATGTCTGGGCGAGGGTCTTCTCCTCTGCAAGGCCCTTCAGCAGAAGGAAGCGGGAAAGACCATCGAGGAGACGGCGGCCTGGGTGGAGGAGAACAAGCTTCACATCTGCCACGATGTGACGGTGGACGACCTGAACCATCTGCACAGAGGCGGGCGTATCTCCAAGACCACAGCTGTAGTGGGCACCATGGTGAAGATCAAGCCCATCATCCACGTGGACGATAACGGAAAGCTCCGGGTTATCGGAAAAGAGAGGGGGAGAAAGAGATCCTTGAACAAAATCGTGGACATGGCTGTGGAGCAGTCCAGGGGCTGGGATAACGACATCATCATGATCACACACGGGGACTGCATAGAGGACGCCGAGTACGTGGCCGGCCTTGTGCGCGAGAAGATGGGCATCGACAATATACTGATCAATAACATCGGCACAGTCATCGGAAGCCATACCGGCCCCGGCGTTGTGGCCGTGTTCTGCATGGGAAATAAGCGCTAGGGACAGGACAGGAAAAGGAGACGAAGGGATATGGGAAAGCGTCTGGTGATCGATGAGGAGATGAAGGCCAGGTGGCCGGACACGAGAGTTGGCTGCCTGCAGTACAAGGTGAAGGTGGAAGAGAAAAACGAGAAGCTGTGGGCCTGTCTTGGGAAGGATATTTTTAAGAAGGCAAAAGACGATATCTTTGACTACGGGGTGACGGAGATCCCCAATATCAAGGAGTCCCGTGCCGCCTACCGGGCCTTCGGGAAGGACCCTGGCCGCTATCGGGTGTCCTCCGAGGCTCTGATCCGCAGGATCGGGCAGGGGAAGGGGCTCTACCAGGTCAACACAGTGGTAGATGTGAACAACCTGATCTCCATCCGGTCCGGATTTTCCGTGGGCTCCTACGATACGGCTCGCATCGGGGAGGAGCTTGTTTTCCGCATCGGGCGGGAAGGAGAGACCTACAAGGGCATCGGAAAGGATCAGGTCAAGATCGAACACCTGCCGGTGCTGGCGGATGAGAAGGGAGCCATCGGAAGCTCCACAAGCGACTCGGAGCGGGCCATGATCACGGAGGAGGCGCAGGAGGTGCTGACTCTGATCTATTCCTTCTCCCCCGGTGGCGAGCTGGAGAAGGCGCTGGAGTACGGGAAGGAATATCTGGAGAAGTACGCAGGCGCATCGGACGTAGAGAGCTGGATCGCCGGATAGGGTCTGGATAACAGAATAGCAAGAGGCACATTAGAGAGCCGTTCCCCGTCGGGACGGCTCTTTTTCTGGGAAATTCACACATATTTCGCACTTTCTTCAAACAGATTTACGAAACTGCCGGTATAATATGCCAAAAAGAGCAGTAATTCTGCAGAAAAGAGGAAGTGTATGTACAAGAGGAAGCGCATGTACAAAAGGAAGCGCATGTACAAAAGGAAGCGCATGTACAAAAGAAAGGTGGCGGCAGTGATAGCGGTGTCGGTGTGCATCCTGGCCGGGACGGCGGCTGTCCGGATAGCCGGTGGATATAGAGAAAGCGGCATATTGGCGGAAACTCTCGTGCATGTGGATGGCCTTGCGGATGGAATATCCGCAGACAGTCTGCGGGAGGCCTCTGTGGAAAGGGAGATGGAGGAACTGCAGTCGGAGATTGAGGAGATTGCGGAAAAGACGGACGGAACCTGGAGCGTCTATGTGGAAGAACTGGACACAGGCCTGTCATTTTCTGTCAATAATCAGCAGATCTACGCAGCGAGCCTGATCAAGCTCTTTGTTATGGAGAGCTGTTACCAGCAATGGGATCTTTTGGTGGAGAACGACAGCCTCTATTCAGGCAGTGAGGAGGAAAGCCTTGAGAAGACACAGGAGCTTCTTGCGGATATGATCACAGTCTCTGACAATGAGGCCTACAATGAGCTGGTCCGCATGCACAGCTCATCCAGGAGCTTCACGGAAGGGTGCAGTCTGATAGAAGAGTGGCTGACTGAGAGCACATATGAAAATACGGGGATCTTTCACACTCTGAGCCCCTCGAATACGGAGTCGGAATACACGCAGAACACGAAGAACTATACATGCGTGGAGGACTGCGGGGAACTCCTTGCGAATATCTATAATGGCGCCTGCGTGTCTGAGAACGCATCGGAGGAAATGCTGGAGCTGCTTCTGGATCAGCAGGCAACGGGAAAGATCCCTTCCGGCGTCCCGGAGGGCGTGGTGACGGCCAACAAGACCGGTGAGACAGATGAAGTCCAGCACGATGCCGCCATTGTGTTCGGACCCCAGACAGACTATATCCTCTGTGTCATGTCGACGGATTTTACGAACGCTGAAGACGCGGTCTACACAATACAGAGGATATCTGAGATCGTATATACCTGCCTGAACCCGCTTGGGTAAGGGCGGGTTACTCCGGTATCCTGCACACGTCCACCCACTTTTCAAAGCGGGAGTACGTCTCCAGCTCCGGAATGGTCAGCTCGATGGCGCTGTTGGCGCTGCCGCAGGCGGGGAAAACGGTGAGAAACCGCTGAAGCGACTGGTCCAGGTAGACCTTTACGCCCTCCCTGATTCCGAAGGGACACACGCCGCCTGCGGGATGTCCCACCAGCTCTGGCAGATCGTCCGCCTTCAGCATGGAGGCTTTTTTGTGGAAGGTGTCTTTGAATTTTTTGTTGTCCACCTTGGCGTCCCCGGCCGCCACCACGAGGATGGGGCCGTCATCCAGCATAAAGGAGAGTGTTTTGGCAATCCGTCTCTCCTCGGTGCCCACCGCTTTGGCGGCCTCGGCCACCGTGGCGCTGGAAACGGAAAATTCCAGGATCTTTTCCTCCGCGCCGGGCCATTGGCGGAAGTAGGATTTGACTTTTTCGATTGACATGTCTATGCATCACCTTTCTTCTTATTTTGTTCTTGTTGATCAAATTAAAGCTTGAACCATCCCATAGAATTGGCCACAGAGCTTGCGAGGATAAGGATGAGGAAAACCGGAGTGATCCACTTGATCATGACTGTGAAGAGCTTCTCTCCTGCGAATTTTCCGTTGGTAACCTTTACCTCGTCCGCGATCACCTTCGGGCCTACAAAGAAGCCGACAAAGATGCAGGTGAAGAAGGCCACGATGGGCATGAGCACGCTGTTGCTTGCAAAGTCCATGATGTCCAGGATGGTCATGTTGGCCCATGTGATGAAGCCCAAGGGGCCAAATCCGAGGGAGGACGGAACTCCCATCGCCAGGGACAGGACTGTCACGAAGATGCAGGCAATTTTCCGACTCCAGTGGAACTTGTCCCGGAAGATGGACACGATGGTCTCCATCAGTGAGATAGAGGAGGTCAGGGCCGCAAAGATCACGAGCAGGAAGAAGGCCGCTCCTATGGCGCCGCCCATGGGCATGCTGCTGAACACCTTGGGCAGTATCACGAACATAAGGCTCGGACCGCTCTGGAGTATCTTCGGGTCTCCGCCGGAGAACACGAACACGGCCGGGATGATCATAAGGCCGGCCAGGAAGGCGATGACTGTGTCAAACACCTCGATCTGATGCACAGAGCTCTCCAGGTTGGAGTCCTTGCGCATGTAGGAGCCGTATGTCACCATGATGCCCATGGCCAGGGACATGGAGTAGAAAAGCTGTCCCATAGCGGAGAGGACCGTCTTTGCGGAAAAGTCCTCCATGTGGGGCTGCACGTAATAAACAAGTCCGTCCATGGCTCCGTCCAGGGTCAGACAGTATATGGAGATGCCCACGGCCAAGAGTACAAGGATGGGCATGGCAAATTTGCTCACCTTTTCAATTCCTTTCTCTACTCCCAGGAGAACGATAACAGCCGTGGCTCCAAGGAAGAGCAGGAACCAGCCCAGAGGCTCGAAGGTGCTCCCCACAAAACCGGTAAAATAGTCATCGGCCGCAGAAGCGGAGCCCTTTCCGATGAGAAAGATGGCAAAGTATTTGATGACCCAGCCACCGATCACAGAATAATAGGGAAGGATGATGATGGGGACGGCGGATGCCAGGACACCCAGAAACCCAAAACGCGAGTCCAGGGCCTTAAACGCACCGATAGCGGAAAGACCGGTCTTCCTTCCGATAGCAATCTCGGCGATCATGAGGGAAAAACCAAAGGTCACTGCGATGACCAGATAGACCAGGAGGAAAGTGCCTCCTCCGTACTGGGCGGCAAGATAGGGAAAACGCCAGACGTTTCCCAGCCCTACCGCAGATCCGGCCGCAGCCAGCACAAAGCCAAGCTTGCCGGAAAAGCTGCTTCTCTTATTCATTTGTAAAAACCTCCTCTTTCACTCAGTAGTCCACACATGTGTCCCGGATCTTCGCATGCCTTCTTCACGCATAAAATATGCGCTCATCCGCATCCCGAACGATTTCAGACATATGTAAGAATTATTATAATGAAAGAAAAGGTATTTAGCAAGGAGAAACAGAGAAGAAAAAAGAAAAGTGTTGACACGGACTGGAACGTGTGATAGATTAATAGTTGCGTAAGGTGTAAAACAAAGCAGAGTATCCGCTCTCACCATAGCACGATCGGGTGACTATTGGTTGATATTGAAACATTATATACCTTGTCAGGTGTATTGTGCAACAGGTTAAGTGGATAGTCTGGACTATTCACTTTTTTTATGTTTTTATGATGGAGGTGCACTACAATTAGCGATTTAATGATTAACGAACAGATCAGAGACAGGGAAGTACGTGTGATCAGCGAGGCTGGAGAACAGCTCGGAATTATGTCTGTCAGCAAGGCTATGAAGCTGGCAGAG
>CAZZBJ010000033.1:0-21732 GCA_964652805.1 uncultured Mordavella sp. | reverse complement strand
TCTATGAAAGAAAAACTCCCATTAAAAAACGGAAGTTTTTCAGTGCCCTCGTATTTTCAAGGTTTCCAGGGTTTTTACAGGGAAAATGAAAACATCTGCTTCAGGAACCTGCTCTTTTTGCAGGTGCTCTTTACATTGACAGCGGAGACGGGAATACGCCTGTTCCTCTTTTACTTCTTTTTCTCTTCTGCCAGAGCCAGCAGTCTCCCCTTCTCGTTCAGCTTCGGCTCCCGAATCACGTCCTCCAGAAGGCCCTGGAGAATCTCCCCCAGCTCCTTCCCCGGCCGAAAGCCGGCTTCAATGAGATCCCTGCCGTTGACCGCCAGATCCTTCAGCATAACGCAGTCGCGGCGGGCCAGGGCCTCCCGGTAGAGCCGCTCTACCCCGTCTATATCCGCCAGCTTCTCCTCCCGGCAGTACAGGCTCTGGGCCAGCACGTCCGCCCGGCGCACCTCCAGATACAAGGGGAAGAGGTCCATACCGATCCGGTTCATGGCCCTCCGCACGTATGTCCCCTGGACCGGCATCCGGTAGTCGTGGTACTTCACAAGGGTGGTCACATTTTTCAGCGTCTCATTGTCAAACTTCAGGCGGCGCATGACCTCTCTCGTGATCTCCTCGCTGCGCAGGGCGTGCTTTTTAAAGTGGGCAATTCCCTCCTCATCCACGGTCTTCAGGTCCGGCTTTCCCATGTCGTGGAACAGCATGGCGAGCCGCAGCACCTTATCCGGCCGCACATTCAGGAGGGCGTGGAGCGTGTGCTCACCCACCGTGTACACGTGGTGGGGCGTCTCCTGGGTGGTTACCATGATCCTGTCGAACTCCGGCAGGAACCAGGCGGTAATCCCCAGCTCCCAGGCAGTCCGAAGCATATCCGGCCTGTCGGACAGAAGGATTTTCATAAGCTCCGTCTGGATGCGCTCCGCACTGATCTTCTGCAGCATGGGAGCCAGCTCCCGCATCCCCTCCCAGGTCTCCTCCTCCAGGTCAAAGCCCAGCTGGGCCGCAAAGCGCACGCCCCGCAGGATGCGCAGGGCGTCCTCCCGGAAACGCTCTCTTGCATTGCCCACGCAGCGGATCACGCCCCGCTCCAGGTCCTCCAGACCGCCGAAGACGTCCACCAGCCCCTCCTCGTCACTGTAGGCCATGGCGTTGATGGTGAAGTCCCGGCGCAGCAGGTCCTCCCGCAGATTTCCCGTAAAGGTCACCTCCATAGGATGACGGCTGTCCTCGTAGGCCCCATCAATCCGGTATGTGGTCACCTCAAAGCCCTCCCCCTCCAGGAGCACCGTCACGGTTCCGTGCCGGATCCCGGTGTCAAAGGTTCGGGGAAACAGCTCCTTTGTCTGCTCCGGCAGGGCGGAAGTGGTGATGTCCCAGTCCCCGGGTTCTCTCCCCAGGATGGAGTCCCGAACGCATCCGCCCACGGCCCAGGCCTCAAAGCCCGCGCCCCGCAGCGTGCGGACGATCTCTTTTACCTTGTCCGGCATGGAAATATATATCTCTCTGGCGCCATTCATAACTATCAGTCCTTTGCCCTCTGCTCTCATGTCTTTATCATAGCCCATTTCCCGTTTCGGGCGCAAGACAAGGGGCGGAAGTTTTTGTCCTTCCGCCCTTTGTATCCCGTCTTTTCTGTATGGTTTCTCCCTCTTTTTCTTTTTCCGGGCTCTGCCCGGCGAAGCAAGAAGCAGGGATTAATAGGATTTGCCCCAGTATGCCATGTGCTTGGCCGGCTTGCCGCACCAGACACACTTGTCGGAGATGAACTCCTCGTCCTCGATGAGACATCTGGTGGCGGCGCCGCCTGTGGCGTACTTCACTTCGCCCTCGCACTCCGGATCTCCGCACCAGCATGCCTTTACAAAGCCTCTGTTGGCCTTGAACTTCTCCACCATCTCATCCATGGTCGTGGCTGTGTCGATGTGGTCGTTCAGGAACTTCTCAGCTCTCTTGTACATATCCTGCTGGATCGTCTCCAGGATGCCGCGCAGCTTTCCTGCAATCTCGTCGAGAGACACAACGATCTTCTCCCTTGTATCTCTGCGGACTACAATCACCTGGTTCTTCTCGATATCCTTTGGTCCGATCTCGATACGTGCGGGGATACCCAGCATCTCCTGCTCGGAGAACTTCCAGCCTGTGCTCTTGTCGGAGTCGTCGATCTTCACTCTGTATCCGGCTTTCTTCAGCTCATCCAGCAGTGAGAAGGCTCGATCCAGCACCCCTTCCTTGTGCTGTGCGATGGGAATGATGCGGCACTCTACAGGAGCCACGTGAGGCGGCAGCACCAGTCCGCTGTCGTCGCCGTGGACCATGATGATGGCGCCGATACTTCTCGTGGACCATCCCCAGGACGTCTCGTACACGCTCTGGAGCTGGTTGTTCTTATCCAGGTACTTGATGCCGAAGGCGTCCGGGAATCCGCTTCCGAAGAAATGGCTGGTGGCTGACTGGAGCGCCTTTCCGTCGTGCATCAGAGCCTCGATGGTGTAGGTGTCCTGCGCTCCGGCGAACTTCTCATGCTCCGCCTTTCTTCCGGACACGAAGGGGATCGCCAGCGTCTCTTTGTAGCAGTCCTCATATACATGGAACATCTGGATGGTACGGGCCTCTGCCTCCTCATACGTGGCGTGGATGGTGTGTCCCTCCTGCCACAGGAACTCTCTTGAGCGGAGGAAGGGCCTTGTAGTCTTCTCCCAGCGGAGCACGGAATTCCACTGATTCCACACCTTGGGAAGGTCCCTGTAGGATTTGACAGTCCTTGCCCAGAGGTCGCAGAACAGTGTCTCAGATGTGGGACGGATACAGAGGCGCTCCTGCAGTCTCTCCATTCCTCCGTGTGTCACCCACGCCACCTCAGGCGCAAATCCCTCCACGTGCTCTCCCTCCTTCTCAAGAAGGCTCTCCGGAATAAGCAGAGGCAGGCTTACGTTCTCCACGCCCGTCTCTTTGAAGCGTCTGTCCAGATCCGCCTGAATCAGCTCCCAGATGGCGTAACCGTTGGGGAGGTAGTTCAGACATCCCTTTACGCTCGAGTAGTCGCACAGCTCAGCCTCCCGAACCACATCTGTGTACCACTGTGCGAAGTTCTCATCGCGGGAAGTGATATTTTTTACTAATTTCTTTTCATTTGCCATGACTTTTTCTCCTTTTCTTGATTTCTCTCCGGAGCCCCATGCCCCGTCTGTCTGTGAAAACGATCCTCCGGCCGACCTTCCTCCCCGCAGATTCCCTTCCGACCGGAAGGTTCCTTCCTCTGCGGAAATAAAAAATCGCCGGACCTTTCGTTTCCCAAAAAAGGGACCGAAAAGTTCGGCGGTACCACCCTACTTAACTGCAGTCCTTCTGCAGCTCTCTCTGTCTGCCATTAACGCTGACACCACGCTGTATTTTCATACAGAGGCTCCAAGGTAGGTTCGTGATACACGGATACGGGGAACTCTCAGCCGCAGGATCCCTTCTCTGTGTGCACCGAGCATATCATTACTATTCCTCTTCACTGCCGCTTCTGCCTTCTGCAGCCATCACTGCCGGCAGGTATGCTGTTGTCTGAATATATCAGTTAACCAGAATTTTAGCGAATACATTTTTATTTGTCAAGGGTTAATTTTCCGCCCGCACATCCCGCAGGCCGCGTCCCGCCTGACCAGGCTGTCTTGAGGACCTCTGTCTGAAATGCTATAATATCTCCAGATCGATTGATTATGTTTGAAAGGAAGGAGGGACTGAAAATGCCTCAGACCCACACCATACATCCACAGGCAGGCCGGAGCCCCCAGAACTCCTGGAGCATCCTCTACGAGGACAGAGATATCCTGGTCTGCGCCAAGCCCCACGGCCTGCCCGTTCAGAGCCGCCGGGCCGGCTCACCGGACATGGAAAGCCTGCTGAAGACCTGCCTGGTCCGCCAGAGGCAGACGCCCTACCTGGCCGTCATCCACCGGCTGGACCAGCCTGTCTCCGGTCTTCTTGTCTTCGGGAAGACGAAAAAAAGCGCCGCCTCTCTGAACGCCCAGCTCACAGGCGGCTCCTTCGGGAAGCATTACCGGGCGCTTGTGGACGGCTGTCCGCCCGCTCCCTCCGGCACGCTCCGGGACTATCTTGTAAAGGACGGGCGGGCCAACACCTCCCGGGTCTGCGCTCCTGACACCCCCGGCGCCAAAAAGGCGGTCCTGGAGTACCGCACCGTCTCAGGGGACTCTCCCTTTTTTCCGCACGCCAAAGACGGACAGACAGAGCTGGAGGTCCATCTCCTGACGGGTCGTCACCACCAGATCCGGGTGCAGCTTGCCCACATGGGATGTCCCCTGGCAGGGGACACCAAGTACAACCCGGCCGCCCTCTTCCCGGGCTCCTGGCAGATACTGAAGCTGTGCGCCTTCCGACTGGAATTTCTCCACCCGGCCACCGGGAAGAACATGCGGTTCTGCCTGGACAGGGACGTTTAGGCAGCTCCTTACCCGTCGATAGGCTCCTGCTCCAAGGCTGCAAAAAACAGCTCATAGGCGTCATTCTGCCCGTCCAGAAGAGGCGAATTCTCCCCGCCGCCGTTGGTGCTCCGCTTGATCTCAGCATAAAATTCCTCCCCCGCGTTCACCAGCTCCATCTCGTATATCTCATATCCCAGCCCCCTGCACTTCCGGCAGAAGGCCCCCAGGGGATCGTCGCCCTCCCTGGTAGCTAACAGTTCCGCCTTGAGCTTCGGGTCCTGGTGAGCCGCATGCTGCAGCTCCTCCAGCAGTTCCATTATCGTTGCCATATCTATCTCTCCTTTCCGTCTCCCTCATCAGGCCTGTATCCACACAGGCATCTCCCCGACATCACATCGTTCCAGTAGCGCAGCCCCTCCGTCTCCGTCACCCGAATCATGGAAAAGAGCTCCGGCATATCGGGACAGATGTCGGGCAAAACATTTCTGTAGTTCTCTGTCAGCTCCGGGTGAAAGCTCCGGGTCCTATGATCCATCCAGACCGCCGTGTAAAAGATGCCCGCCTCCACCAGGTCCTGGAACATATGACTTCCATAGCTTAGCTCCGGCATATATCCGGCCCGGCTGTCGGACACCTCGCAAATCCCGGAAAAATCGGAAATATCTGCGAACTTCACCGGGACGCCCAGCTCCGGAGAGGAGGTCCCGATCCGGCCAGGCGCTATCAGGAGCAGGTTTTTCCCCTGTCCCCGGTAGTGCCGGTTGATCCTTCCCACAGCCTCCGCCACCTGGTATTTCTGCCCGTAGGGGTATTCATAGTAGGCCTTCGGGTCAATCTGGACCACCACATCGATCTTCTGCGAGGCAGAGTCCCCCACAGAGGAGTCCTGCAGGCTGAACAGCACCTTCTCCTCCGGCGCCGCCGGGATTTCCACCTTGCCGTTCCTGCTGCCCGTGTACAGCGGGCGGCACTGGAGCAGGTTCACCACGAACCTTCCTTCCTGGTCCAGATTGACCGTGTACTCAATGTCCACCGGATTGCCGTAGGCCCTCTCCAGCGCCTCCAGCATCCTTCTCATGAAATCAGTAAAATCCCTGTTTTCCAGGAGTCTCTGGCAGGTGATGAACCACACCTGCCTCTCTTTTCCCATCCGCCGCAGGGCGTCCTCGGCCTCATGATCCCTCTCCATCACCGCCTTCATGAGCCAGAGCGGCATGCGCTCCGCAGCCCGATCCGTTTCCACTGTCTTCAGCGCATTTTCCCCTATGTCCAGCACATCCATCTTCCTCTGGGAGAACCGGTGCCTGTCCGCCGTGTTTGTCTGCATGGAGGCGGCGGGACGGTCCAGGGCCGCCAGCCGGGGATAGTCATTTTCTGTCCGGTCCACCGCCCGGGTCCCCAGGCCGGCCACGATCCGTAGAAGCCCCGCCGACGGATCCATGTCCTCCCGCCACCTGTAGGCGCTGTAGCTGTACCCCACGCCGGCCGCCGCGGGGAAGAACAGGTCTCCGTGATAGGAGCCGGACACCCGCTGCACCAGCACAGCCATTTGTTCGTCCCTGTGCTCCAGCCCCCGCTGCTTTCTGTACTCCAGCGCCGACACGTCCATAGTGCTGGCATAGACGGTCCTGACAGCGTCCTCAAAGGCCTGCAGGCGGGCTGCCGGGCTGCCCTGGTTCACGCAGAACACGGACTCGTATTTCCCCGCAAACGCATTTCCAAATCCGTCCTCCAGAAAGCTGGAGGACCGTACGATGATGGGGCTCTGCCCGAAATACTCCAGTATGGAGCGGAACTTCTCCCTGATATTCGGGGGAAATTCGCCTGCCAGCAGAGCCTCTCTTAGCTCCTCTGCCCGACTGAAATAGCCCTCCTGCGTCCTCTGGGCGATCCGCAGCTCCCAGCAGCTGTTGGACACAATGTAGGTGTAAAACACATCCGAGCCAATGTAGAAGGAGTCATGGGGCTCCAGGTACGCTCCGCACCCGGACAGCTCCTTCTGGACGATCTTGCGGGCCAGCAGCATGCCGCAGGCCTTGCCTCCTATTGAACCGCTCCCCGCCATCCTGTCCCGGAGAAGGAAATAGTCCTTGGGCTCAAAATATTTTCTCAGCATCTCCTGGAGCCTGCTGTCCTTTGTCATGGTGCTCTCTATGATCTGCCGCTCCATCTCCCTGCTGAAATTCCCCTGCCGGCAGGCCATCCTTGCCGCGGAGAAAAAGCGGTCATGGCTGTCCATGTTCTGGTCCTGCTCCTGGAGCTCTTCCTCCTCCAGGATGCGGTAATAGCAGCTCAGGGCCACGCCGTCCTCCATGGTCTTCAGGGTGCCCTTCCCGGGGTCACAGGCGTGAGGAAGGAACATTTTCGCCGAGTAACGGTTCCACACCTTCAGGGGATGGAGATAGTAGAGGCTGTCTCCCCTGTACACATCCAGGAAAATCTGGGTCGTGTCCCGTATCCTGGCCACGGCGTCAAAGGAATGGCGTCCCCGCAGCAGCGGAAAATAGGCCACTGTGTCCAGCCGGTACAGGTAAGGACAGGTAACGCGGAAAAAATTCCCCATCATCAGATCCGTATACCACACGGACTGGAGGGCGGAGAGACTGTCGAAGACGTAAAAAGCCTCTCTTCCATTTTCTGTGATACAGTTATAGATGTCAACCGTAAAAGCCTCAAAACCCTTATCCGGGTCAAACTCCCGGATTTTCAGCCCCGGCCGGGGCGCCAGCAGGGGCTCATGCCCGGCGAACTTCATATAGACAGTGGTCCGGCCGTCGGCGATGGCCCGCTCTGTAAAGGGTTCCGCAAAATACCGGAACTCGTCCAGGCTCTTTACCCTCCACACAACATTGTCCCCAAGCCGGATATTATCCAGAAGCCGGTCTATATCCGGAAAACCGCTTAAAATCCTGTCAAACGCACGCATGTCCTGTCCCTGCCTTCCTGCATCTTTTCCATCTGTATCTTTTCATCTGACGCTCTGCCAAAAAGGCGCCGGAAAACCCCTGTCTGGATTTCCACAGCGCCTTTGCTGTCACTGGCCGATCACGCCAGCTTTTGTTCTCTCTTTCTGCCAATCTATCGATCAGGCCATCTCCAACTCAGCTTCCGCCTCCTGGCTCAGCGCATCCTCGTACTTCTCCAGGATAATGCTCTGGATCCGCTCTCTTGTGGCGGAGTTGATGGGATGGGCGATATCCCTGTATTCTCCGTCCAGCGCTTTCTTGCTCGGCATTGCGATGAAAAGCCCTTTCTCTCCTTCAATGACTTTAATGTCATGCACAACAAATTCTTCGTCCATTGTAATGGACACTACTGCCTTTAATTTCCCTTCTTTCGCAACTTTCCGCACGCGTACATCTGTAATCTGCATGTCTTCTAGCCCCTTTCTTGTCAGTCACTGCATCTTTTCCTTTTTCCCTTACAGTGCATATCTCTCATTTTTTTCGACTACTATCTTTACGCCGTTCTCGCCTACGTGGCGCGTATTGGCCCGGATCGTGTCCCGGCTCTCCACGATACAGTTCTCAATGTAGGTGTTATCGCCCAGATACACGTCGTTGAGAATGATCGAATTCTTGATCACGCAGTTATTCCCCACAAAGGTCTTCTTGAACAGCACGGAGTTCTCCACTGTGCCGTTGACGATAGACCCGCTGGCCACAAGGCTGTTCTTCACAACAGCGCCCGGATTGTATTTTGCCGGCGGCAGGTCGCTGACCTTGGAATAAATGCCCGGATATTCCTTGAAGAAGTAATTTCTCACTTCCGGCTTCAGGAAATCCATGTTGGTCTTGTAATACGCGTCAACTGTAGCAATATTGCTCCAGTAGTCTTTGATCTTGTAGCAGTATATCTTCTTCAGGTTTTTGTATCTGATGAGGATATCCGTCACGAAGTCATACCTCTCCTCCTCGGCGCAGTGCTCAATCAGGTCGATGAGCTGGCGTCTCCTTATGATGTAAATGCCTGTGGAAATTGTGTTGTAGGCAGCCATCATAGGCTTCTCCTCAAACTCCTCCACACGCATGGTCTCGTCCATCTTCAGCGTGCCGAAACGGGTGGCGTCCTCTCCAGGCTGCAGATCCCTGCACACGATGGTGATATCCGCCTTCTTCTCAATGTGGTATTCCAGAACCTTGTTGTAATCCATCTTATACACCGCGTCTCCGGATGTGATGATCACATAGGGCTCATGACATCTCTTCAGGAAATCCAGGTTCTGGTAGATGGCGTCCGCCGTCCCCCTGTACCAGTAGCCGTTGTCCGCGGTAATGGTGGGGGTGAATACAAAGAGTCCCCCCTGCTTTCTTCCGAAGTCCCACCACTTGGAGGAATTCAGATGTTCATTTAAGGAGCGGGAATTGTACTGTGTCAGCACAGCCACCTTCTGGATATGAGAGTTGGTCATATTGCTCAGGGCAAAGTCGATGGCCCGGTAGCTTCCCGCGATGGGCATGGCCGCAACGGCCCGCTTCTGGGTCAGTTCTCTCATCTTGTTGCTGTTCCCGCCTGCTAATATAATTCCTACTGCTCTCATATTCTCTCACCCGCCTTTATCAATGTCTCTCCGCTCTCCAGCACGCCGTCGGGATAGTCCTCCGCCGCCGTGACGCCGCTGATAGCAGTATTCTTTCCAATCTGCACGCCGGCAGGTATGACAGAATTCTCCCCGATGGTCACAAGACCGAAGGAGTAAATGTTCGGCTTGAGCCTGTTGGGAACATCAGCGCCCGTGCCCAGAGTGGCGTTGTCACTGATGCGTGCGCTCTCCGCAATGATGGCCTTGTCGATGATGCAGCCCGCGCCGATCTTCACGTCCTTCATGATGATGGAGTCCCGGACCACGCTGCCGGGCCCGATGGTCACACCGGAGCCGATGACGCAGTTGTGAACCTCTCCGCAGATCTCCGCACCGTCTCCTATGATGCTCCTGTCGATGATGGCCGTGTCCGCAATGTACTGGGGCGGGATGATGTCACTGTTCGTGTAGATCTTCCAGAACTCCTCGTACAGGTTGAACTCCGGTATGATATCGATGAGCTCCATGTTGGCCTCCCAGTAGGAGCCCAGCGTCCCCACGTCCTTCCAGTAGCCATTGTACTCGTAAGCGAACAGCCGCTTCTCCTTCTCATGGCAGTAAGGGATAATGTGCTTTCCAAAATCACAGCCAGGCACGTCCTTCAGCTTCATCAGCGCCTTTTTCAGCACCGGCCAGCTGAATATATAGATACCCATGGACGCCAGATTGCTCCTGGGCTCCGGCGGCTTCTCCTGGAACTCCGTGATGCGGCCGTCCTCATCCGCCACCACGATGCCGAAACGACTGGCCTCCTCCACGGGAACAGGCATGACGGCTATGGTCACATCCGCATCATGCTCCTTGTGGTAGTCCAGCATCACTTCATAATCCATTTTATAAATGTGGTCTCCAGACAGGATCAGCACGTAGTCCGGGTTAAATGTACTCATGTAATCCAGGTTCTGATAGATCGCGTTGGCTGTACCTGTGTACCACTCACTGTTTGAGCTCTTCTCATATGGCGGGAGGATGGACACTCCTCCGATGTTGCGATCCAGATCCCATGGAATACCAATCCCGATATGCGTGTTAAGCTGCAGCGGCTGGTACTGGGTCAGAACGCCCACAGTATCGATCCCCGAGTTGATACAGTTACTGAGCGGAAAATCTATAATCCTGTATTTCCCCCCAAACGCAACGGCCGGCTTGGCAACCTTCGCCGTGAGGACTCCAAGTCTGCTGCCCTGTCCTCCTGCCAGCAACATTGCTATCATTTCTTTTTTAATCATGCCATCACCCCTTCTCAGCAATTTTTAATAACCATTATTATATCATACTTCCCTATTTAAGTGAACATATTTTACAAAAAAAGTGATGATTCCACTGTTTTTTTATCGATATATCACAAAAAAAGTTTCTTGGCTTTTCTATTATATATGTTTATAATAATATAGGTGAGGTACAGAGCGCTTTTTCCGGCGCTTCACCGTTCTTAAAACCGTGTTGTTATTTCATGGATATTATTTTTTACAGAAAGGTATGTTGAGCATGTATAAAATCAATTTTCAGGAACCTGTTCACGTGCATTTTATCGGCATCGGCGGCATCAGCATGAGCGGCCTGGCCCAGATCCTCCTCAAGGAGGGCTTCGCCATCTCCGGCTCCGACGCCAGACAGTCCGCCCTGACAGACTGCCTCTCCTCCCTGGGAGCCCAGATCTTCTACGGACAGAAGGCCTCCAACATCATCCCCGGAATCGACGTGGTCGTGTACACAGCGGCCATCCACGAGGACAACGAGGAGTACGCCGAGGCTGTAAGGCAGGGCCTTCCCATGCTCAGCCGGGCGGAGCTCTTAGGCCAGCTTATGCAAAACTACCGGGTGCCTGTGGCCATCTCCGGCACCCACGGAAAGACCACCACGACCTCCATGCTCTCCCACATCCTTCTGGCCGGGGAGAAGGACCCCACTATCTCCGTGGGGGGCATCCTGAAGGCCATCGGGGGAAATATCCGGGTGGGAGGCTCCGACATCTTTGTGACGGAGGCCTGCGAGTACACCAACAGCTTCCTTCACTTCTTCCCGAAGATCTCCGTGATCCTCAACATTGACGCGGATCACCTGGACTTCTTCAAGGATCTGAAAGATATCCGCCGCTCCTTCCGAAAATTCGCCCAGCTTCTGCCGGAGGACGGCGTTCTCATCATCAACAAAGGCATCGACAGGCTGGAGGAGATCACGGAAGGGCTGAAATGCCGGATCATCACCTTCGGCCCGGAGCCGGATGCGGACTACTCTGCCCGCTCCGTCTCTCACGACAAGTTCGGCGACGCATCCTTTGACCTGATCAGGCACGGCCAGAACGCAGGGCAGATCCACCTGTCCGTGACAGGGGACCACAACATCTGCAACGCCCTCTCCGTCATCGCGGCTGCCGACCTGCTGGGCATATCCCTGGAGGATGTGCAAAAAGGGCTCTCCTCCTTCAAGGGGACAGACCGCCGCTTTGAGCACAAGGGAGACTGGAACGGAGTCACCGTCATCGACGACTACGCCCACCATCCCACGGAGATCAAGGCCACCCTGAAGGCGGCTGCCGCCTACCCCCACCGGGAGATCTGGTGCGTGTTCCAGCCCCACACCTACACCCGCACCAAGGCTCTCTTTGACGATTTCGCCGGCGCCCTCACCCATGCGGACCACGTAGTGCTGGCGGACATTTACGCCGCCCGGGAGACGGACACGCTGGGCGTGTCCTCCCAGCTGCTGGCAAAGGCGCTGAAAGAGAAGGGCTGCGACGCCTTTTACCTGCCCTCCTTTGAGGCCATTGAGGAATTTCTCGGCAGGCACTGTCAGAAAGGAGACCTGTTGATAACTATGGGGGCCGGAAACGTTGTAAATATTGGAGAGGATCTGCTGAAAGGCTAGTTGTCCACATTTTCCACAGGATTTTATCCACAAAAAAGATGGATTTCGGCTCAAAAAGTTCTTTTTGCCCCTCCCTCTCCGGTGCTATAATAGGTCTGCAATAAAACATATACGACAGATAACGACAAGCGAGGATGGGAGAAGCATGAAGAAACTGACACTGAAAAACTGCCGGCAGGAGAGCGCGCTTTTGCTGGATTACGAATTCATTGACAACTATATGCCGGAGGCAAACGGAGAGTACGTGAAGGTCTATCTTCTGCTGCTGCGCTGCCAGGCCAGCCCGGACAGGGAGCTGACTATCTCCGGCATCGCAGACATCCTGGACGACACGGAGAAGGATGTGATCCGCGCGTTGAAATACTGGAAAAAACAGGGGCTTCTGGACTATGAGATCACGGAAGGCCCTGGCAGTGGTGTGTCCCTTTCCGGTCCTGCGGCCTCCTCCCCGGAGAACGTGGCCCGCTTCCGCAACCGCAAGGAGTTAAAAGAGCTGCTCTTTGTGGCGGAGCAGTACCTGGGGAAAACGCTCTCCGTCACGGACATGAAGACCATTACCTATTTCTATGACGAGCTGGGCATGTCCACGGACCTGATCGAGTACCTCATCGAGTACTGCGTGGAGAACGGGCACAAGAGCATGCATTACATACAGAAGGTAGCTCTCTCCTGGACAGACCGGAAGATCCGGACTCCGGAGGAGGCCAAGCAGAGTGCGGCCATTTACAGCAAAACCTGCTACGGCGTCCTGAAGGCCTTCGGCATCTCCGGACGCTCCCCCGCAGCCTCTGAGCTGGCCTGCATCCAGCGCTGGAGCGGGGAATACGGCTTCTCGAACGAGCTGATCCTGGAGGCCTGCAACCGGACCATGAACAGCATCCACCAGCCCAGTTTCGACTATGTGGAGTCCATCCTGAAGAGCTGGCTGGAGAGGGGCGTCAAGACAAGGAAAGATGTGGAGGCTCTGGATCTGTCTTACCAGAAGGAGAAGCAGGAGCGAAAGGAAAAGCGTCAGGCGCAGTCTGCGGCCGCTTCCCCGGAGACACTCAGGACTTCCCGGAACCGTTTCAATAATTTTGAGGGCAGGACCTACGAGGACATGGAGGATCTGACCCGCAGACTCATACAGAACCAGTAGGACAGGACTGTCCTCCAACACTCGAGAAGGGAGAAGACTTGTGGCTCTTACCAATTCCCAATACGACCAGATCATGCGCACCTACGAGCAGCACCGCTTGGAAAATGAATACAGACGGCGCAGGCGCTATGCGGATGTAGAAAAAAAAATCCCTCAGATAAAGGAGCTGGACGACGAGATTTCCGGCCTTTCCCTCCAGCAGGCCCGCCGCCTTCTGGAGGGGGACGAGTTCGCTCTGGACACCTTAAAAGAAAAAATCCACTCGCTTTCCCAAAAAAAGCTTGCACTTCTGCGGGAAAACGGTTATCCTTCGGATTATCTGGAGCTTCGCTACATATGCCCGGACTGCCGGGACACAGGATATATCGAAGACAGAAAATGCCACTGCTTTAAGAAGGCTGTCATCGATCTGCTCTACACCCAGTCCAATCTGCAGAAGGTGCTGGACAGGGAGAATTTTGACACTTTTTCTATGGAATACTACTCCGAGGGCCATATGGACCGTCTCACCGGCCGGTCCTCCAGGGAGGCCATAGAGATCGCCCTGAAGACCTGTCACGAGTTCACGGACACATTCGGGACAGATTTCCGCAATCTGCTCCTCTACGGGGATACAGGGGTTGGAAAAACCTTTCTGTCCCACTGCATCGCAAAGGAGCTGCTGGAGCAGTCCTTCTCTGTGATCTATTTTACGGCCGCCCAGCTTTTTGACATATTTGCAAAGAGCACCTTCCGGCGGGAGGAGACGGCAGGGGCTGACTGCGAACACATCTACAGCTGTGATCTTCTCATCATTGACGACCTGGGAACGGAGATGAGCAATTCCTTCACCAATTCCCAGCTTTTTATCTGTCTGAACGAACGGATCCTGCGCAGGAAATCCACCCTGATCTCAACCAATCTCTCACTGGAAGACCTGAAGAACATTTACTCGGAGAGAGTCTTTTCGAGACTCACCAGCGCCTACACCGTGCTGCGCCTGACGGGCGACGATATCCGGATACAGAAAAAACTGATGAACAGAGCGTAAGAAAATATTTTAAATAACAGGAGGTACCTCATAAGATGCTGCGCCGAAATGAACGTATTTTAGACAATATTCCCATTGGAGCCCTTGGGATCATCGCCCTGGACGGATGCCAGGACATGGGAAGACGTGTCAACGACTATCTCGTAAAATGGAGAAGGGAAGACGGACATGTCCACAAGAATGATGTCGTCTTCAGCGGATATGAGAGAGACAACTATCTGATCGACGCAAGAGTACCCAGATTCGGCTCCGGTGAGGCAAAGGGGATCATCGGAGAGTCCGTCCGCGGCAAGGACATCTATATCATGGTTGACGTGTGCAACTACAGCCTGACCTATTCTCTGTCCGGCCACACCAACCATATGTCCCCTGACGACCACTTCCAGAACCTGAAGCGCATCATCGCCGCCATCGGAGGCAAGGGACGCCGTCTCAACGTGATCATGCCCTTCCTCTACGAAAGCCGCCAGCACAAAAGAAGCGGGCGGGAGTCTCTGGACTGCGCTCTGGCCCTGCAGGAGCTGGTTCACCTGGGCGTGGACAACATCATCACCTTTGACGCCCACGACCCGAGAGTGCAGAACGCCATCCCCTTAAGCGGCTTTGAGACCGTGCGCCCCGCCTACCAGTTTGTAAAGGGACTTTTGCGCACCGTCAAGGATCTTCAGATCGACAGCGGCCACATGATGGCCATCAGCCCCGACGAGGGCGCCACAGAGCGGGCTGTGTACCTGGCCAACGTGCTGAACCTGGATATGGGCATGTTCTACAAGCGCCGCGACTACACAAGAATCGTAAACGGCCGCAACCCCATCGTGGCTCACGAGTTCCTGGGCTCCTCCGTAGAAGGCAAGGACGTGATCATCCTGGACGATATGATCTCCTCCGGGGACAGCATCCTGGATGTGGCCCGCCAGCTGAAGCAGCGGAATGCGAAGAGGATTTACGCAGCCGCCACCTTCGGACTTTTCACAAACGGCATGGGAAAATTTGACAAGGCCTACGAGGAGGGCATCATCAACGGCATCCTGACCACCAACCTGATCTATCAGACGCCGGAGCTGCTCTCACGACCCTACTACATCAACTGCGACATGAGCAAATACATCGCCCTCATGATCGACACGCTGAACCACGACGGCTCCGTCAGCAGCATCCTGAACCCCAGCGCAAGAATTCAGAACGTTGTGGAGAAATACCGCAGAGGCGAGGAGATCTAAGGACAAATCCAAGCCAAAACAGAACCTGTCTTTTTCTATACATTATATCAGGGAAGGTCAATCCGGTTAAAGGAGATGGACTCCCGACGAAGGATCTCCTCCTCCCGGCTGTGGCAGGTAAAGAGAAGCACCTGCTCCCTGTTCTGCGCCAGCCACCGGAGGGTGTTGGCGAGCCGCCGGTCATCGTAGCTGGCAAAGGCGTCGTCCAGGAGCAAGGGGTACTCCTCCTCGTAGAGAAGGTCTGCCGCCGCCATCCGAAGAGCCAGGTAGGCCTGCTCCATAGTTCCCCGGCTCACCTGGGCCATGGAAATCCTGCGGCCGTCCTGGAAGAAGACAAGCTGTGCTCCCTCCTCCACCAGTAGCCTGGTGTACTTCCCTCCGGTGATACCCTGGATGATCCCGGAGACAGACCCGTTCAGGTTCCGGCGCACCTGGGTCTGCATGTCCCGGGCCACCTGAGAGAGCCGTTCATGGGCCAGGGCCAGAGCCGCCCTCTTCTTTTCCTGCTCCTTGTAGATGCTGTCCAGCTCTCCCAGCTCCGACAGCTCCTCCTGGAGATTTTCGTACTGAATCTGCTTTTCCTTCCTCTCCTCCTCCAGGTGCTGCTGCTCCCAGAGCAGCTTCTCTACCGAGGCCAGCTCCTCCTCCGGGGTAATCTCCTCCAGCATCAGCTCAGGGGCTGTCTTCTGCCGCTTTTTCTCCACCTTCATGCGGTTCCAGATATAGAGCCCGCCCGCCAGGGCCGCCACCACCGATGTGGCGTAATTCCAGGGCCGGGAAATGAGGGCAAAGAGAATAATCACCGCCAGGAGGATGCCCGCCACCTCAAGCGGATGGATCCGCCATCTGGCCGGGCGCAGCTCGTCGATCATCCGCTTCTCTGTCTCCTTCTTCTCATTCTCTTCTTTCATTCTCTTCAGCTCCAACCCCTCCCGCACCCGGTCCAGCTCCTCCTCCAGCCGATGGATATCCCGCCACACGTAGGAGGCCTCCTGCTCGATCTTCTCCCGGCGGCTCTGGCGCTCACGGGTGTAATCCCTGGCCTGTCGGTCCAACGCTTTCTCCTGGGTCCGGAGCACTTCCTGGGCGGCTGCAAGGTCAATCCTCGTATCTCCGGAAACAGAATAATTTGCAGCGAAATTTTTCAGTTCCGCAGCCAGCTTCTGCCCTGTCCGGGCGCCAGACTGCCTGATGTACAACGTATCCTCATAGCTGTCGGCTTCCAGCCCCGGCAGAATCATCTCCAGGTCCCCGTCCTCCGGGGACAGCCTCTCTCCGTCATCCAGACAGACAAGTTCCGCCCTTCTGGCATGCCTGTCAAATCTTCGCTCCAGTCGGAAGGTCTTGCCCCCGCAGGCGAACTCTATGGCGCCCCCGTAGAAGCCATCCCCGTCCCAGGGCTCGTACCGGCTGAAGGTATCGCCTGCCGCCGCACGCCCCCGGCCTCTCTCCATACCGAAGAGCATGCTTTTTATGAAGGTATGGACCGTAGTCTTCCCGGCTTCGTTCTCCCCGCCAAGAAGCTGTATGCCGTCCCCCAGCAGGATGGTCCTGTCTTTGAATTTTCCGAAATGTCTCAGTTCCAGCTTCTGAATTTTCATTCTGTTCCCCTTCTTGTCTCCATGAGAGCGCTGATCCCCTCAAAGAGCGCTCTGTATTCCACGCTGTCCTTTTCCGCCCCGGAAAAGCTTTCTATATATCTGCCGATCAGATTGTTCCTGTTGTTCCTGTACAGCTTCTCCAGGTCCCAGGCCGGCCTGGTCTCATCCGTGATGTCGATGATATTCCCCCGCTCATCCAAAGCATCCAGGTCAAAGAGAATATCAGGGTCACGATATCCTTTTATAAGAAACTTATACATGTTCTGCGGTCCGTTTTCCTCAATCTTCTTCTGGACCAGATCCGCCAGACCCGCCCCTGTGGTCCGCCGCTCCACCTCCACCTCGCAGTGGATGTACTCCCGGGAGGCAAAGGGGACAAAGGAAAAGCGGCAGCACGTCTCCGTGATTTCGCCCTGTATGTAGCCATGATGCCCGGTGTCATTTCTGTCCGTTGGCTCCAGCGCCCCCGCATAGGCTGCAAGACCCGGAATGACCACCTGGGGCATATGGATGTGTCCCAGGGCCACATAGTCGTAGCCCAGGCCGGCCAGTGCCTCTTTGCTGACAGGAATGTGGTCTGCATCCCCGCCGTGGGCCAGAAGAATCTCCATCTTCTGTCTTCCGGCCGCCGGCGCACTGTCGTAGAGGGGCTCCCGAATCTGCCTCTCATGGTAGCTGCACCCGTAGACTGCTGTCTCAAGGGCGGGAAACTCCACGGCCTCCACCCTTTCCGAGCCCAGAAAATGCACGTTGGTGCTCCACTGAAAGGTCCGATAGTAGGACTCCCGGCGCATATAGTCATGATTGCCCGCGATGAGGACTACCTGGATTCTCTCCAGGGAGGCGAACAGACTGTCCACCTCCTTCAGCTCCCGCAGAAGGGGCTGCCTGTGAAAGAGGTCGCCGGCCACCAGCAGAAGGTCCGGCGCCTCATTTTTGCACGCTCTTATCAGTCTTCGGAAGCTTTCCCAGATTTCTCCGCTTCGCTCCCCGCTGTACGCTCTTCCTGCCTCGGGCGACACCCCTAAATGCACGTCTGCGATGTGTATGAACTTCATTTTCTTCCTTCTCCTCCTGCTCTTTTTCAGACGGCAGCGTCACGATGAACTGTGTCTTCTCGTCGTCGCTCTTAGCCATGATCCTGCCCCCGTGGAGCTCCACCATCTCCTTGGCTATGGCAAGCCCAAGCCCTGCCCCGCCGGTTTCGCTGGACCTGGAGTCGTCCAGGCGGTAAAATTTTTCAAAGATGATCTGCAGCTTTGTCCCCGGGATTTTCTTTCCCCGGTTGGAAAATGTGATCTCCACATCCCTGTTCTTCCTGCAGGCGCCAATCTGTATAGTCGTCCCCGCATAGCAGTAGGCTATGGCGTTCCGGAGAATATTGTCGAAGACTCTGGCCAGCTTGTCCGGGTCTCCGTACACCATCAGACCGTCCTCTGTCTCCACCTCGCAGGTGAGCTGCTTCTCCTGAAGGACTCCGTAGAGCTCGTCCGCAATCTGCTCCCGCATCATGGACAGGTTCAGCTCCACTGGCTCCAGCTCGATATCCTGGAGGTTGAATTTCGTGATATCAAAAAACTCATTGATCAGTTCCCCAAGCCTTGTGGCTTTCTCAAGAGAAATGTGAATGTACTTGACCCGCTCCGCCTCCGGCATGTCCGGGTGGGCGTCCAGCATGGCCAGGTAAGCCACCACAGAGGTAAGGGGCGTCTTCAGATCGTGGGCCAAAAAAAGCACCAGGTCGTTTTTCTTCTTCTCGCTTTCTATGGCCTCCAGGTCCTGTCTCTTCAGCGTGGCCTTGATCTCGTTGAGCCGAATCTCGATGGGCTTCAGCTCTGTGATCAGGCGGATGGGCTCCGTGGACTCGGAGATGATGTTCTCGATGCCGTCCCCCACCTGGTCCAGATATTTGGTCATCTTGGACAGGGCTACATAGAAAAACAGCGCAAAAAGGAGGAGGAACCCAACGATCATGAAAAATACCTTGTTGTCTCCGATCAGGCTCCAATATAAATCAATGGCGGTCTGTTCATCCACGTGAAAGGCTGTCAGGACATTCACAAATGCGGCCGCAAAGCTGTCGTTGTATACCCCGTCAATCACATAATTCAGAAGAAAGCCGCCAACAAGTACAGTCAGCGCTGTCACCAGCACTGTCTGCAGCAGGATACTGAATTTTAATTTTCTGTAATTACTCTTCAACTTTATAACCTACTCCCCATACTGTCTTGATAAAGTCTGAAGTTCCCGTGGGCGCACTCATTTTTTCCCGCAGATGCCGAATGTGCACCATAACTGTATTGTTGCTGTTTTTGTAATACTTCTCATGCCACACTTTCTCAAACAGCTCCTCGGAGCTGATCACCTTGCCCCTGTTCTCGCACAGGAGCCAGAGGATGTCAAACTCTATGGGGGTGAGCGTGAGAGGGACCTCGTTGTAAATGCACTCGTGGGACATCCGATTCAGGAAAAGCCCGCCGAAGTCGATGATCTCCCCCGGCTCCTTCCCGCCGTCATTGTACTGGGTGTAGCGGCGGATCTGGGCCTTCACCCTGGCCACCAGCTCCAGCGGATTGAAGGGCTTGGGTATGTAGTCGTCAGCCCCCATAGTGAGTCCGGTGATCTTGTCCATGTACTCGGTCTTGGCTGTCAGCATGATCACGGGGAAGGTGTATTTCTCCCGGATCTTCTTCAAAATCTGGAATCCGTCAATGTCCGGCAGCATCACATCCAAGATGGCCAGGTCGATCTTCTTCTCAAAAATGCAGTCCAGAGCCTCCTGCCCTGTATAAAACTTGTAGACCGTATACTGATCGTTCTGCAGGTACAGCTCGATGACGTCGGCAATCTCCCGCTCGTCATCCACTACTACGATATTCATACTCTCGTGAACCTCCTTATCCTCCCCTTCGCCAGGGGAGACGCCTTCCGGCGTATCCTGTCTCCGGTGAATGTATGATGTTCCCCTCGTCATTCCTTGTCTGCTGTCCCGTCTCCCTTTTACAGGTCGCAGTTGTTCACTGTCCTGGGGAAGGGGATCACATCGCGGATGTTGCCCATTCCTGTCAGGTACATGATACACCTCTCAAATCCAAGTCCAAAACCGGAGTGGCGGGTGGAGCCGTATTTTCTCAGATCCATGTAAAAGCCGTAGTCTTCCTCCTTCAGCCCCGTCTCCTTCATGCGCCGCGCCAGCTTTTCGTAGTCGTCCTCCCTCTGGCTGCCGCCGATGATCTCGCCGATGCCAGGCACCAGGCAGTCCACAGCCGCCACGGTCTTTCCGTCATCGTTCAGCTTCATATAAAATGCCTTGATCTCCTTTGGATAGTCTGTGACGAACACAGGGCGCCTGAAGACCTCCTCGGTCAGGCAGCGCTCGTGCTCTGTCTGCAGGTCTGTTCCCCAGGAAACCTTGTACTCGAACTTGTCGTTGTTTTTCTCCAGGATCTCCACCGCCTCTGTGTAGGTCACCTTCGCAAACTCGGAGGACACCACATTGTGGAGCCTGTCCAGAAGTCCCCTGTCCACAAAAGAGTTAAAGAAATTCATCTCCTCCGGTGCGTTCTCCAGCACATAGTTAATGACATATTTCAGCATGGCCTCCGCCAGGTCCATGTTATCCTCAAGGTCTGCAAAAGCCATCTCCGGCTCGATCATCCAGAACTCCGCCGCATGCCTTGTGGTGTTGGAGTTTTCTGCCCGGAAGGTGGGTCCGAAGGTGTAGATATTCCGGAAAGCCTGGGCAAAGGTCTCGCCGTTGAGCTGGCCGCTGACTGTCAGGTTCGTCTCCTTGTTAAAGAAGTCCCGGGAATAGTCCACCGTGCCGTCTTCCTTCCTGGGCACGTTGTTCAGATCCAGGGTGGTCACCTGGAACATCTCTCCTGCTCCCTCGCAGTCGCTTCCCGTGATCAGCGGGGTGTGCACATACACAAAGCCCCTCTCCTGAAAAAACTTGTGGATGGCGTAGGCTGTCAGGGACCGCACCCGGAACACAGCCTGGAAGGTGTTCGTCCTGGGCCGCAGGTGTGCGATAGTCCGCAGGTACTCAAAGCTGTGGCGCTTCTTCTGGAGCGGGTAGTCCGGCGCGGATGCGCCCTCCACCTCCACCGTCTCCGCCTGGATCTCAAAGGGCTGCTTTGCCTGGGGCGTGGCCACCAGGGTTCCCTTCACGATGATGGCGGCTCCCACGTTCAGCCCGGAGATCTCCGCAAAGTTGTCCATGGTGTCGTGGTACACCACCTGCAGGGTCTCAAAGAAGGACCCGTCATTTACCACGATGAACCCGAAGGTCTTGGAGTCCCGGATGCTGCGCACCCAGCCGCCCACGGTCACTTCCTTGTCCAGGAAGGCCTCCGTATTCTTATATAATTCTCTGACTGTTGTAAGCTTCATGATCATTTACTCCTTCTGATATCTATATCTTTTTTTCAGCACTCGCAAACATTATAGCACACCGGAACTTATTATTAAAGAAATCTTTACGACCAATCCTTGACACCTTTACATTTCAATTTGGTACTTTTTTGGTACTTTTCTTGATTTCCTGCTGCCGCCATGCTATACTATGCCACGTTGAAAAGCCCGTAAATTCAAGGCTTTTTGATAAATATGACCGAGTGTTCGAGACCTTCCACTCGTAAAACAAAACTTCGATTTTTACCTATTTATACAGGTTTATGATTGGTCAAAGAGTCATGAAAACAGCGTGTTTCCGGGCTTTTTCTTTCTATTGTGATTTATCACTGTTTTTTGCATTGTGGGTACAAGAGTGGGTATACCCACAAGAAAAGAGAGGGCAGAAAGCCCCCTTAAAATGCATTCTCTATTTTCTCCATCTCCTCCGCCTTCATATCCGGCAGC
>CAZZBJ010000032.1:0-22496 GCA_964652805.1 uncultured Mordavella sp. | reverse complement strand
CACAACTACTGAACCGCAGTGAAGGAGAAAGGGGACGGCATTGTGTACCTGCGCAAGATCGTCAAGGGCGGTGCGGACAGGAGCTACGGCATCCAGGTGGCCAAGCTGGCCGGCGTGCCGGATCCTGTTATCGAGCGGGCCAAGGAGATCGCGGAGGAGCTGTCCTATGCGGACATCACCACAAGGGTAAAGGATATCGCATCAGGCGGCAGGGAGACAAAGAAAAAGGCGAAGAAGTACGACGAGGTGGATCTGGCCCAGATGTCTCTTTTCGATACGGTCAGGGATGACGATGTGCTGGAGGAGATCAAAAATCTGGACGTCAGTCATCTTACGCCCATTGACGCCCTGAACACGCTGTACCAGCTTCAGAATAAATTGAAAAACAGGTGGTAATATGAGCAGAATACAGGTTTTAGACCAGGTAACGATAGACAAGATAGCGGCTGGCGAGGTGATCGAGCGCCCGGCCTCTGTTGTGAAGGAGCTCCTGGAGAATGCCATCGACGCGGGAGCGACCTCCATTACAGTGGAGATACGGGACGGGGGCATCTCCTTTATCCGGGTGACGGACAATGGCTGCGGCATTGCGATGGAGGATATTCCGGCGGCTTTCCTGCGCCACTCCACGAGCAAGATACGCTTCGCGGAGGATTTGTCCCATATCTCCTCCCTGGGCTTCAGGGGGGAGGCTCTCTCCAGTATCGCGGCCGTGGCCCAGGTGGAGCTGATTACAAAGACAAAGGACAGCACCTTCGGGGCCTCCTACAGGATCGAGGGAGGAAAGGGAGGGCATCTGGAGGAGACGGGAGCATCGGACGGCACCACCTTCCTTGTGCGCCAGCTTTTTTACAACACCCCCGCCAGACGGAAATTTTTAAAGACACCTATGACGGAGGCAAGCCATGTGGGGGATCTGGTCACCAGGCTGTCCCTGTCCCGCCCGGATATTTCCTTCCAGCTGCGCAACAACGGCCAGTCTAAGCTGCACACCTCCGGGAACGGCAGCCTGCGGGATGTAATCTATCACGTGTACGGGCGCGAGATCGCCTCCCACCTGCTGGAGGCGGACTTTGAGGGAAGGGGCATCCGCATCTCGGGCTACATCGGCGAACCTCTTGTCTCCAGAGGAAACCGGAACTTTGAGAACTACTTTATTAATGGAAGATATGTGAAGAGCAGCATCATCTCAAAGGCTATCGAGGACGCCTACAAGGATTTTCAGATGCAGCACAAGTATCCTTTTACTGTGCTCCATATCCAGGTGGACACGGAAATTGTGGATGTGAATGTGCACCCCACTAAGATGGAGGTGCGCTTTCAGAATCAGCAGGAGATCTACAACAGCGTCTGCGAGGCTGTGTCCCGGTCTCTTCATCACGATGAGCTGATCCCTCAGATCGATTTACCGGAGCCGCCGGGAGCGGTGCCTAAGAACGGGAGAAGAGTGTCGGCGACGGAAAAGATAATCGCTCAAAACACGGTGGAAAATATAGAGAAACAGAGTGCGCTCTACAAAAAACAGAGCGCATACGATCTTTCAAATGAGGCAAAAGAGAAAAAACAGAGCACACTCTGCGAAAATGTTCCTGAAAATACCGGACAGGCGGCGCAGACTCAGACGGGCCAGCCGGACCGGGAGCCGAGAAAAGATCTGGACTATTTCATGAAGAAAATGAGAGAGCGGGTTCTCTCCTATCATCAGCAGGGCGCCGCTGCGGAGGTGCGGGAGCAGGGTCAGATCCACAGACCGGAGGTGACCCGTGACCGGATCAGGGAGGCCGCAAATTACAGGGCAGAGTCCAACAAAACAGAGCACACTCTGGACGAAGCAGAGGTGCCGGAGAAAAAAACAGAGCAAGCTCCAGTACAACTCAACCTTTTTGAGGAGAAGCTTCTGAGTCCCCAGGCTGCCTCCCAGTACCGGATCATCGGACAGGTCTTTGAGACCTACTGGCTGGTGGAATTCAAGGACAACCTCTATATCATCGACCAGCACGCCGCCCACGAGAGAGTGCTCTACGAGAAGACGCTGGCGGGAATGAAGACAAGAGATTTCACCTCTCAGATCATCAGTCCCCCTATCATCCTGAACCTGACCATGCAGGAGGCTCAGCTTCTCAATACATATATGGCTCAGTTTACGAAGATCGGCTATGAGATCGAGGAGTTCGGACAGGACTCTTACGCAGTGCGGGCTGTGCCGGACAATCTTTTCAGCATTGCGAAGCGGGATCTTCTTATGGAGATGATTGACAGCTTATCCGATGAGCTTTATACTGGACTGGCACCGGATAGCATTGACGAGAAGATCGCGTCCATGTCCTGCAAGGCGGCGGTGAAGGGAAATATGAGACTCTCTGCGAGAGAGATGGAGACCCTTATCGGGGAACTGCTCCAACTCGAGAACCCCTATCACTGTCCCCATGGCAGACCGACCATCATTGCCATGAGCAGGCGTGAACTGGAAAAGAAATTCAAGAGGATCGTGTGATGAAAGAGCCACTTATTGTGTTGACCGGCCCCACTGCGGTAGGGAAGACAAAAGCGTCCATCACCCTGGCAAAGCAGATCGGCGGCGAGATCATCTCCGCCGACTCCATGCAGGTGTACCGCCATATGGATATCGGCTCCGCCAAGATACGCCCGGAAAAGATGGAGGGAGTGCCGCACTACCTGGTGGATGTACTGGAGCCTGATCAGGAGTTTAATGTGGTACGGTTCCAGTCCATGGCCCGGGAGGCTATGGAGAGGATCCGGGCAAAGGGCCATATTCCCATCGTGGTGGGCGGAACAGGATTTTATATCCAGGCTCTCCTCTACGACATCGATTTTACAGAGGGTGGGGAGGACGACGGCCTGCGCGGAGAGCTGGAGGCCTTTGCCGGAAAGAAGGGGCCGGCCGCGCTCCACGCCCGCTTAGCCCAGGTGGATGAGGAGTCCGCCAGGTCCATCCACCCCAACAATGTGAAGCGGGTAATCCGGGCTCTGGAATTCTATCACCAGACAGGGGAGAAGATATCAGCGCACAATGAGCGGGAGAGGCAGCGCAGTTCCCCTTATGATTTCCGGTATTTTGTCCTGAATGACGAGCGGAGCAGACTGTACCAGCGCATCGACAGGAGAGTAGACCAGATGATGGAGGAGGGCCTTGTGGAGGAGGTCCGCCGCCTAAAGGAGAGGGGGCTGCGTCCCGGCATGGTGTCCATGCAGGGGCTGGGCTACAAGGAGATACTGGATTACCTGGAGGGAAGCTGCAGTCTGGAGGAGGCTGTCTACAGGATCAAGCGGGACACGAGGCATTTTGCCAAGCGCCAGATCACCTGGTTTAAAAGGGAGAAAGAGGTGATCTGGATCGATAAGTCCTCGTATGACTACAATGAGAAAAAAATAGTGGAGGCAATGCTTTCCTATATAATATAACGGAGGAAGTAGAAGGGATATGTTTAAAGGATTATTCGGGGGCTCCAGATTTTTAAAGAGGATGAACCCTCTCATGGAGCTCTATTCGTACAGCAAAAATTCAAAGAAGACATATAAGGAGCTGATGGCTCTTGAGCCCCTTGCAAAGACCAAGGGAGAAAAGGCCATGTTCAATCTGAACCGGGCAGGCCTTTTGTATGATATGTATAAATACCAGGAGGCGGCGGACGTGATGCGGGAGATCCCGTCCATCAACCCGGAGTTTGACGCCCAGTGCGCCCAGATGA
Organism: uncultured Mordavella sp.; assembly: GCA_964652805.1. GTDB lineage: Bacteria > Bacillota > Clostridia > Lachnospirales > Lachnospiraceae > Claveliimonas. The sequence continues at coordinate 18,786 of CAZZBJ010000032.1, read as the reverse complement.
AGACCCGCATCATGGCGGCTATGACAAGGGGTGAGCACAGGTAGACGCAGGGCAGGCAGATGCCGGCAGAGGCAAGTGAAGCGGATGGCGGCGCGGGCGGACACAGACAGAAATGAAAAAGGAGTAAGACAATGCAGGATGAACAGATGACCCGGATGTACGAAAAGATGGGGATATCCGAAAAAGTATACAAGTTTGGAAGACAGATAGAGGAGAAGCTGACAGAGCGGTTCACGGACATTGACAGGACCGCGGAGTACAACCAGATGAAGGTGATCCGGGGCATGCAGGAGAACCGGGTCAGCGAGGGCTGCTTCCACTATACGAGCGGCTATGGCTACGACGACCTGGGACGGGAGACGCTGGAGAAAGTGTACGCCAGCGTGTTCCATACAGAGAGCGCCCTGGTGCGCCCCCAGATCGCCTGCGGGACCCACGCCCTTTCCGTGGCGCTGGCCGCCAATCTGCGCCCCGGGGACGAGCTCCTCTCGCCTGTGGGCAAGCCTTACGACACACTGGAGGAGGTCATCGGCATCCGCCCCTCCCGTGGATCCCTGGCCGAGTACGGCGTGATCTACCGGCAGGTGGACCTGCTGGAGGATGGCACCTTTGACTACGAGCATATCGAGAAGGCCATCAATGAGAGGACAAAGCTGGTCACCATCCAGCGCTCCAAGGGGTATCAGACCCGGCCCAGCTTTTCTGTGGCTCGGATCGGGGAGCTGATCGCCTTTGTGAAGAAGATACGCCCGGACCTCATCTGTATGGTGGACAACTGCTACGGCGAGTTCGTGGAGCTGACAGAGCCCAGCGATGCGGGGGCCGACATGGTGGTGGGTTCCCTCATCAAGAACCCGGGCGGCGGCCTGGCTCCCATCGGCGGGTATATTGCGGGCAGAGAAGATCTCATCGAGAACTGCGCCTGCCGGCTTACCTCCCCGGGACTGGGACGTGAGGTAGGGGCTACCCTGGGCGTCATGCAGGCCTTCTACCAGGGACTTTTCCTGGCGCCCACGGTGGTGGCCAGCGCCCTGAAGGGGGCTATCCTGGCGGCCAACATCTATGAGTCCTGCGGCTTTAAGGTGGTGCCTGACGGAAAGGAGAGCCGCCACGACATTATCCAGGCAGTGGAGCTTGGCACGCCGGAGGGCGTCATCGCCTTCTGCCAGGGGATCCAGGCGGCAGCGCCGGTGGACTCCTACGTGACGCCGGAGCCCTGGGCCATGCCGGGCTACAACAGCAACGTGATCATGGCGGCGGGAGCCTTTGTGCAGGGGTCCTCCATTGAACTCTCGGCAGACGCGCCCATCAAGCCGCCCTACGCTGTCTACTTCCAGGGAGGGCTCACCTGGCCCCATGCGAAGCTGGGCATACTGATGTCATTGGAATATCTGGTGCGGAAAGGGCTGATCATTCTATGAAAATACTGATCGCCGGAGGCGGGGCGTCCGGCATGACTGCCGCCATAGCGGCGGCCAGGCAGGGCGCTCAGGTGACGATACTGGAGAAAAAGGAGATGCCTGGCAAAAAGATCCTCTCCACGGGGAACGGCCGGTGCAATCTCACGAATACGGACATGAAGGCCGTGTATTTCCGGGGCGGAGATCGGAGGACCATCGAGCAGGTCCTCTCGGCCTTTGGCCCGAAAGATACGCTGCGCTTTTTTGCGGAGTTGGGACTTCTGACAAAGACAAGGGGCACCCTGGTCTATCCGGCCAGCGACCAGGCCGCCGCGGTGCGGGAAGCCCTGGCCATGGAGCTGAAGCGGCAGGGAGTGGAGGTCCGCACAGGGGTGACCGTGGAGAGGGCTGAGGCGAAAGAAGAGGGCTTCCGGCTCAGCCTTGCCGGCGCAGACGGAAAGCGCTCCTTCTGCACCGGGGATGCGCTCATCCTGGCTACCGGGGGAAAGGCGGCGCCGGCCCTTGGAAGCGATGGCAGCGGCTACGCCCTGGCAAAAGGTCTGGGACACTCGGTGAGCCGTCCGCTGCCCGCCCTGGTGCAGCTTCAGTCGGACGCCGGCTTTACAGGGAAACTGTCAGGCGTCCGGGCGGAGGCCCGGGTCAGCCTTTTCGTGGAGGGAAAGGAAGTCTCCTCCGACACCGGGGAGGTGCAGTTTACAGACTACGGCCTTTCCGGCATTCCGGTCTTTCAGGTGAGTCGCTTTGCGTCCATGGCTCTGGATCGAAAGAAAGCGGTGTACGTTCTGCTTGAGGTTCTGCCCGCCATGAGTGAGAGGGAGGTGTTTCATCTCCTGGAGGGACGAAGGGGCGTGTTCGCAGGCAATACGGCGGAGGAGTTCCTCCACGGCCTGTTTCACAGAAAGCTGGCACCTGTGCTGCTGACCGAAAGCCGCATCCGCCGGAAGGAAAAGATGGGGGACGTAGACAGTGAGGCGCTTGCGAGACTTGCGGACACCTGCAAGCATTTGCGGATGAACATCACAGGCACCTTCTCCTTTGACCAGGCTCAGGTGTGCGCCGGCGGTGTGCCCCTGGAGGAGATTTCCTGGGAGACCATGGAGTCCCGCCTGACTCCGGGACTCTTCCTTGCGGGAGAACTGCTGGATGTGGACGGCATGTGCGGCGGCTACAATCTACAGTGGGCCTGGGCCTCCGGATGGCTGGCAGGGCGCGCGGCTGCAAAGGGGGCGGATAAAGCGTCAGATAAGAGGATGGGTAAGAGGGCAGGCAGGAAAGCAGACCGAGAAAAGGATGGCAGAGAGGATAGTGGAAAGGACAGAAGAAGGCGATGATACGTATTCAACAGCTGAAGCTGCACACAGGACACACTCCGGAACAACTCAGGGAGAAGATCGGGAAGATGCTGCAGCTGAAGGGTGGTGAGGATTTCTCCTACAGGATCGTCAGGAGATCCCTGGACGCCAGAAGGAGGCCGGATCTCTTTTTCGTGTACACGGTGGACGTCTCCGTAAAGGGGGAGAAGGCTCTTTTGCGCAGGAGCCGGGACAAAAATATCCAGCAGGTAAAGGAGACGGGGTACCGCTTCCCGGAGCCGGGACCGGAGGAGCTGAAGCACAGGCCGGTGGTGGCGGGCTTTGGCCCGGCAGGCATCTTCGCCGCCTACATGCTGGCCCTCCACGGCTATCGTCCACTGGTAGTGGAGCGGGGCATGGAGGCACAGCAGCGGAAAAAGGACGTGGAGAAATTCTGGGAGACAGGCGTCCTGGACACTCGTTCCAATGTCCAGTTCGGAGAGGGCGGCGCCGGCACCTTCTCGGACGGAAAGCTGAACACCCTGGTGAAGGACAAATTTGGCCGAAACCGAAAGGTCCTGGAGATCCTGTGTGATCATGAGGCCCCTGAGGAGATCGCCTGGGACGCCAAGCCCCACATCGGCACTGACCTTCTGATCCGGGTGGTGACCCGGATACGGGAGGATATCATCAGGCTGGGCGGACAGGTCTGTTTTCACACCCAGCTTGTGTCTCTGGAGCCGGTTCCGGGGGAGGAGAGAGTCCTCTCCCTGAAGCTAAAGGACACTCTGTCCGGGGAGACGATCACGGAAAGAACCCAGGCTCTTATCCTGGCAGTGGGACACAGCGCCCGGGATACATTTGCCATGCTGCACAAGAAAAAAATACCTATGGAGGCCAAGGCCTTTGCGGCGGGAGTCCGGGCGGAGCATCCCCAGGCCATGATCGACAGGGAACAGTATGGCACGAAGGAGAGGGGAAAGCGTCCCGGCGGACTGCCCCCGGCGGCCTACAAGCTGACCTGCCAGCTGCCGGAGGGGCGGGGCGTCTACACTTTCTGCATGTGCCCCGGAGGCTATGTGGTGAACGCCTCCTCCGAGGAGGGACGCCTGGCAGTGAACGGCATGAGCTACCATGACCGGGCTGGCCGGAACGCCAACAGCGCCGTCATCGTCACGGTGACTCCACAGGACTTTGGCGGAGAGGGGCCCTTGGCGGGGATGGAATTCCAGAAAAGGCTGGAGGAGCGGGCCTGGCAGGCGGGACAGGGGAAGGTGCCTGTTCAGCTCTACAGCGATTTCTGCCGGGGAAGGGTGTCGGATCACATCGGGGAGGTGGAGCCCCAGATCAGAGGAGACTTCTGCTTCGGCGATGTGCGGGGTATTTTCCCGGAGGAGATCGGAGACGCCATTGCAAAGGGTATACGGGAGTTCGGGAAAAAGCTGCCTGGTTATGACCGGGAGGATGCGGTCCTCTCCGGCGTGGAGAGCCGCACCTCCTCCCCGGTACGGATCCTCCGGGATGAGGGGCTGGAGAGCAGTCTGAAAGGGCTCTATCCCTGCGGCGAGGGTGCCGGCTACGCAGGCGGCATTATGTCGGCTGCTATGGACGGCATGAAGGTGGCCGAGGCCGTCGCCAGAAAATACCGTCCCTTCGACAAAAGTGCGAATGATTAAGAAATTTTTAATGGAATGAGGCTATACACTTTTTTTGAAATATGGTAGAATATATTGAGTTTTTGAAAGAAAACTTAAGAATGATGTGAGGTGGAGTACATATGAGAGGAGCAGGCAGTAAAAATCCCTGGGCCTTATTTCTGCTTATTTTGGCAGGAATTGTCCTGGGAGGTTTTATCGGCATGCTGGCACAGGATACAGGGGCTTTTAGCTGGATGAACTACGGGCAGACTTTCGGACTGGATGAACCGGTGGTGCTGGATTTGGGCATCCTTGTCATCACCTTCGGACTGTCGGTGAAGATCACCATAGCCAGCATTATCGGAATGGTTCTGGCAATCATAATCTATCGCTTCCTGTAACAGGGCCTCTTTGGGAGTGTTATAGGTGTCTGCAAAAGATGACTCAGAGAAACACAAGTAAAATGAAAGATCTCCTGGTGTCTGAGCGCCCGTACGAGAAGTGTGAACACCTGGGAGAGAAGAATTTAAGTGATGCGGAGCTTTTGGCCGTCCTCTTAAGAACCGGAACCAGAGGCGAGAATGTGCTGGATATATGCCGACGCATCCTGACAGCGGGTGGCGGAAGCCTGAACGGGCTTCACAGTTTTACGAGAGAAAAATTTCAGAAGATCAGGGGAGTGGGCCGGGTGAAATCTATCCAACTCCTCTGTCTTATGGAGTTGGCGAGAAGACTGGCCAAGGAGACGGCGGAAAAGGGGTTGGATTTCTCCTCACCTGCGTCGGTGGCCAGATACTATATGGAGGATATGCGCCATCTCAGGCAGGAGCATATGAAGCTGCTGATGCTGAACACGAAATCCGCACTCATCGGGGAGAAGGATGTGTACAAGGGTACGGTGAACGCCTCCCTTGCCAACCCCAGAGAGATTTTCGTAGAGGCTCTCAGGATGGAGGCCGTGTCTGTCATCCTCCTGCATAACCATCCAAGCGGGGACCCGGCTCCCAGCGGGGCGGACATTGCCGCCACGGAGCGGATCCGGCAGGCGGGAGGATTGATCGGGATAGAATTGTTGGATCATATCATTATCGGGAATAATTGTTATATCAGCTTCCGGGAAGAGGGACTGCTATACACGAAAGGATAAGGTCAAAAATGGCACGAAATATATACGGGCTTGATCTCGGCTCCTATGAGATCAAAGTATATGATAAAAATAAGGATACGATCTGGAAGGAGAAGGACGTCATAGCCATAGCAAACAAAAAGGAAGTGTTTGCCGTGGGGGATGAGGCTTTTGAGATGTACGAGAAGGCTCCGGCCAACATACAGGTGGTGTTTCCCATGAAGCACGGAGTCATCTCCCGGTTCGACCACATGCAGTATCTCCTGCAGGGACTGCTGAAAAAAGACAGGGGGTTTGCCAGGGGGGCAGAGTATGTGATCGCCGTCCCCACAGACGTGACGGAGGTGGAGAAGAAGGCTTTCTTTGACCTGGTGATCCACTCCACTGCCAGGGCCCGTGAGGTCAACATCGTGGAGCGGGGCATCGCCGATGCGGTGGGTCTCAATCTGGATGTGAAAAATACAAAGGGGCTTTTCATCGTCAATCTGGGCGGGGAGACCACAGAGCTCTCCGTGCTGGCCGGAGGAGGCATCGTGCTGAACCGGCTCCTGAAAGTGGGGGGCATTACCCTGGACCATGCGGTAGCCCAGCTCGTCCGGTACAACCATGATTTCCTGATCGGCAGGATCACGGCGGAGAACCTCCGCAAAAGGTTCGGCGTGTTCAGCGAGGACAACACGGCATCCATGACCGTGGCTGGCCGGGATCTCATTACCGGCGTGCCGCGGCAGGGGGAAATCTCCATCAGCCTGGTGCGGGCCGCCGTAAAGGAGCCCCTGGAGGAGTGCGTCAGAGGAATCCAGTCCCTTCTGGGCAGGACCCCGCCGGAGGTGCGCAAGGCCATCTACAAGAACGGTATCTTTCTCACCGGAGGACTGGCCAACCTGCCGGGGCTCGAGGTCTACATGGAGGAGATGACGGGCATCCGGGTGCGGACAGCCATCGACCCGGACATCTGCGCCGTGACGGGGCTGAAGCAGATCATTCAGTCCAGGGAACTGAAAAAACTGGCATATTCCATGCTGGATGAAAATTATAGGTGGATGAGATAGTATGAAGATCAAAAATCAAAATACCCTTCCAAGTAAATATGTTCTTTTAATATTGATGGTCGTGTGCGGCATCCTTCTTGGCGCGGAGCAGTTTGTGGACGGAGGCGGCCCCTTAAGCTGGGTCGCAAACTATACCATCATCCCCATGCAGAAGGGGATCAGCTACGCGGGAACGTGGATGAGCGACCTGACGGACAATTTTGCCACCCTCAGCGATCTTCGCGAGGAGAACGAGCAGCTCCAGGCCAAGGTGGATCAGCTCACCATAGACAACACGAGACTGAACCAGGAGCAGTATGAGCTGGAGCGTCTCCAGGAGCTCTACAAGCTGGATCAGAATTACGGCGACTACGAGAAGGTGGGCGCTCATGTGATCGCCAACAACGGTACCAACTGGTTCAGCTCCTTTACCATAGACAAGGGAAGCGAGGACGGGATCCGCGAGGATATGAATGTACTGGCAGGAAGCGGGCTGGCCGGCATCGTGACGGAGGTGGGCCCCAACTACGCCCAGGTCCGCGCGGTTATCGACGACGAGAGCAACATCAGCGGCATGGTACTGTCCACCTCAGATCTGTGTATTGTCCAAGGTGACCTGACCCTGATGGAGGATGGGCGGATACGCTTTGAAAATCTGCCGAACAACGACAATGAGATCCAGGTGGGAGAGCAGGTGGTGACGTCCCATATCAGCTCCACCTATCTCCAGGGTCTGCTCATCGGATATATATCGGAGATCAATGTGGATGCGAACAATCTGACCCGTTCAGGCTACATTACCCCTGCGGTGGATTTCAGCAACCTGCAGGAGGTGCTTGTCATTACCACCACAAAGGCGGATCTGACGGAGACAGACGAGTCGGAGGACGGAGGAGAGTAGACTATGAAGAGAAAGATCATCACAGCCTGCTTCATCATTGTGTGCTTCCTTCTGCAGTCCACAGTTTTTTCCAGGCTTCAGTTTGCTTCCATACGGCCCAATCTGATGATCGTCCTGACCTCTGCCTTCGGGTTCATGCGGGGCAGGAAGACGGGAATGGCGGTAGGGTTCTCCTGCGGCCTTCTGATGGATGTGTGCTGGGGAGGCGTGCTGGGATTTTACATGCTGATCTTTACCGTGATCGGGTATCTCAACGGCAGCTTTAAGCGGCTGTTTTTTGATGAGGATATTAAGCTGCCTCTGGGACTGATCGCCGGGAGCGAGCTGGCCTACGGCCTGATCGTCTATGTCTGCTTCTTTATGATGCAGGGGGACTTCCGTTTTGGATATTATCTGACGCATGTGATTCTGCCGGAGCTGGTCTACACCATCCTGGTGACGATCCTTCTGTATCAGATCATACTACACGTGAACCGTAAACTAGAGGCTGAAGAACAAAGGAGTGCAAGCAAGTTTGTATAGTATTTGGGAACGCATTAAATCAGGAATTTACGAACTGTTCCAGAGAAGGACAGTCGTGACCATCATCGTCTTTTGCATCATGTTTTCCATTCTGGTGGGGCGGCTTTTCCAGCTCCAGATCGTGAACGGGCAGTCTTACCTGGAGGACTATATCCTCCAGATCCAGAAGACAAGGACCACACAGGGGACCAGAGGGAACATTTATGACCGGAACGGCAACCTCCTTGCCTACAACGAGCTGGCCTACTCGGTCACCATCGAGGACAACGGCGTGTATGACACCACAGCTGAGAAAAACGAGGCCCTCAACGAGGAGATCGTCCGCATCATAGAGATCGTGGAGGGGAATGGAGACTCGGTGATCAGCGATTTCAGCATTGTGCTGGACGCAAACAATGAGTACCAGTTCTCCATGACCGACGAGACCCAGAGGCTCAGATTCGTGGCGGATGTGTTCGGGGAGAGCTATATCGACAGCCTGGACGAGGAACAGAGAAATATGTCCGCCGAGGATATCATAGATTACCTCTGCACGGACGAAACCTATGGTTACGGCATTGACCAGGACGAGCTGGACCGCTCCCAGGTGCTCAAGATGGTGAATATCCGCTACGCCATCGGGCTCAACAGTTTCCAGAAATACATCCCCACTACCGTGGCGGAGGACGTGAGCGATGAGACGGTGGCAGAGATCATGGAGCATCTGGACGAGCTCCAGGGGGTGGATATCGCGGAGGAGACTCTGAGGCGGTATACGGACAGCAAGTATTTTGCCAACCTCATCGGTTATACAGGCCAGATCTCCCAGGAAGAGTACAATGCCCTCAGCGAGGAGGAGCAGGAGCAGTACGACCTGACGGACACAGTGGGGAAAGCTGGCCTGGAGCAGGTGCTGGACAGTACGCTCCAGGGAGAGAAAGGGGAAGTCAAGCTCTATGTGAACAGCGTGGGCCGTGTCATCGACACAGTGGGGGAGACGCAGCCCCAGGCCGGGAACGACGTGTACCTGACCATTGACGCGGATCTTCAGAAGGCGGCCTACGACATCCTGGAGCAGGAGCTGGCGGGCATGCGGCTGACTCGGCAGCAGGATATCATGGACTATGACAGGACCCAGTCGGAGGATGCGGACGACGTGGTGGTGGCAAGCGGCGACGCCTACAATGCTTTTATAGCCAACAATATCATAGATATGAGCCATTTTTCCGAGGAGGACGCAGGGACTGCCGAGCAGTCTGTTTACAGTAAATTCGCCCCCTACAAGGAGCAGGTGCTCGCCCAGCTGGTCAGCATCATGCAGGATGGGAACGCCGCCGCGTATGAGGATATGTCCAGTGAGTGGCAGGCCTATCTGTCCCATGTGGTGAACGATGTGCTCACCGACGAGAACGGGGTCATCATGAGCGATGCCATCGACACCAGCGACGAAGTCTACCAGCAGTGGAAGACCGAGGAGACCATCAATATATACACCTACCTGAACTACGCTATTTCCCAGAACTGGGTGGACGCTTCCAAGCTGCAGGACTATCTCTCCTCGGAGGGAAACTACTCGGACTCTTCGGAGGTGTTCAGTGCCATGGTCTCCTACGTGACGGACAGTCTCCAAAGCAGTACGGATTTTGACAAGCTGGTGTACCAGTATATGATCAAGGCGGGAACTGTGACGGGAAGGGAGCTGTGTATGATCCTGTATGAGCAGGGCGTGCTCTCCATGGACGAGACCCAGTATAACAACCTGGCGTCGGGGGCCACGGGAGCCTATGATTTCCTGCGCAGCAAGATTCAGACGCTGGAGATCACGCCGGGACAGCTAGGACTGGAGCCCTGCAGGGGCTCTGTAGTCATCACGGACACGAACAGCGGGGATGTGCTGGCCTGCGTCTCTTACCCGGGATACGACAACAACCGACTGGCCAACACCATGGACAGCGATTATTATAACGAGCTGAATACAAGCACTTCCATGCCCTTTTACAACAGCGCCACCCAGGAGACGACGGCTCCCGGCTCTACCTACAAGCCCCTTGTGGCTGTGGCGGCCCTGACGGAGGGAATCATCAGCACGGGCACGTCCGTATATTGTGACGGCAATTTTGATGTCATCACGCCAGAGGTTCACTGCTGGGTATACCCGTCCGGCCACGGCACTATGAATGTGATCAGCGGTATCACAAACTCCTGTAACGAGTTTTTCAACAATATCGGCTATCAGCTGGGCATCCAGACCGACGGCAGCTACTCCAGCGAGTATGGCCTGGAGAGGATTGCGAAATATGCGGAGATGTTCGGTCTGAACGAGACAAGCGGGTTGGAGATACCGGAGACGGAACCGGAGATCTCCGACGAGGACTCTGTTCGTTCCGCCATGGGTCAGGGCACAAACAACTACACCACCAGTCAGCTGGCTCGGTACATCACAGCCGTGGCCAACGGAGGTACTCTCTATGAGCTGACCCTTCTGGACCGTGTGGAGAACGTGGACGGCGAAGTGGTGGAGGAGTACCAGAATGGGGAAGCCCAGACTATCGAGGGCGTCTCTTCCGTCACTTGGGATGCGGTCCACGCCGGAATGGCGGGCGTGGTGCAGAACAGCTCCGTGTTTACCACCATCAACGCCAGCTCCCTGAGCGTGTCCGGAAAGACCGGTACCGCTCAGCAGAGCACCACCCATGCGGATCACGGACTGTTCGTGGGCTTTGCCCCCAGCGACGATCCGGAGATAGCCATGGCGGTCCGCATCGCCAACGGCTACAGCTCCAGCTACGCTGCGGAGGTGGGAAGCAATATATTCCAGTACTACTATCAGATAACAGACAGCGCACAGCTCATCACAGGGCAGGCAGCGGAAATCACAGCCAATACTTCCGGAGACTAAAACCAGGCTGGGAGATGATAGATAGTACGTTTTGAAAGACCAGGAGCGGCGGATCGTGGGAGCGATCTCCGGCTCCGCAGTAATAGGAGGAAGTTATTCATGGGCGAAGTTATCGTAATCACATCGGGAAAAGGCGGTGTCGGGAAGACGACCACTACCGCCAATATCGGAGCAGGTCTTTCAATGCAGGGCAAAAAGGTCATTATCGTCGACACGGATCTGGGACTTCGGAACCTGGACGTTGTCATGGGCCTGGAAAATTTTATCGTGTACAATCTTGTGGATGTTATAGAGGGAAAGTGCAGACTGAAGCAGGCGCTGATCCGGGACAAGCGGTATGAAAATCTCTATCTGCTCCCGTCAGCCCAGACAAAGGACAAGGCGGCCGTGTCCCCGGGACAGATGAAAAAGCTCACCTCAGAGCTGCGGGAGACCTGCGACTATATCCTGCTGGACTGTCCGTCAGGGATCGGGCAGGGCTTTCAGAACGCCATAGCCGGCGCGGACAGGGCATTGGTGATGACCACGCCTGAGGTGTCGGCCATCCGGGACGCAGACCGCATCGTGGGCCTTCTGGAGGCGGAAAAGATCAGCAGGATCGACCTCATTATCAACCGGATCCGGATGGATATGGTGAAGAGAGGATACATGCTGTCTGTGGACGATGTGACGGAGATTTTGTCCATTCCTCTCATCGGCGCTATACCAGACGACGAGCAGGTAGTCATCGGCACTAACCAGGGCGAACTTGTCATCTCCATGGAGGCGAGAGCCGGGGAGGCCTACAAAAATATATGCAGGCGGATCACGGGGGAGGAGGTTCCTTTTCTGGATCTGGAAGCCGGGATCGGGATCTGGTCCAGACTGACCCATATGTTTCACAAAAATTAAGGAGACATCGGAAGTATGGGAAGACGTTCTTCTCCGAAGAATCCGACGTTTTCTACAGCAGGGCACGCGTACATAGCAGACTTACAGGAGAAAAACAGTGAAATTTTTAAAAACAACAAAACCTTATCGACTGAAAGATTACAAATTTATCCTTGTCATACTCGTGCTGGCCATCTCCTGCCTGGGCGTTCTCGTCATAGGCAGCGCCAACGAGGCCTACCAGGGACGGCAGATCATGGGACTTGTCGGGGCTGTCGTGCTTATGGTGGTGGTCTCCCTGATCGACTATGTGTGGATCGCCAATTTCTACTGGCTCTTCTATATTCTGTCGGTCGGGATGCTGGCTGTCGTGCTGATCCCCGGCGTGGGAGAGGTGGTAAACGGCGCCAGGAGATGGATCAATCTGGGATTTATCAACTTTCAGCCGTCGGAGCTGGCAAAGATATTCCTCATTGTATTTTTCGCCAGGTTTATCATGAATCATGAGGAGGACTTAAGCAGCAGGAGGACTATCCTGAAAGCGGTGGCCCTCATCCTTGTTCCGCTGGCACTCATCTACGAGGAGCCGAATCTGTCCACCGCCATCTGTACGGCGGTTCTCTTCTGCGTGCTCATGTATGTGGGCGGTCTGTCCTACAAGTTTATCGGCATGGTGCTCCTCGTCACGGTGCCCGTGGCCATCATCCTGCTGAGCATTGTCGTGCAGCCGGATCAGCAGATCCTGGACGAGTACCAGCAGAGGCGTATCCTGGCCTGGCTGAACCCTGAGGAGTACTCCAGCGACGAGGCCTACCAGCAGAACAACTCGGTCATAGCCATCGGTTCGGGACAGCTCACCGGAAAGGGGCTGAACAACAACACTACCACTTCGGTGAAGAACGGAAACTTTATCCTGGAGCCCCAGACAGACTTTATCTTCGCCATTGTGGGGGAAGAATTAGGCTTTATTGGATGTTGTATTTTTATTGCATTGCTCCTCCTTATAGTGATACAATGTATACTGATAGGAATAAGAGCGCAGGATGTGACGGGGAAGATCATATGCTGCGGGGTCGGGTCCCTCATAGGGATCCAGTCATTTATCAATATAGCGGTTGCTACCCAGATCATCCCCAATACAGGTATACCGCTGCCGTTTGTCAGCTACGGCCTTACGTCTCTCGGAAGCATGTATCTCGGGATCGGACTTGTGCTCAATGTGGGACTGCAGCCGAAGAAATATCAGGATAAACTAACTACACTTTAATGAGGAGGATGCATTGTATGAATATTGGCCTGATCGCACATGACTCCAAGAAGACGCTGATGCAGAACTTCTGCATCGCCTATCGGGGGATTTTGAGCAAACACAATCTGTTTGCTACCGGGACTACGGGGCGGCTCATCGAGGAGGTGACCAACCTTTCGGTCCATAAATACCTGGCGGGACGGCTGGGTGGAAAACAGCAGCTGGGAGCGCAGATCGCCCAGAACGACATTGACGCTCTCATTTTTCTCCGGGACCCGCAGAGTCCCAAGCCTCACGAGCCTGAGGTAAACGACGTGATCCGGCTGTGCGATATGCACAATATCCCCATGGCGACAAATCTCGCCACGGCCGAGATCATAGTTCTTGCAATTGACAGAGGAGATTTGGATTGGCGTGAAATGTACAGGTAAGAAACGCATACTGGCAGGGAGCCTTTCCGCCGTCCTGCTGGGCCTGACAGGATGTGGCGCAAGCGATGCTGTCCTGTCCTACGAGAAGGAAAACTACAATAAAAATATATATCAGGCTGAGCTCTTCGCCGAGGATCTGTGCGTCACCGACGGGGACGTTTCCCTGGAGGGATTTGAGGGCGACAGCTCACTCCATGGAGCGGGACTTTTCAACGTCACCGACGGGGAAGTGATCTACGGCCAGGATCTGTTTACCAGGCTCTATCCGGCCAGCACCACAAAGATACTGACAGCGCTGGTGGCCATCAAAAACAGCAATTTGGACGACATCGTCACAGTCAGCAGTTCAGGCGCGGCCTCCAGCTTTTCCTGGGATGCCTCCGTGGCCGGGCTCCAGACCGGGGACCAGCTCACCATGCGGGATCTTTTGTATGGTCTGATGCTCCCCTCTGGAAATGACAGCGCTGTGGCCATTGCGGAGTATGTGGCGGGTACAGAGGAAGGGTTCATGGAGATGGTCAACGAGGAGGCCCAGAGCCTGATGGCCACGGGGACTCATTTTGTGACTCCCAACGGTCTCCACGACGAGAACCACTACACCACAGCCTATGACCTGTACCTCATCTTCAACGAGGCCATCCAGTACGATGAATTTGTGGACATTATCAGTGCCGATTCCTACACAGCGCAGATTACCGGTGCTGACGGCACATTGCGGTCCGTCACCTGGGAGCCCACCAATTTTTATGCGAGAGGTGAGGCTGCCCTTCCCACAGGGGCCACGGTCATCGGCGGAAAGACCGGCTACACAGGGGAGGCCGGGAACTGTCTTGTCCTTCTGAGCCAGGCGTCAGACGGGGACTATTATATCTCCATCGTCATGGGAGCGGAGGACAAGTCTCTCCTCTATGAGGATATGACGGCCTTGATTGACCAGATCCCCTCTCTGGGAGGAGCGGGCAGCGATTCATCAGAATAAAGAAAGAAAGCGCGCGGCCGCGGCCGCGCGCTTGAGCTATCAGACTCCTGAGTTCGCTCCTTCTACATCCCCCAAAACACGGTGTTGTGTGAAGTCTACGAAAATGGTACAATATCCCTATGTTCAAAAGCAGAGGTTGAGGGAGAGGAGCGCCTGACAGGGGAAATATTTTCACTATCTCGGCGGAGCGGCATTGAAGAAATTTGATGCAGCGGCAATAAGAAATGACACAGGAGGCATCATTTTGTCTGGAAAAGCACAGGGAAATATTCAGGTTTACCGGAAAAAATGGAATTTTAATATAGGGATCGTAATCTTTGGGGTCATCCTCATCTATCTGATTGTGACTGTCCTTACCTACGTCACGGGAAAGCATGTCACGGCCTACGAGGTGCGGGAGGGCTCCATCTTCAGGGATACCGCCTACACCGGGCTTGTCCTGCGGCAGGAGACCGTGGTGAACGCGGAGTCGGATGGCTATATCAACTACTTTGTCCCTGAGGGGAGCAAGGTGGGAAAACAGACAAATGTGTATAGCATCTCACCGGAGAAGCTGGATTTTTCTTCCTCCGGACAGGAGGACGCCCAAGAGGAGCAGTCCGTCTCGGAGGAGGAGCAGCAGATGATTCTCCAGCAGACCCAGAGCTTCAGTGAAAATTTTCAGGATAACCGGTTCGAGGAAGTCTACACCTTCAAAGATACAGTGGAGAACATTCTCTCCAACAGCTCCTCCCAGAGCAGGCAGTCCCAGCTTGCGGCCCTGATCCAGGACGGTGCGGAGGGCGTCACCGCCTACCTGGCGGCCGACGACGGAATCATCGTCTACTCTGTGGACGGCTATGAGGGGCTCACGGCGGACCAGGTGACCGCAGACATGCTGTCCAGAACGGAGTACACGAGCACCGAGCTGACAGACAACACAGAGGTAAAGGCAGGGGATGCGGCCTATAAGCTGGTGACGGAGGAAGAGTGGTCCGTGGTCATCATCCTCGACGAGGATATGGCCCAGGAGCTTGCGGATACCTCCACCGTGCAGGTGCGGTTTTCCAAGGACAACGAGACCGCCAGTGGAAGTCTTTCCATCTACAGCACAGAAGACAAGGATGTCAATCTGGGCTTCATCACCTTCAGCGACTCCATGGTGCGGTATGTGGGAGAGAGGTTCCTGGACATCCAGCTTGTGCTGGAGGACGAGTCGGGACTGAAGATCCCCAAATCCTCTGTGGTGGAGAAGGAATTTTACACGATCCCCCAGGACTACATTACCCAGGGCGGGGACACAAGCCAGAACGGCGTGCTCGTGCAGACGGACGAGAGCACAACTACCTTTGAAGCTGTGGACGTGTACTACAGGGACAATGAGACCGACATGGTCTATCTGGACACGGACGCCTTTGATGAGGGGACTGTGCTCATCAAGCCGGATTCCAGCGAGACCTGCACCCTCAGCGAGAAGGGGACGCTGTACGGAGTCTTCAACATAAACAAGGGGTATGCGGAATTTACCCAGGTGGAGATCCTGTGCGAGAACGAAGAGTACTATATCGTGCAGTCCGGAAATGACTACGGGCTGACCAACTATGACCATATAGCGTTGGACGGCAGCGATATTCAGGAGAACGAGATCATATTTTAAAGGGAGTGACGCAGTCATGCTGCAGGAAAATTTCAGACAGGTGGAAGAGAATATCCGAAGGGCCTGTGAGCGGGCGGGACGAGAGCCAAAGGAGGTGACCCTGATCGCCGTGAGCAAGACCAAGCCTGTGGAGATGCTGTGGGAGGCATACGATTTCGGCACAAGAGTCTTCGGTGAGAACAAGGCACAGGAGATCGTGGAGAAATACGAAGCCCTTCCAAAGGACATCCACTGGCATATGATCGGACATCTCCAGAGAAACAAGGTCAAGTACATCATAGACAAGGTGGATCTGATTCACTCCGTGGACTCTGTGCGCCTTGCCGAGACCATAGAGAAAGAGGCGGCCAGGCATGGCCTGACAGCCAATATTCTGCTGGAGGTCAACGTGGCTGATGAGGAAAGCAAGTTCGGTCTGAAGGTGGATGAAGTAGAACAGGTGGTGGATGAAATCGCCAAATTTTCCCACATAAAAGTGTGCGGATTGATGACAATAGCTCCTTTTGTGGAAAATCCGGAAGAAAATCGCCCATATTTTCGCTGTCTGCGCAACTTATCTGTTGACATAGGAACAAAAAAAGTTGATAATGTTACTATGAGCATTCTCTCGATGGGCATGACCAATGATTATGAGGTGGCGGTTGAAGAGGGCGCGACGATGGTGCGGGTCGGGACAGGCCTGTTTGGTGCGCGCAATTATGCTCTGAGTTAAAGATAAATGTAAGATAGGAGAATTTTAAAAAATGGGAGTATTAGATAAGTTTCTTGACATTATGAAATTGAGCGATGACGATGACGATTACGAGAACGATGATTTCTTCGATGATGACTACGATGATGACGACTACGATGATGACGACTACGATGACAGATCGTCAAAGAAGAGCGGGCTTCTCTCCAAGTTCAATAAAGGAAAAGATAACAGCCGTGACCGCGACGACGATTACTATGACGATGATGATTACGAGGAGAGACCTGCAAGGAAGTCTTCTTCCAGAAGTTCCCACTCCTCCCATCAGTCTGGCGGAAGCAGCAAGGTCACACCTATGCGCCAGCCCTCTTCCAGAAGGCAGGCTCACAATATGGAGGTCTGTGTGATCAAGCCATCCTCCGTCGAGGATGCGAGAGAAATCACAGAGACGCTCCTGAGCGGCCGCACCGTAATCCTGAACCTGGAGGGACTGGATCTGGAGGTGGCACAGAGGATCATCGACTTTACATCCGGTGCGACCTTTGCCATCAATGGTAATCTGCAGAAGATTTCCAACTACATATTCCTTGTGACGCCGACAAATGTAGATATTTCCGGAGACCTGCAGGATTTTCTGGGAACATCTTTTGATGCGTCATCTATGCGCACAAGATTTTAAAGGACGCCTGACGGGACATGAACAAGGAAGAACTAATGCTTCAGAAGCGTCTGATCGAACTGTCTAATCTTTCATACAAAAGGGGTATAGTCACTTTTTCAGATTTTCTGAATTTGAATGAATTGAATATACTGCACACAACCCCCAGAGAGCTCTTTCCTTCCAGGTATGAGACGTATGGGGGTTATGAGCCTGCGGAGCGTCAGATGGTTGCTTTTCTGCCTGATGCTCTTTATTATGACTATCGTTACCCTATATCTGTGCTCAGAATCGGCCCGGCCAACAGGAAATTTGCCGAGGACCTCTCCCACAGGGACTTCCTGGGCGGAATCCTGCACCTGGGGATAGAAAGGAGCTGTCTGGGGGATCTGCTGGTGGAAGATATCGTCTGCCATGTCTTTGTGACAGACGCCATGGCGGATTTCATCTGCGATGAGCTCACCAGGGTGCGCCACACCGCAGTGAAGACGGAGAAGATAGACGAAACAGCCTTCTCCTTTACGCCCCGCCTGGAGACGATCAAGGGGACGGTGGCGTCAGTGCGGCTTGACACAGTGCTGTCCGTGGCTTTCCCTATGTCCAGAAGCCGGCTCACCGGCCTCATCGAGAGCGGCAAGGTGTTTGTTAACGGAAAGCTGATCACCTCCAACGGCTACCGCCTGAAAAAGGAGGACATTATCTCCGTCAGGGGCATGGGCAAGCTGGTGTACCAGGGCATCCTCTCGGAGACAAAGAAGGGGCGCCAGTATATCCAGGTCGGAAAATATATTTAAGGAAAGCGGAGGCTTGCAGAGAGATGGCAACAACGCCTGAAAAGATGACAATGCCTGAAAAGACAGCAGCATTTAAAAAGACAACAGCATATTATATAACGGCTCTCCTCATCATAGCGGCCGGGGTGATCCTGGATCAGTGGAGCAAGCACATGGCGAGCCTGTACCTGCAGGGAACGGGCGGAGTGGACCTGATACCAGGTGTCTTCCGGCTCACCTATCTGGAGAACCGGGGAGCGGCCTTTGGCGTGCTGCAGGGTCAGCAGTGGTTTTTCTACATCATCACAGCAGTCATACTTGTGGTCGTACTCCTTGTCTACATGCGTATCTCGGCGAGAAGGAAATTCCTCCCTCTTCGAGTCTGTGCGGTGCTCATCGTCTCCGGAGCGCTGGGCAACCTGATCGACCGTGTGCGTCTCGGGTACGTGGTGGATTTCTTTTATTTTGAGCTGATCGATTTTCCGGTCTTTAACGTGGCGGATATTTTCGTGACCATGTCCGCTGTACTTCTGGCAGTTCTTCTGCTGTTGTACTATAAGGAGGAAGACCTTGAATACATATTTCACAGTCGAAAATGATGAGGGCGAGAGGATTGACAAGTACCTCTCCCTGGAGATGCCGGAGCTGTCCCGCTCGCATATCCAGAAGCTGATCAAAGACAATCTCATAG
>CAZZBJ010000031.1:4894-22537 GCA_964652805.1 uncultured Mordavella sp. | reverse complement strand
GTCATGGGAGCCAACGGCTCGGGGAAATCCACGTTTTTCCTCTGCTGCAACGGCATCCTGCGGCCGGACGAGGGCCAGATTTACTATGACGGCCAGCCTCTCTCCTACCGGAAAAGGGATCTTCTCTCTCTGCGTGAGAAGGTGGGCATCGTGTTCCAGAACCCGGACACGCAGCTCTTCTGCGCCAGCGTGTACCAGGAGATTTCTTTTGGCCCCCTCAATCTGGGACTTTCCAGGGAGGAGGCGGCAAAGGAGGTGGAGGCGGTCATCCAGAGACTGGGCATCACTCCCTTCCGGCACCGCCCCGCCCACGCCCTGAGCGGCGGCCAGAAAAAGCAGGTGGCCCTGGCGGATATCCTTGTCATGCACCCGGAGCTCCTCATCCTGGACGAGCCCTTTGCCGCCCTGGATCCCGGCCATATTCGGATCATCCGTGACATGATACGGGAGCTGGAAAAGGACAGCTCCTCGTCCGGCCCCCTGACCGTTGTCATCGCCACCCACGACACAGACTTTGCCCTGGAGTGGGCCGACGAGGTCATTCTCTTCCGCCAGGGGCAGGTGCTGGCCCAAGGAGATGCCGCCTCCATCCTGACAGACCAAAAGCTGCTGGAGCTGGCCGGCATTGAGCTGCCCGCTGTCATAAAGGTCTTTGAGAGCCTGCAGACGGAGGGCCTGCTGAATTCAGAGTTTCCCGCCCCGAAAAATCTTGACCAGCTCACTGACTATATCAGGCACACTGTATGAAAATCAGACACACTGCGTAAAACATAAGGAGAATAGACATGGAACACAGAGGACTTCTGGTTGTCAGCTTCGGCACCAGCTATCCGGAGACAAGAAAAAAGAATATCGAACATATAGAGAACCTTCTGTCCGATGCCTTCCCGGACAGGAAATTCTACCACGCCTACACAAGCGGCATGATCCGCAGAAAGCTGCGGGAGCGGGACCAGATCCTCATCCCCGGCGTAGCGGAGGCAGTACAGACGGCCCTGGATGACGGAGTCAGGGATCTCCTTGTCCAGCCCACCCACATCATGAACGGCATTGAAAATGACCAGATGAAAGAGGACGTGCAGCGTTTTGCAGATCAGTTTGACAAAATCGCTTTCGGCGATCCCCTTATCTCCAGCACTGAAGACCAGTTTGCGGTCATTGAGGCTCTGATGAAGGAACTGCCCTCCCTGTCGGACCAGGAGGCCCTGGTCTTTATGGGACACGGCAGCACCCACTATGCCAACACCCTCTACGCCGCCCTGGATTACGCCTTCAAGCAGACCGGGCACCCGGGCGTGTACGTGGGCACGGTGGAGGCCTACCCGGACGTCCGGGCTGTACTGGAGCAGCTGGAAAAAAAAGACATTCGGCGGGTGTACTTAACACCCTTCATGCTGGTGGCAGGGGACCACGCGTGCAACGATCTGGCAGGGGAGGATGAGAACTCCTGGAACAGTCTCTTTAAGGCCAGGGGCTACGAGACCTCCTGCATTTTAAAAGGCCTGGGAGAGTACGAGGGCATCTGTGCGCTCTATATCCGCCATGCCCGTCAAACCCTTTTTCAGCCCTAAGCCATGTAGAGGAGGGCGTTGCAGATGGCGGCGGCAATATTGCTGCCGCCTTTTCTTCCCCTCGCTACAATGGAGGGCACCTCTCTTTCAAGAAGCATCTCCTTGGCAGCCACCACATTGACAAATCCCACCGGCACGCCGATCACCAGGGCAGGAAGCAGCTCCCCCCCATCCATGAGGGTGCAGATCTGCCCGAGGGCGGTGGGGGCGTTTCCCACCGCCAGAATGAGGGGACGCTTGCTCTCCCTGGAAAGGGCCGCCGCCTTCTTCATACTGGCCGCTGCCCGGGTAGTCCCCTCCCTCTTTGCAGTTTCCGCCACATCAGGGTCTGCCATGAAGCAGAGTGCCTCCCCGCCGAAGGAGGCAAGGGCTTTCTTGTTGATCCCCGCCTTTCCCATGTTGGTGTCCGTGACAATGAGGGCTCCGGAGCGGATGGCTGTCAGCGCCCCTCTCACAGCTCCCGGTGAGAAGACAAGATTGTCCGCATAGTCAAAATCCGCGCTTGTGTGAATACACCTCTTGATGACAGGCTCCTCCAGGGGATCAAAAATCCTGTCTCCAAGCTCCTGTGTGATGATCGCAAAGCTCCTTTTCTCAATGTCTCCTGGCAGCACCTGCTCCAGTTTCTCTGTCATAGCTCTTTTTTGTCTCCTTCCTTCTGTATGCTCATTTGCCCGGTATCTGCTGTACCTGCCCTTCTGCACTTTCCTCTATACGCTCCTACAGGCCTTCCCCGATGATGCGGTACACTGCCTCCATGTCCAGGGAGGCCCGCAGTTCCCTTGCCAGCAGACTGTACTGGTTCTCCTTGTAGGTCTTGAAATCTGTCCCTTCTATTTCCTCCAGAGGGACGCCCTTTGCGGCGGCCAGCTTCTCAAGGATGGCGTCGGCCATCTCCCGGCTGTCAAAGATACCGTGGATGTAGGTCCCGGCCACGTTGTCCCGACAGATGCCAATAACCCGGTCATCCTTCCTGGCCAGGATCTGCACCTCCCCCGGATCCGCGGTAATCCCTGTATCTCCCATGTGGATCTCATATCCCTCGTACTTTCTCCCGGAGAGGGCGGCCCAGGGGCCCTTCAGTATCTCCGCCTGTCCCTCCGCCCGGGTAGTTACCTTGGAGCGGCCAAAGACGGTCCGCACCGGCAGAAGTTCCATGCCCCGCATGAAGCCCTCTGCCTCCACTCCGTAGGGATCCGCGATCTCCTCCCCCATCATCTGGTAACCGCCGCAGATGCCAAAGACGGGTACCCCTCTCTGCGCCAGCTTCAGAATGGAGGCCTCCAGCCCGGACATCCGCAGCCAGCGCAGATCCTCCATGGTATTCTTGCTGCCCGGCAGGATGACAAGGTCCGGCGACTTCAGCTGCCGCGCACTGGACACGTAGCGGACGCTGGCGCAGGTCCGGCTCTCCAGGGGAGCCAGATCCGTGTAGTTGGATATGCGGGGCAGCCGAATGACGGCAATATCCAGAAATCCCTGCACCTGTCTGTCCTCCTGCAGCCTATCGGAAATGCTGTCCTCCTCCTCCATGTCCACCTGCATCATGGGCACCACACCCACCACCGGAATACGGGTCTTCTCCTCCAGCATGGCAATGCCCGGGTCCAGGATGCTTTTGTCTCCCCGGAACTTGTTGATGACAAGCCCCTTGACGCAGTCTTTCTCCTCCTTCTCAAGGAGGGCCGCGGTGCCGTAGAGCTGGGCAAACACGCCTCCTCTGTCTATGTCCCCGGCCAGCAGCACAGGAGCCTCCAGCATCCGGGCCAAGCCCATGTTCACAATGTCATTTTCCTTGAGATTGATCTCCGCCGGGCTGCCGGCTCCCTCCACCACGATGACATCGTACTGGTCTGCCAGCTTCCGGTAAGCCTCCTGTATCACCGGGACAAGCTCCTTTTTGTAGGCGAAATACTCCCTGGCGCTCATGTTTCCCAGCACCTTCCCCATGACGATGACCTGGGAGCCTGTATCCGTGGTGGGCTTTAGGAGGATGGGATTCATGAGGACAGAGGGTTCCGCCCCGGCGGCCTCCGCCTGGACCACCTGGGCTCTCCCCATCTCCAGGCCCTCCGCCGTGATATAGGAGTTGAGAGCCATGTTCTGGGATTTGAAGGGGGCGACGCGCAGCCCGTCCTCCTTCAGGATCCGGCACAGCCCCGCTGTGAGGAGGCTCTTGCCGGCCCCGGACATGGTTCCCTGTATCATGATCACTTTTGCCATCTGTCCACTTTCCTCTCTTTCATGATTTTTCCAATAACTTCCAGGAGAACCTGGTTCTCCTCCCTGGTTCTCACACCGATCCGCCAGGTTCCCGCCCACAGGCCGGGGAAGCTGGCCCCGTCCCGGATATAGACGCCCGCCTTAAGACAGGCCTCCTGCAGGTCCTCCGGCCCTTCAAACAGGAGGAATGTGGTGTCGGAGGGCCACACGCGAAGGCCCAGCTTTTGAAGCTGAGAAGATAACCACTCCCTCTCTTTCAGAAGGAGGGAGGCTGACCTTCGGGCAAACTCCTGTTCCTTCAGAGCCGCACAGCCCGCCATCTGGGCCGGCCAGGACACGTTCCAGGAGGGCAGCATCCGACGGATCCTCTCCGCTGTCTCCTCCCTGCCTGCTGCCAGCCATCCAAGCCGCAGCCCGGGCATGGCATACATCTTTGTGAAGGCCCGCAGCACAAGGAGCTCCGGGCAGTCTCTCTGGAGCGCCAGGGCGGAGGCCGCCTCTCCCTCCCGGGTCAGGTCCAGAAAGCACTCGTCCACCACCAGGGTGATCTTCCTCTCATGGCAGACGCGGGCCAGCTCCCCCCGTATCTTCGCCGGGACAAGCCTGCCGGTGGGATTGTTTGGATGGCAGAGAAAAAGGATCTCAAGCCCCGGCTCCGCCCCGGCCCGGCGGACCAGCTCCCGGGTCGCCAGCCAGCCATTTTCTTCTCGCAGATAAAACCTCTCCACCTGGCAGACGCGGGCCAGGAGGGCTTCCTCGTACTCCCCGAAGGAGGGAGCGCAGACGAGGGCCTTCCCCGGCTGCAGGGCCGCCGTAATCCCCCAGATCAGCTCCGTCGCTCCGCTGCCGGCCACGATCCGCTCTGCCGGTATGCCAAAGGCGTCAGAGATGGCCTGCCTGAGCTTCCTCTGCCGCGGGTCCGGGTAGCGGAAGGACTCCTCCACGCCCCGGATGGCCGCCTTCTTGACCGCCTCCGACATG
The DNA here is from genome assembly GCA_964652805.1 of uncultured Mordavella sp. GTDB lineage: Bacteria > Bacillota > Clostridia > Lachnospirales > Lachnospiraceae > Claveliimonas. Next base: position 17,762 of record CAZZBJ010000031.1, on the reverse strand, counting down.
CCGAAGGGATTTACATTGACAGAGAAGTCGATCCGTATGTCTTTGTCGTAAATATTTCCGCCGTGGTCTTCCATCCCATCTACCTCAGTCTTCTACAGTATAAAGATAACCGCCGCCTTCAAAGCCCCCAGAACAAGGAGCTGGAGAAGAACGGTGGCATACTCCAGGCGGCAGGCCCGCCTGATATCCTGCCTCTCTATGGGCCGTATCCCGTCGCCGATAAAGGGCTTTCTGACAAGCTTCCCGAAATACCAGGCGTCCCCCGCCAGCTGCACATCCAGGGCTCCTGCCATGACCGCTTCGGTGTGGGCTGCATTGGGGCTCTTGTGGTTCTTCCGATCCCGCTTCAATATCCGCCACGCATTCTTTCCGTCATACCCGGCAATGAAAGCGGCGGCAGTCATAAAAAGGGCGCTCAGACGGGCCGGGATAAAGCCTGCCGCGTCGTCCATCCTGGCGGCGCAGGTGCCGAAATACTGATATGTCTCATTTTTATAGCCTACCATAGAGTCCATGGTGTTCACCGCCTTGTAGGCAAATCCCCCCAGAGGGCCTGCCAGTATCATGTAAAACAGGGGCGCAGTGACGCCGTCGGAGGTGTTCTCCGCCACCGTCTCCACAGCCGCCTTGACAACCCCCTCCTCGGTCAGGTTCCGGGTGTCTCTCCCCACGATCATGGAGACGGCCCGCCGACCGGCCTCCAGCCCTTCCTCCTCCAGAGCCTCCTGCACCTTCAGACTCTCTGTCCGCAGAGATTTTGCCGCCAGCATCTGCCAGCAGAAGACACAGGAAAGAAGAAAGGAGAGAAGGGGATGAACGAGAGACAAAAGGAAGAGGAGCAGGGCCGGCACGCCCACAGAGACGAGAAGCGTCAAAACCACAAGGACAGCTCCCGCCCATCTCTCCCCCCTCCTCCCCGCCGGGAAGAACCGTCGGAGAATTTTCTCCAGCCTACGGATAACCCAGCCTATGCCCTGCACCGGGTGCCAGAGTCTCCTTGGGTCCCCCAGAATAAGATCAAGTATAGATCCGATGATCAATGCCGCCAGTGACTGTACCATTCAGCTGTCCGTCCTTCCATCTGTTTTCGTCAATCTCCAGTATGTATCCCTCTCCGTTCTCCACATTCCAGCCATAGTAGCCGCTGCCCTCTATGACCTGGGAAAGGACCGCCATGATGACGCCCCCGTGGACGCAGCAGGCGATGGAGCCATAGCCCCTCTTTCTGCTTGTCTCCACTGTCTCCCGCAGCGCCTCCAGGCACCGGGCGTTAAAGCCGGGGATGCTCTCCCCGCCGGGGAAAGTGTCCGCCCCCTCCGTGCCGATGAAGGCGTCATAGGCCGGATTTCCCAGCAGTTCCTCGTGGGTCTTGCCCTCCAGAATGCCAAAGTCGCACTCCCGGAAGCCCTCCACCACCTCCGGGCCGCGGCCCCGGAAAATGGTCTGCGCTGTCTGGACGCAGCGCAGCATGGGGCTGGAAAAAATATGCTCCGGCTGGGGGTAAGTCCGCTTTCGCAGCGCCTCCAGTCCCTCCCGGGACACCGGCTCGTCCGTCCTGCCTCCGATAAACCTGTGTATTTTATTTCCTTCCGTCTGTCCGTGACGGACCAGTATGATTTCCATCTTCTCTAATCTGTCACCGCCATGGCCAGCAGGATGACCAGCTCGCTAAGCTGCACAAAATATCCCGCCAGGTCTCCGGTGATTCCTCCGAAGTGTTTTCTGCTCATGTGATAGTACCAGCCAAAGACGGCCGCCGCCGCTGCAGCCGCAAGCCCTCCTCTCCAGCCTCCAAGCCACAGAAGGAGAACCCCCTCCAGGACGAGGAGAAGAGCGAGAAAGAGGACTGCCCGCCCCTTGCTGGCTCTCTTTGCGAACATGGTCACATAGGAGCCGCTCTTCTTCGCTTTTGGAAAACAGAGCACCGACAGGCCGCTCAATGTCCGGCTGACCATGTAGCCCAGGCAGACGCACAGGAGTCCTCGCCCCGGCTCCATGGTGCACCAGGCGCCAAAGGTGAGGAGCAGGTAAAGACCGCAGCCCATGACCGCAAAAGCTCCTGTGTGGCTGTCCTTCAGGATGGCCAGCTTTTTTTTCTTATCCCCGCAGGAGGCCAGGGCGTCCCGGGTGTCCATGTACCCGTCCATGTGGATGCCCCCTGAAATCCACAGGGGCAGGGCCGTCAGGACAGCCCCCAGAAGGAGGGAGGACAGGCCCAGGAAGCGGCCGCCCTGAAAGCAGAGCCAGGCGAGAACCCCTATGACAGTTCCCACAAAGGGAAACCAGCACATGACATAGTCCATGGAGGAGTCCTCCCAGTCCGGCTGGGGCACCGGGATGCGGGAGTACATACTGAAGGCAATGAGAAAACTGTTGACCTGTCTCATCGGCTCTCCACCTCGCTTAGCAGCTCACTGCCCTTGAGAACCAGGGGCAGGCCGAACTTTACTTCCACCACTACGTCCGCCTCCTTTGCCAGCAGCTGGTTCACCCGTCCTGACTCCTTTACATACCTGCGCATCTCCGGGTCTGTGGGCACCTCCGAAAAGGCGTCCTGGGCGATGACGATGAGATCCTCCGCCTGGCCCTTCAGGTGCCGGATGCCCTCCATGATGTAGGAGGCCGGTGCATCCGGATACTTCGCCTTAGGGCTGTACAGCTCGTTGGCCAGCAGATTGGTCATGCACTCCAGGAGCACAAGCCGCTCCCCGGACAGATCCAGAGTCTCCAGGGCCAGCCCCTGCTCCACTGTGCGGAAATACTTTCCCTCCCGCATCCTCCTGTGGTCCTGTATCCTCTGTTCCATCTCCTCGTCAATGTCTGTCAGAGTGGCCAGATAGACCTTTTCGCCGGGGCACAGCTTCACGGCCAGGTCCTCCGCATAGGCGGATTTTCCACTGCCGCTCCCGCCAAAAATCATGTACAGCATCGATCGTCTCCTTTCTTTCCTATGCTTCCCTGCCCAGAGGCTTGTAGGCCTCGATCTGGATGCCGGCAAAGTCCGGCATCTTCCGATAGACCTCCAGCGTCATGTCCAGGAGGGGCATCAGGGCCACCGCGCCGCTCCCCTCTCCCAGCTTCATGTGGCAGCCGATAAAGGCCTCTTTTCCCAGTTCCTTTAAAATTCGCCCCATGCCCGGTTCCCCGGACATGTGGGAGGGCAGGATAAAGCGTTCCGTCCCCGGGGCGACCCGGCAGGCCAGAAGGGCCGCCGCCGCGGAGATAAATCCGTCCATCACCACCGGGAGGCGCTCCATGGCGCCGCCCAGGAAGACTCCTGCCAGGCCTCCGATGTCAAAGCCTCCCACCTTGGCCAGAACGTCTATGGGATCTGCCGGGTCCGGCTTCCACAGCCCGATGGCCCGGCGTATTACCTCCCGCTTTCTTTGAAGTCCCGCATCCGACAGACCGGCTCCCCGGCCGGAGAGACCCTTCGGGTCCTCCCCCAGGAGGACGGAGGCCACAGCGCTGCTGGTGGTGGTATTTCCGATGCCCATCTCTCCAGTGAGGAGGATCTGGTAGCCCTCCTTTTTTAGCCTCTTTGCCGCCCGGATACCAACAAGGATGGAGGCCTTTGCCTCCCTGCGGGTCATGGCCGGCTCCTTTAACATGTTCTTTGTGCCGTAGGCTATCTTGTCAGTATACACCTTCGTATCTGCCGCCACACCAATGTCTATGGGGAACACATCCACCCCGGCGGCCCGGCTCATGATGCAGGCGGAGGTGAGGCCTCTAGAAAAGTTGTCCGTCACCACCGCGGTGACGCTGCTGTCGGTCTGGGAGACGCCCTCCTCCACCACGCCGTTGTCCGCACACATGACGACGAGTCCCTTTTTGTCGATGGACACATCCGCCGTGCCGGTCATGCCCGCCATCTGCGTGACAGCATCCTCCAGGGTGCCCAGGCCAAAAAGAGGCTTGGCGATGGAGAGCCACCTGTTCCGGCATTTCTCCATGGCCGCCTCATCATAGGCGGGGATGTTCTCCTTCCCCGGTATTTTTATCTCGCTGTCTCCTGTTTCCATATTCTTCCGCCTTTCTCACAAATCTTCCGGCCAGTTTCCCGCAGGAGTAGAGGTACAGGTGGGGAAATCCCGCGTAAAAGCCATCTCCCATATGTCCGCAGGTCCAGCTCCTCCCTGTGACCGGCTTTCCGGCCAGGAACGCCTCCCCTGGGTTCTCGGTATCCATATAGTGGAACTCGTGGCCCTGGATACTCTCCCCCGGCTCCAGGAGTCCCCCATTCTTTGCCGGGGTCAAAGTGACATAGCCGAACCTGGAGAGTTTTCCCGTATCATGGCTTTTCCCGGGAAGGAAACCAGCCATCCGGTGGGTCCTCCCCTGTCTGTCTTCCAGCTCCTCCAGGAGGTAGAGAAAGCCTCCGCACTCCGCCAGGCAGGGCATCCCCGCCTGAAGGCTGCCCTGAATGGAGCTCCTCATGGACCCATTTTCCGCCAGCTCCCCGCCGTGAAGTTCCGGGTAGCCGCCTCCCAGCAGGAGGGCGTCCGCCTCCTCGGGAACCCTTTCGTCTCTCATAGGAGAAAAGGGGATGAGTCTGACTCCCAGCTTTTCAAGCAGCCGCAGATTGTCCTTATAATAGAAGGAAAAGGCCGAATCTTTGGCCACGGCGATGACCGGTCCCTTTGCGGATAGTCCCTCCCGCAGATGCAGGTCCGGAAAGAGGAGTTCTCTTCTCTCCTCCAGAGGCAGCGCCTCCGCCCCTATCTTCTCCAGCAGCCCCATGTCCAGCGTCTCCAGACAAGTCTGTCCCAGCCGGTCCATCTGCTCCTTCAGCCCTTCTATCTCCTGAGGCATGACAAGCCCCAGATGGCGGCTCTCCATGGTGATCCCCTCCAGCTTTGGCAGATAGCCGCAGACAGCAAGGCCAAGCCGCTCCTCTGTCATAGTCTTCAGGGACGGGTAGCGCATGGGGAAGACACGGTTGAATATCACGCCCCCTATCCGCCTGTCCCCCATAAAGTCCATAAAGCCCCGTATCAGGGCCAGGACAGACACGCTGGATTTTGCCCCGTCCACTACAAGGATGACCGGCGCCTCCAGAGCACGGGCCACGTCCCAGGTACTGGCTTGGGTCGTGACTCCTCCCAGGCCGTCGTAGAGCCCCATGACTCCCTCCACCACAGAGAAGTCTGCTTCCGCCGCGTCCTCCAAAAAGAGCTGCCGGGTCAGCTCTTCCCCGGCAAAGAAGGTGTCCAGGTTCTTGGAGGGTGTCCCCAGGACTGTCTCATGGAACATAGGGTCAATGTAGTCCGGGCCGCACTTGAAGGCCGCCGCCCGGCGCCCCGCCTTTTTCAGGGCCGACAAAAGCCCGCATGTCACCAGCGTCTTGCCGCTGCCGCTTGAGGGAGCGGCGATGACAAGCCTGGGCGCTTTTTTTCTCATTTCTGTTCTTCTCCTTCAAATGTGACGATATAGACCGGGTTCTGCCCCTCCATCATCTGGTAGGAGCCCGCCTTCTTTCCCTTAGACACCTGCACCTGCAAAATCTGTGCCGGGTGGTCCGCAAAGGCCTGCATGCAGGCCATGCACTCTGCCACCGTGTTGATGGTGATGGCCGACACCACCACCCTGGCTCCCGGATTTTTCTCCCAGATGGCTGCCAGTATCTGGCGCAGGCTGCCGCCGCTGCCCCCCACAAAGGCCAGATCCGGGGCAGGCAGGTCCCGGAACGCCTCCGGCGCCTCCCCGTGGACAGGCCGGATGTTGGACACGTGGAAGCGGACTTTGTTCTTGCGTATGAGGGAGAGCCCCTCCGGATTTTTCTCCACCGCGTACACCATGCCGTCTATGGCCTTTTTCGCAAGCTGGATGGACACCGATCCGGTGCCGGCTCCCACATCGTAGATGACTGCATCCTTTGCGGGCATCATCCTGGAGAGGATCACGCTTCGCACCTCACTCTTGGTCATGGGCACCTTTCCGCAGACAAAATCCCCGTCCCTTCCGTCAGAGGGCTCCGGGCGTCGGGAGCGGGGCAGCTCGATGTAGATCACGCTCAGCCCGTCCCACTCTGTCTCACTCTTTGCCAGTTTCTCTGCCAGTCCCTGGACAATCCTCTCCTTTGGGTAGGAGAGGTGACTGCCCACAGACACCCGGGCCTGCTTCCAGTCGTATTTGCACAGTCTTGTCAGTACGGACCGGATCTCCTTTCCGCTGCTCACCAGCAGGAACATGCGGCCGTACTCCCGGAGATAATCCAGGTAGTTGCAGCTTCTCCCATGGATGCTCAGAAGAGGCACGCCCTCCAGATCCGCGCCGATGCGGGCCGCCATGCAGGAAACGGAGGAGATGCCCGGCAGGACCGTCACATCGTACTCCTTAAGCTCCTCTTTTAGGCTGGCCGCTCCGCTGTAAAATCCCGTGTCACCGGAAAGGAGGATGGCGATCCGGCGATACCTGGAGTTCATCCGGATAAATTCGTGGATCTTTTCCGCCCGGTACTCCTCATGGCGCTCCGCGCCAACATCCTCCGCCACCTTCAGCATCCGCTCAGCTCCTATCAGCACGTCGGCGCTCTCCATGGCCTCCCGGGCCTCTCCGGTGAGGCATTTCTCATCCCCCGGTCCCACGCCGATAAGGATGATTTCCCTTGGGGTACGGAAGCCGTATTTCTCCGCCAGCATGAGGAATACCTCCTTCAGGGGCAGCCCACTCTCCTGGGGCCTGCCGATGACCACCGACACGGCTCCGGCCTTCCTGGCCGCCTCTATCTTCTCCTGAAAGCCGCCATTTTTTCCCGAGTCCTTCGTCACCAGATAGCGGGCATTCACGTGAGCGAGGAGCTGCTCGTTCATCCTTTCGGAGAAGGGGCCCTGCATGGCGATGAGATGTTTCCCCTCAAAGCCTTTTTCCACCGCGTGCTCCACCGCCTCCCTTGTGGAGAGCACCCGCAGGAAGCATCTCCTCCTGTAATCGGGGATGCGGGTGTAGGGGTCCAGCTCCTTGCTGCCCGTGGTGATCAGGATGTTGCCCTTCTTGTCCGCCAGGTAGGCTGCGGCCTCCGTTATGTTCTTCACCCACACAGCGTTTTCACTCCCCTCAAAGCCCTCTCGCAGAACCCGCACGCAGGAAATATTCGTCTTCTCACACATGGCCCTGATGTTCTTTGACACCTCCATGGCAAAGGGGTGGGTGGCGTCGATGACAAGCTCTGCCTGGCATCCCTTCGCCAGCTCTTCCATCCCCGCCACGTCCAGCCTGCCTGCCAGGACATGGATGTTTTCCCCATCCTCCACAAGTTCCTTGCCATACGCAGTAGCAGTGCATACATATACCTCCGGCGCATGTCCCCGAAGGTATTCCGCGATCTTTCTCCCCTCTGTCGTACCTGCAAAAATTAAAATACTAGCCATTTTCATACCCTCTTGGTGTGATCATGTGTCCTTTGCATGTCTTTGTCTGTGAGTTTCCGATGAACACTGTTGTAAACATATCCGTACAGGCGTTTTCCAGCTCTCTCAAAGTACAGATATGGTACGTCTCCCCTTCCCGGCCGATGTTGGCCGCATAACCGCAGATCGTATCACCGCTGTTAAATTCCTCTATGACGCGGCAGGCTTTCTTCAGATAGTCCGCCCGCTTCCTGCTGGAAGGATTGTAAAGGCAGATGACAAAATCCGCCTGGGCCGCGCAGCGCAGCCTCCTCTCAATCTTCTCCCAGGGCGTCAGAAGGTCGCTCAGGCTGCTGACGGCGAAATCGTGTGTCAGAGGCGCGCCAAGAAGCGCCGCCCCCGAGAGCGCTGCCGTCACTCCGGGCACGACCTCCACCTCCACCTGGGGATAATCCCGCCCCATGGAGTAGATAAGGCTCGCCATGCCGTAGACGCCGGCGTCCCCGCTGCACACCATGGCGGTGGTCTTTCCCGCCGCCGCCATTTCCAGCGCCAGGCGGCATCTCTCCTCTTCCTTCCTCATGGGAGTGGTGAGGAATTCCTTCTCCGGATAATAGTCCCTGATGAGATCCACATACACCGTGTAGCCTGCGATCACGTCGCAGGACGCAAGGGCCCGTGCCGCCCGCATGGTCATATCTTCATAGCTTCCCGGCCCCAGGCCGATGACATACAATTTTGTCAAAATCCACACTCCAATCTTCCGCCGCCAGGGCAAGCGTCATGCCCTGCTCCGCTGTCTTCTCCAGCACAAGCCGCCCCCCGCCGCTGCCGAGGATGGCGGCCCGCTCGCACACATTTCCAACTCCCACTGTCTCCTCCACGAAGGAGGACTCGCCAGTGACTGTGGCAACCCTTCCCAGCTGCCCGGCTGTCCAGGTCTCAAAGGGAATCTGCCACTTTCCCGCCAGCTCTACAAGGCCCGGCTCCCGCGCTTTCCGGTCAATGCTGGCAAGGCGCCGCACCTGGCCGGGGCATAAGCCCAGGACTTCCAGCTTTCTCACAAGGAAGTCCTCCAGCTCCTGCCGGGGGACGCCTTTTTTGCAGCCCATCCCGGCAGTCAGGTTGGCGGGCAGGAGACGGAGGATGTGTTCCCCGGCCTCCCCTTTCGCCCTCTCTTCCACTGCAATGGCTGCGGGAAAAAGGCCCAGCTCCTGCCGGCTCTCCACCAGGGTCAGCTCCTCCGGCACCCTGCCAAGGACCGGGAATTCGCTGTAAAATCCCACTTTCTCCTCCTTCAGGATACGGGCGGAAATGTCCTTTGCCTTTGTCCTGTCTGTCAGCACAAGCCCGCATTTTTTGGCAAACACGTCCACTGCGAAGCGTCCGTTCACGTCCGTGGCCGTGGTGATCACCGCCTCGGCCCCCGTGGCCCGGGCCAAAAAGCGGGCCAGGTGGTTGGCGCCTCCCACATGCCCGGAGAGGAGGGGAATGACGAATCGTCCCCCTTCGTCCAGCACCAGCACGGCGGGATCTGTAAATTTATCCCGGATGTAGGGCGCGATGAGCCGCACCGCAATGCCCGCCGCACCGATGAAAACAACCTCCCGGACCTGCTGCCAGTACTCCTCCAGGAAGGCGCCGCCTCCGGGCCGCTCCAGCGCAAGGACCGCGCGCCCCCCTGCCTCCAGCAGGCTGCGTATCTCCTCCATCTTCTCTTTTCCCCGGTCTGTATAGCTTACAAGAAGGGTCTTATCTTCCATCTTCCTTTTGTCCCTTTCCTTTCCGGAACTCTGTGGTGAAGGCGGGATCATACAGGCAGGACCGCTGGCAGGCCTCCCCTAAGAGCACCTTCCCCACAATGATGAGGGCGGTCTTCCGTATAGCCTCCCGCCGGGCCGCCTCCGCCAGCTCTGACACCCGGCAGAGCACCTTCTTCTCATCCGGCCAGGTGGCCCTGTACACGATGGCGGCCGGAGTATCCGACGGGTAGCCGCCCTCCACCAGAGCTTTTGACAGCTCCTCCAGGAGACCTGTGCTGAGGAACAGGACCATGGTAGTCTGGTGAGCCGCAAAGGACTGGATCTTCTCCCTCTCCGGCACCGGCGTGCGCCCCTCCATGCGGGTGATGATCACGCTCTGAGAAATGCCCGGCAAGGTATACTCAAGCCCCAGAGCCGCCGCTGCCCCGGAAAAGGAGCTGACACCGGGACATACCTCATAGGGGATGGACAGCTCCTCCAGCCGGTCCATCTGCTCCTTGATGGCCCCGTAGAGGCTTGGGTCGCCTGTGTGGAGCCGGACCACGTCCTGCCCCGCCTCATGGCACTCTTTCATCACCCGAATCACCTCCTCCAGAGTCATCCGGGCGCTGTCGTAGATCCCGCAGCCCTCAGGACACAGAGACAGAAGGGCCGGATTGACCAGAGAGCCTGCGTATATCACTGTCTGCGCGCCCTCCAGAAGTCTTCTTCCTTTTACCGTGATCAGGTCCGGGTCTCCGGGACCTGCTCCCACGAAATGTACCATCTGCTATTCACCTGCCTCTTTTGCCACTATAATAGAATAATAACTCAGATCGTCGGGAATTTCATCCAGGGAGTGAAAAATCCTCTCCCCCTCCATCCCGCATTTCTCCACGGCCCAGCCCTTCTCTCCCCGGGCCAGCAGCTCATCCCGCACCCAGGCGGCGGCCTTTCCCGCCTTCATCAGCACCCTTGTGCCGGGAAGCGCCATCCCCTCCGCTGACGGGCAGGAGGCGGGAACCAGGTGGAGCATCTGGCCGTTCTCCACAAGTCCCTCCCCCACGGCCGCCGACGCAGCGATAAAGGAAGGGATGCCGCTGATGATCTCTGCCCGATATCCGGCGCTTCGCACTCTTTTGTAGACGTACAGGTAGGTGGAGTAGATGCAGGGGTCCCCCAGGATAAGAAAGGCTGCTCTTCTCCCCTTTGCCAGCTCCTGTATGATTCGCTCCCCGGCCTTCTCGTGGGCCCCCCTTCGGGTATCCGGGTCTCTGGTCATGGGCATGTGTATCCCCACAGCCTCCTTCTCCTCCAGCTCCGGCACGGCTCCCGCCGCAATCCTCCAGGCCACTGTCTCCTTTGGCTTCTTTCCCGGCGCCAAGATCAGGTCGCACTCCCGGATGACGCGCACCGCCTGCAGTGTCATAAGCTCAGGGTCGCCGGGACCTACCCCGACGCCGTACAAAATTCCTTCCATAGCTGTGCCTCTCCTATATTTCTATTTCATTTTCCGACTCTCTTCCAGAAGCTCCTCCCCGTACCGGGTCATCCCCAGCAGGCCGTACACATTGGAAAAGAGGATGGCCCCTGTCCGCATCTCCCGGCCTGCGCTGCCATGGGCACGGATGTTCAGATACTCGTGTATCTTCTCCAGGAGGCTGGCTGTCACCTGCCCCCGCTCTTTCGCAGAGAGGGTCTGCAGGGCGTCCTCCGTGGTGTTGCATGCAAGCAGTGCCGCCGCTCTTTCTCCGGGTAGCCCGGCCCGCAGGGCGGCCGCCGCCAGAAGCTCCATCCGGCAGTCACCCTGGTGGGAGTGGGTGTTCATGATGCCCCCGGCAGCCTTTACCAGCTTGCCGATGTGTCCCGCAAAGAGGAGCCCTTCCGCCCCCTGTTTTGCAGCCAGGTCAATCGTCTCGCCGATGTAGTTGCTGCACTTGACGGTGTCCCGGGGCAGGATGCCCCATTTCTCCCGAAGGAAATCCAGGCCGTAATTGCCCGGTGCGGCGACGAGGCAGCGCCTCCCCTCCGCCAGCTTTACTTTGATCTCCACCTCTATGGTGTCGATGAGGGCCTTCTCGCTCATGGGCTCCACAATGCCGCTGGTTCCAAGGACAGAGAGTCCTCCCACAATGCCGATCCTAGGGTTGAAAGTCCGCTTTGCCAGCTCCTCTCCGCCGGGGATCTCCACAAGGACCTGAAAGCCCCCCTCCCAGCCTGCCGCCTCCTTCAGGCGGACCAGCTCTCTTCGGATCATCTCCCGGGGGACAGGGTTGATAGCCGCGCTGCCCACAGGCTGGGCAAGCCCCGCCTTGGTCACTCTCCCGATCCCTGGTCCTCCGTCGATCTCGATCCGGTCCCCTGGAAGGAAGGACACCGTGGCATAGACTGTGACGCCGTCGGTCACATCCGGATCGTCCCCGCTGTCCTTTTTCACCCCACAGGTCACAGCGGCGAGCCGTCCTTCCCCGTCCCGCTTCTCCTCCCTGCCGGACTGCACCGGCAGGGTGAAGGGCTGTCCCTCCGGCAGATGGACCGTGACGGTCCAGTTCTCCCTCTCCCGGGGAAGGCCCCCTGCCAGGAGAGCCTCAGCTGCCGCTGCCGCTGCCGCCTGGGCGCAGGTGCCGGTGGTCCATCCTCTGCGCAGTCCCTTTTTATTTTTCTCCATTCGGCTCACTCTGTCCTTCTCCATCTTTTCTCTCCTCTGCCGCCATCTGCAGGGCCAGATCCACCAGATCCCGGAGGGTGGCCCGGGCTGCTGTGAAGGTTCTCATACCAGCCCGCTTCGCCTCTCCCGCCGCCAGTTCCCCGATGCACAGGGCGGTCACCTTTGACAGGTTCCGCTCCCCCGCGGTCCTCACAAAGCCGCGGACAGTGGAGGCGCTTGTGAACATGGCCCAGCAGTTTCCTGTCTCAAATTCCCTCTCCCAGTCCATCCAGGGAAAGGACTCATACTCTGTGTCATAAATGGGCAGATCTGTCACCCGGGCGCCCGCCTCCTCAAGTCTTCTCACCAGCTCCTGATTGCCTGCTCCGGCCCGGGGGATGAGTACCTGCTCCCCGGCCTGCACGCTGGCTGCCAGCGCCTCTCCCAGGTGGGCTCCGTCGTACTGCTCCGGCATCAGGTCCGGGTAAAAGCCCCACGCTTCCAGCTCCCCGGCAGTGCCCTCACCGATGACGGCGATTTTCAGGTGGGCCAGGCTGCGGGTATCCTGTCTTCTCTTTCTTAACTCCTCCCGGAACACCCGGACGCCGGAGGGGCTGGTGAAGACAATCCAGGAAAATACTTCTATCCCGTCCAGAGCGCGGGACAAAGGCTCCTCCTCTGTCACAGGCGCAATGCGGATAGTGGGCAGCTCCAGCACCTCCGCCCCCTCCTCCCGGAGCATGGCGGCCAGGCGAAAGCCGCGCTCCCTTGGCCTTGTGACAAGAATCTTACGCCCCGCCAGGGGACGGCTTTCATACCAGTCCATATCCTGGAAGGCGGCCACATAGCCCACCAGAATGACAGCCGGGGACTGAACCTTCGCCCGGACTGCCTTCCCGGCTATCGTTCCCACCGTGCCGACGATCTTTCTCTGGGCAGCGGTAGTTCCCCGCTCCAGCACGGCAGCCGGCATATCCGGGGACATGCCCTCCCTAAGGAGTCCCTCCATGACGTTTCCCAAGGTGCTCACTCCCATGAGGAACACAATGGTTCCGCCTCCCTCGGCCAGGGAGCGGTAGTGGATGTCCGGCAGGCTTCCGTCCTTTTTGTGGGCTGTCACAATGTGG
>CAZZBJ010000031.1:0-4884 GCA_964652805.1 uncultured Mordavella sp. | reverse complement strand
AGATCCCGGTGGGTCACAGGGATGCCCAGGTAGGAGGGCACGCCGATGGCGGAGGTGATACCGGGCACGATCTCAAAGGGAACGCCGGCCTTCTCAAGGACCGCCGCCTCCTCGCCGCCTCTGCCAAAGACAAGAGGGTCGCCCCCTTTCAGCCGTACCACCTTCTGCCCCTTTCGGGCTTCTCTCACAAGAATCTGGTTGATCTCATCCTGGGGGATCGGGTGATGGCCGGATCGCTTGCCCACATTGATGTACCGGGCATTTCTGCCTCCCCACATGAGGATGCCGTTTCCCACCAGTCTGTCGTAGACGATCACATCCGCCTCCTCAAGGAGACGCTTCCCCTTCACGGTAATGAGTTCCACGTCCGAGGGGCCTGCCCCCACAAGGTACACCTTTCCCACTCTACGATTTTCCCGCCTATCTGTCTCTAAGCTCATGAGCAAGCTCCCTTCCCATCCGCGCCGCCTGGACCGTATCATTTTCTTCTATATAAAAGGTCTTCTCCCCGATGCTGTATCCGCCGGACTGTTCGTCATAGTACAGCCCCCTTAAGCGGCAGGTATCTCCACAGGCCCTGGCATGGGCCGCCACCGGAGAGGAGCATCCTCCCTCCAGCTCTCGGACAAAGGCCCGCTCTGCGGCGGCCTCCAGGACAGCCTCCCTGTCGTTTATGCAGGCAGTGATCTCCCGCAGAGCCGGTCGTCCCTGGACAGCCATGATGCCCTGCCCCGCCGAGGGGAGGATTTCCTCCACGCTGAAGAAACGGCGGATGCGCTCCTCAAGGCCAAGGCGGATGAGGCCGGCAGCTGCCAGCACCAGGGCATCGTACTCCCCTGCGTCCAGCTTCTCCAGTCGGGTCAGCACATTGCCCCGGATATCTTTTATCTGCGCTTCCGGGTACAAAACCCTAAGCTGCAGCTTTCTGCGCAGGCTGGAACAGCCGATGACGCTGTCCTCTTTCAGATTTTCAAATCCCTTGCGCAGCACAAGCACATCCCGGGGATCCTCCCGCCTGGTGCAGGCCAGGACCGGGAAATCCGCCTGGGTCCCCATGGGCATGTCCTTCAGGCTGTGGACAGCCAGATCGATCCGCCCCTCCTGAAGGGCCAGATCCAACTCCCTGATGAAGAGCCCCTTGCCCCCGATCTGGTCCAGCGTCCTGTTCAGGATGCGGTCCCCGGTAGTCTTCATGGTGACCAGACTGATCTCTGCCTCCGGGTAATGTCTCTTCAGTTCTTCCATGACGATCTGCGCCTGCCGCACGGCCAGGCGACTCTGTCTGCTTCCCACTGTGATCCTCATGTCCTGTCTCCTTCGTCCTTTTTTGTCTCTTCCTCCTCCGCAAGACAGCTGCGGATCAAAGCCGCCGCCTTGGCTGTCCTGCCATGATCCTCTCCGTCCCCGGCGATTCCCACCGCCAGGTTCTCCCCGGTCACAACAGCCGGAAAATAGAAGTCGCTCAGCCTCCTGTCAGCGGCAATATTTACCGGGATGCCCAGCTCCTGGCACCTCTCCTTTGCGATGCGATCCGCCTCCGGGTCGCCGGCAGCGCAGATGACAAGGAGATACTTCGGCGTGATATCCGCCTCCTCAAGGCATTTCCGAATCAGGCGAACCTTTCCTGTCTCCAGGAATTCCTCCATCTCCTGTCTTTGCTCTTCAGGCACCTCCCGGGCCACCACCGCAATGTCAGCTCCGAAGAGAAGCAGGGTGCGGATCCGGCGGACCGCCACCTGCCCGGCTCCCACCAGCAGTATTTTTTTGTCCGCAATATCAAGAAATACCGGAAAGCGAAGTCCCATTTTTCCCTCCCCCTCTATCCAGAGCAAAAATTCCCCCAATACAGGTGCTTTTCGTTCCATCCTCTATAATCTTCTACTGTTTTTATTCTTCTACTTCCACAACCAGATAAAATCCCTTCTGGGTGTGCTCGATCCTGGCAATCCTTCCTTTTCTCGCCTTGATCCTTTCGTTGGTCCGATAAATGCCGGACATTGCCACGGATGGCTCCACAAGATAGGTGTACCGCCCCGTGCCGGGACTCCTCTCGCTGATCTCCACCTCCTGGCCTTCCTTTACAAGACCCTCTCTCTCCATTTTAAACCGTTCCTGCCTCATGGCTGTCTTCCTCTCCCTTTCCTTGCCTGTTCCCAGCTCTATTATACCCTCATGCAGCAGGAATGTCATTGCGGGCTGTATTTTATACCAAAAAAAATTTTTCAGAAAACAAAAAAGCGCCGTCACAGGGCATGCCGCCTCTTAGGCAGAGCCTCCGCAGACGCTTTGTCTTCGGAATTCTTAAAATCAATCTACTTTGCGCTGTCCAGTGCGAACGCAGAGAATTTTTCTCCCGCGCACACTTCATCCTCGCCATGTACCTGCAAAAGCAAAGGCTCATCAAGCGCAAGGGTCATAAGGGCCGATAATGGATTTTCCGTCAATCCTGTCGTAGGGATTAGCCACATTCCCCACATCAATGTCTGATGTCATCTTCCGGCATACAGAACAGAAGTTCTTAATCTGCTCCGGCGCAGCAAATCTTACTTTCATTTCAAACATACTTTTGTACCTCCGACATTAAAAAATGCCACTTTCGTAATATACACTATTTTGAATGATTTTGGTACATTTTTTTGAAATAATTTACAGATATTCACTTGATGAACATGGCGTCGCCAAAGGAGAAAAATCTATATCTTTCCTTTACCGCCTCCTCGTAGGCAGCCAGCACATTCTCCCTCCCCGCCAAGGCAGAGACCAGCATCAGCAGGGTAGACTCAGACAGGTGGAAGTTGGTGATCAGGCAGTCCAGTATCCTGAATTTGTAACCCGGATAGATGAAGATATCAGTCCAGCCGCTCCCGGCCCGCAGGCGCCCGTTTTCGTCCGCCGCGGACTCGATGGTCCGGCAGCTGGTGGTCCCCACGCAGATGATTCGGCCGCCCTTCTCTTTTGCCCGGTTGATCTTCTTAGCCTCGCTCTCCTCGATCTGGTAAAACTCCGCGTGCATGTGGTGCTCCAGGATATTATCCGCCTTCACAGGACGGAAGGTGCCAAGTCCCACGTGAAGAGTGACGCTGGCGATGTCCACTCCCTCGTCCTTTATCTCCTGCAAAAGCTCCGGCGTAAAGTGCAGACCTGCCGTGGGGGCTGCCGCCGATCCGCTGTGCTTCGCATAGACTGTCTGGTAGCGGTTCTTGTCCTCCAGCTGGTGGGTAATATAGGGGGGCAGGGGCATCTGCCCAAGCTGGTCCAGTATCTCCTCAAAGATACCGTCGTAGGTAAACCGCACGAGGCGGTTGCCCTCCTCTGCCACACCGATGACCTCCCCTATCAGAAGTCCCTCCCCAAAGCGGATCCTGGCGCCCGGCTTCGCCTTTTTCCCCGGCTTCACCAGCGTCTCCCAGACATTGTCCTCTTTCCTTTTCAACAATAAAATTTCTATCTTTGCGTCCGTTCCGATCTTGGAGCCAATCAGCCTGGCGGGGATGACCTTTGTGTCGTTGATCACAAGGCAATCCCCGGGATACAGGTGATCTTTGATCTCCCGGAACACATGATGGGAGGTCTCCCCGGTTCCCTTGTCCAGGACAAGGAGCCTGGAGCCGGCCCTGTCCTTCAGCGGGTCCTGGGCGATGAGCTCCTGGGGCAGATCGAAACTGAAATCCTGTCGTCTCATTTCCATCTATCTATTCTTCCTTTCTCCGCGGTACAGTGCGTAACATAGCGATACAGGGAGCCGGATCGGTCCCCCTGTATCGTATCACATCTTCTCTGTCTGCGACAGATTTATTTACGCAGCTCAATTCCCATCTCCTCGAGGGCGCCCAGGATGGCGTCCATGGCCCTGGACACGTCCGCCTCCTCGAGAGTCCTGTCTTTCGCACGGAACACGATCGAGTAGGCAACGGATTTATAGCCTTCTTTAATCTGGGCTCCTTCGTAGAGGTCGAAGAGAGCATAGCTCTCCAGGTACTGTCCGCCCTTGTCCTCAATGACCTTCTCCACCTGGCCCACCAGGATCTCCTTAGGCATCACCATACTGATGTCGCGGGTCATGGCCGGGAACTTGGCAATTCCCTCGTACTTCCTGTCAAAGTTTGCCCGGGATACGACCTCAGGCATGTCGATGACAGCTACGCAGGCCCTCTCGCCAATACCGTAGGTGTCCGCCACATCCGGATGAACCTCGCCCAGGTAGCCGATCACGGTTCCATCGTAGATGATGTTGGCCTGACGTCCCGGGTGGAGGAAGGTTTTTCCTGCATCAGGGTCATAGATTTCCTTCTGGAAGAGGCCTGCTTTCTCCAGGAACTCCTCCACAACACCCTTCATGCTGAAGAAGTCTCCCTCCCCGTACATGCCAAGGGTGAACTGCATCCTCTCCTCGGGCAGCTCTGTCAGAGGCAGCGCCTTGGGAAGGTAAATATTTCCAAGCTCATAGAGCCTTACATTTTTATTTCTGCGGTTGTAGTTTGTGGCAAGGGATGTGAGCATGCCGTTTAAGGACATGGTCCTCATGATGCTGTAGTCCTCGCCAAGGGGGTTCAGAATACTGATGGCTTTTCTCTCCGGTGCGTCCGTGGGAAGCAAGAGCTTGTCAAACACCTTCGGGCTCTCGAAGGAGTAAGTCATGCCCTGGCTGAAGCCGCAGTACTCTGCCACGTTTCTGGCTACCTCCTCGATGCGCAGCTTAAAGGACAGCTTTCCTGTGGTGGCCTCGCCTCTGGGAAGCGTGGTGGGAATATTGTCATACCCGTAGAACCTCGCCACTTCCTCCGCCAGATCCGCAAGGCGGAACAGGTCGTGCCGGAAGGTGGGCGCGATCACTTCGTTTGTCTTTTCATCGTATTCCAGATCGATCATGCGGAAGTAGGAGAG
>CAZZBJ010000030.1:0-22886 GCA_964652805.1 uncultured Mordavella sp. | reverse complement strand
CCCGAGGTATACAGCGTCTGCAGCTCGTCCTGGATGTCCAGGACGTCGAAAATATCCTCCGTGTATCCCACCGGCAGATGGGTGCTGTTGGTGTAGTAGGGCGTCCCGTTCCCCTCCGCCGCTGTGATGATGTCCGGAAACTGTTCCACATCGTGCTTGGCAAACCGGTAGGCCGTAGACTCCGCCGGGGTGGCCTCCAGGTTGTAGAGATCGCCGTACTCCTCCTGGTAGCTTGACAGGCGCTCCCGCATATGATTCAGCACCCGCTTGGAAAATTCCTGTGTCTCCGGGTGGGTCATATCCTTTCTGAGCCACCTTGCGTTCAGCCCCGCCTCGTTCATGCCCACAAGGCCGATGGTGGAAAAATGGTTCTCAAATGTGCCCAGATATCGTTTTGTGTAGGGGTAGAGTCCGCCCTCAAGAAGCTTTGTGATGACGGTCCGCTTCACGTGAAGGGATCTGGCGGAGATATCCATCAGGTAATCCAGCCTCTCCATGAATTCCTCCTCATTCTCCGACTGGTAGGCAAGCCGCGGCATGTTGATGGTGACCACACCTACAGAGCCCGTGCTCTCCCCGCTGCCGAAGAAGCCGCCGGATTTCTTGCGCAGTTCCCGCAGATCCAGGCGGAGGCGGCAGCACATACTGCGCACGTCGCCGGGCTCCATGTCGCTGTTGATATAGTTGGAAAAATAGGGCGTTCCGTACTTGGACGTCATCTCAAAGAGAAGTCGGTTGTTCTCCGTGTCAGACCAGTCAAAGGCGCTGGTGATGGAGTAGGTGGGGATAGGGTACTGGAAGCCCCGCCCGTGGGCATCCCCCTCGATCATGATCTCAATGAAGGCCCTGTTGATCATGTCCATCTCCTCTTTGCAGTCTCCATAGGTGAAATCCATCTCTTTTCCGCCCACGATAGCCGGCAGGTTCGCCAGGTCGCCGGGCACTGTCCAGTCCAGGGTAATATTGGAAAACGGCGCCTGGGTTCCCCAGCGGGAGGGCGTATTGACACCGTAAATAAAGGACTCTATGCACTTTTTCACGCCCTCGTAGTCCAGGCGGTCGGTCTTCACAAAGGGCGCAAGGTAGGTGTCAAAGGAGGAAAATGCCTGGGCCCCGGCCCACTCGTTCTGCATGATGCCGAGGAAATTTACCATCTGGTTGCACAGCACGCTCAGGTGCTTTGCCGGGGAGGAGGAGATCTTCCCCGGAATACCTCCCAGTCCTTCCCGGATCAGCTGCTTTAAGGACCAGCCCGCGCAGTAGCCGGTCAGCATGGACAGGTCGTGGATGTGGATGTCTGCATTCCTGTGGGCCTGTCCGATCTCTTCATCATAGATTTCCGAAAGCCAGTAGTTGGCTGTGATGGCTCCCGAGTTGCTGAGGATAAGTCCTCCCACGGAGTAGGTGACTGTGGAGTTCTCCTTCACCCTCCAGTCGTTGATATTGACATAGTTATCCACAATCTCTTTATAGTTCAGCATGGTGGAATTCAGATTGCGGATTTTCTCCCTGTTCTTCCGGTAGAGAATGTAGGCCTTGGCCACGTCCGCATAGCCAGCCTGGACCAGCACTCGCTCCACACTGTCCTGAATCTCCTCCACCTGGACGAAATTCTCTTTGATCTTCGGCTCAAAATCTGCCGTCACCTTCAGCGACATCATGTCGATGATGGTGGGATGATACTGTTTCTGCTGTGCCTCAAAGGCCTTTGTGATGGCCGCACTGATCTTGGCTATATCAAATTCCGCTATCTGTCCGTCTCTCTTTACTACCTGGTACATATGACAACCTCCCCTTTTTATCTGTTTGGCTTCGCTCGATTCTTTTATTATAGCATCACGCCGCAGCGCAGTCAACAAAAACAACCATATATTGTGCGTAAACCAGGAAACGTCACACAATATATGGTTGTTATGTTTTCTTTACGTAATTGTCACACTCCCCGGAGCCATGCGGTTTTCACGTACTTTTTGACGATCTCCAGGGCCTGTAGGAGGATTTTTTTGTCGTAGGCGTGGAGGCCGGGAGATATCACATGCCCTGAATCCACAAACTGCTGGAGAAAATACTGGTCCGCCCCCTCGATCCATTTCCCCATGGCTTCAAAGTCTGCCTTCTGGTGGAACTCCCTTACCACCGTGGTACGGAACTCATAGGGGATATCTCCGTCCATGAGGAGCCGGATGCTCCTGTTAATCCTCTCCACGTCGCAGTGCTTTGCCCCCACAGTCCGGCCGTAGTGCTCCGGCGAGTTCTTCAGGTCCATGGCCACGTAGTCCAGCAGTCCCTGGTCTGCCAGATACTCCAGCCTGTCCGGCAGGCTCCCGTTGGTATCCAGCTTCACGCAGTACCCAAGAGAACGCACCTCCCTGATAAAATCCTCCAGATCCGGCTGCATGAGAGGCTCTCCCCCGCTTATACACACCCCATCCAGTATGCCCTGCCTCTTTTTCAGGAACCGGAAAATCTCCTCCCCGGTTACAGTCTCCTTCACCTCTCCTGTCACCAGGTTCCTGTTGTGGCAGAAGGGACAACGGAAATTGCATCCCCCGGTAAATATCGTGCACACCACCTTGCCCGGATAGTCCAGGAGAGTCAGCTTCTGTATACCGCAAATGACCATGACCTGTCGCCTCCTCGTCATATTTTTGCCTTACTATAGCATATTTTTTTCAAATGAGGAATGACAAAACCAGAAATGAGGCTTATAATTGAGCGTATATCATGAAATGACTAAAGGAGGAAACAAATGGACAAGATCAGAAAACAGATCCTGCTCACCCTTGAGACAAACAGCAGAATCGATCTGGGCGAGCTGGCCGTGCTTCTTGGCACCGACGAGGTAACCATCGCAAACGAGGTGGCGGCCATGGAAAAGGAACATATCATCTGCGGCTATCACACGCTTATCGACTGGGACAGAGCAGGCGAGTCTCTTGTCAACGCCCTCATCGAGGTGCGCGTCACGCCCCAGAGAGATCAGGGCTTTGACAAGGTGGCGGAGCGCATTTACAATTACCCGGAGGTCTCCGCCGTGTACCTCATATCCGGCGGCTACGACCTGCTTGTGACCATGGAGGGCCGCACCCTGCAGGAGATCTCTCATTTTGTCTCCGGCAAGCTGTCCCCTATCGACGAGGTCGTCAGCACAGCCACCTATTTTATCCTGAAAAAATACAAAGACCACGGAACCATCTTGGCAAAACCCTCTAAGGGAGAAAGGATGCTGATCACACCATGACAAGAAATCCATTATCAAAGAAAGCCGTCAATCTGGCCCCCTCCGGTATCCGGAAATTTTTCGACATTGTAAACGAGATGGAGGACGCCATCTCACTGGGCGTGGGAGAGCCGGATTTTGACACCCCCTGGAGAGTCCGGGAGGAGGGCATCTACTCTCTGGAGAGAGGGCGCACCTTCTACACATCCAACGCAGGGCTCAAAGAGCTGAAGATAGAGATCAGCCGGTACATGGAGCGGACGATCCATATAAAATATGATTTTGCAGATGAAATCCTCGTGACCGTGGGCGGGAGCGAGGCCATTGACCTGGCCTTCCGGGCCATGCTGGACCCCGGGGACGAGGTGCTCATCCCCCAGCCCAGCTATGTGTCCTACCTGCCCTGCGCCGTGCTGGCAGACGGAGTCCCTGTGACCATCCCCCTGCAGCACGAGAACAACTTTAAGCTGACAAGGGAGGAGCTGGAGGCAGTCATCACCCCCAGGACAAAGGTATTGATCCTCCCCTTCCCGAACAACCCCACCGGCTCTGTCATGACCTGGGAGGAGCTGGAGCCTGTTGCGCAGGCTGTCATCGAACATGACCTCTATGTGGTCTCCGATGAGATCTACTCTGAGCTGACCTACAATGGGAAGCACTGCTCCATCGCCTCCCTGCCAGGCATGCGGGACCGGACCTTGGTCATCAACGGCTTCTCCAAGGGGTTTGCCATGACCGGCTGGCGTCTGGGCTATGTCTGCGGACCTGCCCCCATCGTGGAGCAGATGACCAAGATCCACCAGTACACCATCATGTGCGCTCCCACCACCAGCCAGTACGCCGCTGTGGAGGCTCTGCGAGACTGCGGCAAGGACGTGGAGCAGATGCGGGAATCCTACAATCAGAGACGCCGCTTCCTCATGAACGAGTTCCGGAAGATGGGGCTGGAGTGCTTTGAGCCCTACGGCGCCTTCTACGCCTTCCCCTCCGTCCGGGAGTTCGGCATGACCTCCGAGGAATTCGCCACCCGCCTCCTCCAAGAAGAGAAGGTGGCCGTGGTACCGGGGACTGCCTTCGGCGACTGCGGCGAAGGGTTCCTCCGCATTTCCTACGCCTACTCACTGGCGGACTTAAAGGAAGCCATCGGACGGCTGGAAAAGTTCGTCAGACGGCTGAGGGGATAATTTTACAAGAAAATCGCAAAAGCTACAGGGGCTGTCTAGCCCCTTTTTCACTTACTTATTTTCAAAATAGCGGAGCCTTTTCCCTTTTCCTTTTTTGATCAATACTCCCTCCTCTACGAGTTCCCGTAAGAGTAAAATTGCCGTGGACTGCGAAACGCCAAGAACCTCTTCCACATCTGCACGCACCAATGAGCCTTTGCTATGGCATAAATCCAATATTTTATGAATCCGGTCTTCCTTTTTGCTCGCACTGATCTCCCCACTGTTTCTTCCTATAGCCTGGAAATTCTGACTCTCCCTGCGATAATTACAGTTAGGCAGTGTGATTTTAAAAGCATTGCTTGTTGTTTCAATCAACGGTTTCACATCACAGCCATCATAAGATTCATTAATTTTCAAAATGCCCGTTCCGTATGCCTCAATAAGATGCAGATGATAGAAGACATTTGCCAGCCGCTGATTTCGGAGCACAGACACTCCCAGCTTCGCATCTTCCAAAGTAATTCCCTTGACCAGACCTCCAATGGTCACAAACTCGATCCGATCATCAAAAATACGGATGAGCGTCGGTCCATTGAATGAATAGTCTCTATGAACGATTGCATTGAGCAAAGCTTCACGCACGGCCTCCGGTGGATAGTCACGTATATCCACTCTGTCCAATCCTGAAAATTCTGCCCGTGTACGGTTATAACGGTCAATGTAGTCAAAGGCTTCCTCCAGCTGTTCCAGAAGCGAACCAGATAATTCCCTTCGATCTTTAAATACAGTTTTCCTACTTCCCTCAAAAACAGCCAGTTTTATCATATGTGTACATTGATCAGACAATAAAAATGCCAAATTTGTATACATACCATCTTCTCCAATCAGATGAAGAGTACGCATTTGTAATTTCCCAAACTCTGTCTTTCTCTTGTCAAAAAAAGCAGTAGCCTTTTCAAATGTAAACTGTTGGTTAAGTGAGCGTGCTGCTTCATAGCTGTCACCGCTGGTTTCCTTGATCATATTCAAAATAGCAGTGTCTGTTGCCGGCACATTAGAGGCTCCCTGACGAACATACACACCTTCAGGACGGATACCTTTGCTTTGCAGATAATATGGCCTTGCCGTACCGCGCTGAACCGTTACACAGATAATTGTTTGGCCATCAACAACATCATTACGACATTCCACAAACATAGTAATGTCAGGGCGTATCGCATCCCGGATAACATTGGTCACACGCAGCATAGTGTCATCGACATGTTCAACGCCATGAACTGTACCATCATCGTTCACGCCAATATAAAGCGTGCCCCCGTCACTATTAGCAAAGGCAACGATTGTCTTTTTAATATCATCAACATATTCTCTTTTAAATTCCGTTGTCTTATTTTCTACAAGCATACAATATCCTCCAACTAATCCTAGTCACATTCTAATTATATTCTAATCTAATAATTATTATAATCATTTTGTGATAATTACAATTAAAATTTAAGGCTGGCTTGTTACAGCCAGCCTTGTTCAGATATTTTACACTCTTTTCTTTTTATTTACGCCCTCATCCTCCGCACAGACATCCGGAACAGGAAAAGTCCTGCCACAAACACCACCGCCAGCACGGACACGCCCAGATTGGTGCTGCCCGTGAGCTGGGACACCACGCCCACGAGAGTGGTGCCGATAAAGGACGCCCCCTTGCCGCAGATATCCAGAATACCAAAGTACTCACCGGATTTTTCCGGCGGGATCAGCTTGGCAAAGTGGGATCTGGACAGGGCCTGGATGCCGCCCTGAAAGAGTCCCACACAGACCGCCAGGATCCAGAACTGGAACTGGCTCTCCATGAACACGGCAAAGATGGTAATACCCGTATAGGCAAGGATACAAACGGTGATCAGATTGGCAGAAGGATACTTCTTTGTCAGCTTTCCAAAGACAATGGCCGATGGGAAGGCCACGATCTGGGTCACCAAGAGAGCCAGGAGAAGCCCGGTCGTGTCAAGTCCTAGGGCTGTCCCGTAGGCCGTGGCCATGTCGATGATCGTATAGACCCCGTCGATGTAGAAGAAGTAGGCCACCAGGAAGATAAGGATCTTCCTGTCCTTTGCCAGCTCCTTCAGGGTGTGCCACAGTCGGCCAAAGCTCTCGCTGACCATGCCCGGCTCCTTCTCCACATAGTAGACTTGGCGGTATTTCCGCAGAAGCGGTGTGGTTGCCAGGAGCCACCAGGCGGCCACGATGAGGAAGGAGATCACCATGGCCGTCCGCATGGAAATTCCCAGACTTCCCGATCCCAGCACAATCCCCAGGCTGACGATAAAGGGGATGCAGCTTCCGATATAACCCCAGGCATAGCCCTGGGAGGACACATCGTCCAGCCTCTCCGGCTCTGTCACGTCGTGGAGCATGGAGTCATAGAACACAAGGCTGGAGGAATAGCCGATCTTGGCGATCACAAAGATGACAAGAAAACTCAGCCAGGTTGTGGCGATGCCCATGGCCACGCACCCGATCACCCCCACAAGAAGAGTAGCCAGGAAGACCGGCTTCTTATAATTCTTCGTGTCCGCCACAGCGCCGAACACAGGGCCGATGAAGGCCACAGCGAGGGTGGCCACGGAAGCCGCATACCCCCAGTAGGCCAGGTATGTGACAGAGGATAGCCCAGCCTCCTCTGCCAGATAGTTGAAATAGATGGGAATGATGGTGGATATAAGCAGGGTGAAGGCAGAGTTGCCCACGTCATACAGAATCCACGCCTTTTCCAGGGATGTATATTTTTTCATTTTCCGTTCCCTCCTTTTGCACAGTGCGGTCCGTCTCCGCCCTGTTTTTATAAGATCATATCTCTACAAGTATAACCCCTGTTTATCAATTTGCAAACAGAAAAACGTTAAGTTCCTGTAAAGTGTTTCTATTTTTTCGGATATATGGTATAATAGGCCAAATTTACGTACTGATTGTAAAGGGTGACACCTGAGCAAAAAGGCGCATTTGCAAATGGACAAGCGGGAGTATTTTATGCTTTTTTAGTCTGCGCCTCAAAGCGCAGACTATTTTTATGACGCAAGTGCCGGAAAGGAGGACTATGGACACAGAGAGACTGATCGACAAACTGCACAGGGAGCGGACCCTCTCCGGGGAAGAGTGGGGCCAGGTCATTGACGGGCGCACCCCGGAGGCAGCGAAGTATCTCTTTGGCCTGGCCCGGGCGGTGCGGCAGTCTGTCTACGGAAAGGATGTCTATATCCGGGGGCTCATCGAGCTTACCAACTACTGCCGGAACGACTGCTACTACTGCGGCATCCGAAAGAGCAATCCCAATGTCCGCCGCTACCGGCTTTCCCCGGACCAGATCCTGGACTGCTGCCGCCGGGGCTACAAACTGGGCTTTCGCACCTTTGTGCTCCAGGGCGGCGAGGACGGCTGGTTCACAGTTCGGCGAATGGTCTGTCTGATTCGGCGGATCAGAGCCGAATTCCCGGACTGCGCGCTGACCCTCTCCATCGGGGAGCGGGAGCACGACTCCTACCAGGCCTTTTTTGACGCCGGGGCGGACCGCTACCTGCTGCGCCACGAGACAAGCAGCAGTGACCATTACGGGAAGCTGCATCCGCCGGCCCTGAGCGCTGCTCACAGGAAAGCCTGCCTCCGGGACCTGAAGTCCATCGGCTACCAGGTGGGAGCCGGCTTTATGGTGGGTTCTCCCTTTCAGGAGACACGGCACCTGGCGCAGGACATGCTCTTTCTGAAGGAGCTGCAGCCCCACATGGTGGGCATCGGCCCCTTTATCCCCCACAGGGACACTCCCTTTGCCTGGGAAAAGGCTGGCTCACTGGAGCTGACTTTGTACATGCTGGGGCTTCTGCGGCTCATGCTGCCAAACGTCCTTTTGCCCGCTACCACCGCTCTTGGCTCTATCTGCAGCGGCGGGCGGGAGCTGGGCATCCTGGCGGGAGCCAACGTGGTCATGCCCAACCTCTCCCCCAGGGAGCACAGGAAGGACTACTCCCTCTATGACAACAAGCTGAACACCGGCGCCGAGTCGGCGGAGGGCCTGGCGGACCTGTCCCGGCGTATGGAAAAGATCGGCTGTCACATGGCGGTCTGCCGGGGAGACTGGCGTCCCTGCCCTGATCAGGAGTAAATAAACCTGCCCCCACAGGGGAGGACTTACAGCAAGGAGGATTTTAAAAATGTATGATGTAAATTCCACACATCCAGATGACTTTATCAACCACCAGGAGATCCTGGAGACGCTGGCCTTTGCGGAGGAGAACAAACACAATGAGGCCCTCATAGATGAAATCCTGGAGAAAGCCAAAAAGAGAAAAGGGCTCTCCCACAGGGACGCCGCCGTTCTGCTGGACTGCGGCATTGAGGAGAAAAATCAGGAAATCTACCGACTGGCAGAGCAGATCAAGAAGGACTTCTACGGCAACCGTATTGTCATGTTTGCCCCGCTCTATCTGTCCAACTACTGCATCAACGGCTGCACCTACTGCCCCTACCATCTGAAGAACAGACACATTCCCCGCAAGCAGCTCTCACAGGAGGAGATCCGGCGGGAGGTCATTGCCCTCCAGGACATGGGGCACAAGCGTCTGGCCCTTGAGGCCGGCGAGGACCCGGTGCACAACACCATGGACTACTATCTGGACAGCATCCGCACCATCTACAGCATCAAGCACAAAAACGGCGCAATCCGCAGAGTCAACATCAATATCGCCGCCACCACGGTGGACAACTACCGTCTCCTCAAGGAGGCCGGCATCGGCACCTACATCCTCTTCCAGGAGACCTACCACAAGGAGAGCTATCTGGCGCTCCACCCCACAGGCCCCAAGCACGACTATGACTACCACACCACAGCCATGGACCGGGCCATGGAGGGAGGCATCGACGACGTAGGCATCGGCGTCCTCTTCGGCCTAGACAAGTACCGGTATGAATTTGCCGGCCTGCTCATGCACGCGGAGCACCTGGAGGCAGCCTTCGGCGTAGGCCCCCACACCATCAGCGTACCCCGCCTGCGGGATGCGGACGACATCGACTCCGGCTCCTTCAAGAACGGCATTGACGACGACACCTTTGCCAAGCTGGTGGCCTGCATCCGTATCGCCGTCCCCTACACCGGCATGATCATCTCTACCCGGGAGAGCCAAAAGTGCAGGGAGAGAGTCCTCCACCTGGGCATCTCCCAGATCAGCGGCGGCTCCCGCACAAGCGTAGGCGGCTACTGTGAGCCGGAGCCGGAGGACGCCCGTTCCGAGCAGTTCGACGTGATCGACAGCCGCACCCTGGACGAGGTGGTGCACTGGCTCATGGAGATGGACTACATTCCCAGCTTCTGCACGGCCTGTTACCGGGAGGGCCGCACCGGTGACCGCTTCATGTCCCTGTGCAAAAGCGGACAGATTCAGAACTGCTGCCACCCCAACGCACTCATGACCCTGGAGGAGTACCTGATGGACTACGCCTCCCCGGAGACAAAGGCCATCGGCGACCGGCTCATTGACCGGGAGATCCAGAACGTTCCCCATCCCAAAGCCCGGGCTGTGGTGGAAGAAAATCTCCGTCTCATCCGTGAGAACAACCGGCGGGATTTCCGCTTCTGACCGGTTCCCTCAGCAACTGAAAACACTGACAGAACAACATTACAGGAGGAGAAATATGAGCTTAAACAACACCCCTTCCGCCGAGCGGACACACATTGGCATCTTCGGACGGCGCAACGCCGGCAAATCCAGCCTCATCAACGCCCTCACCTCCCAGAGCCTGGCCATTGTATCGGACATCAAGGGCACCACCACCGATCCGGTGACAAAGGCCATGGAGCTGCTGCCCTTAGGCCCCGTGGTGCTCATCGACACACCGGGCCTGGACGACACGGGAGAGCTGGGAAAATTGCGTATCCAGAAAGCCTACCAGATGCTGAACAAGACCGACATCGCCATCCTGGTGGTGGACGGCCCTACCGGAATGACAAAGGAGGACCGGCAGATCCTGGCCCGGATCCAGGAGAAACACATTCCCTGCCTGATCGCCGTAAACAAGGCGGACCTCCACCCGGAGGCAGCCGAAGCTTCTGCCGCCCTCAAAAACAACACAGTCAGTCAGACAGAAGCCCCGGCAGGAACCGCTGTCTCTTCCCTGCCTGTCAGTGCAAAGACCGGCCAGGGGATACAGAAGCTGAAGGAGCGGATCGCTGCCCTGGCGCCAAAGGAAGATGAGAGCCGGCGCATCGTGGGAGACCTTCTTGCCCCCATGGATCTTGTCTGTCTTGTCATCCCCATCGACAAAGCTGCTCCCAAGGGCCGGCTCATCCTGCCCCAGCAGCAGACCATACGGGACATCCTGGATGCGGGAGCCCTTGCCCTGGCGGTGCGGGATACAGAACTAAGGGAAACGCTGGAGGGAAGAGACGGAAAACCGGGACTAAAGCCCGCCCTTGTCGTCACCGACAGCCAGGCCTTCGCCTACGTCTCCTCGGTGGTGCCCCCGGAGATCCCCCTTACCTCCTTTTCCATCCTCTTTGCCCGGTACAAGGGCAATCTAAAAGCCCTGGCAAAAGGCGCCAGGGCTCTGGATACACTGAAAAAAGGGGACCATGTGCTGATCTGTGAAGGCTGCACCCACCACAGACAGTGCGGGGACATCGGCACGGTCAAGCTGCCTGCCCTCATCCGGCGGCACACCGGCCTCACAGATGCGAAAGATCTGTCCTTCTCCTTCACAAGCGGCACAGAGTTCCCGGAGGATCTGTCCGGCTGCCGGGTGATCGTACACTGCGGCGGCTGCATGCTGAACGAGCGGGAGATGAAATTCCGGATAGCCTGCGCAAAGGACGCCGGCGTCCCCATGACCAACTACGGCATCGCCATCGCCCACATGAACGGGATCCTGAAGCGGAGCCTGGCTCCCCTTGCGGGCAGTCTCTGACAGCACCGGCAGGGCTCTGCCTCTAGTAGAGGCCCCACATGATGGCGCCGAAGGACACGATGAACATGATCACACCGATCACAAAGATATAGGCGCTGATCCCCAGAAGGGCAAGCAGCGTCTTTCTCTTTTCCCTGGGAAACAGCCCTCGGTCATATCCAGGCTGTCCACTGTGGAGCAGATAGCGGCCGATATAGATAAGGAAGGGAGCTCCGCAGGCGTACAGCATGTAGACCGCCACGGTGAAAAGGGGCAGATGGCTTGACATGGCTGTCTGCACTGCCTCTATGTCCCCCGAAGTCTCCTGCACCGGCATGAGGGACAAAAGCCCCAGGAGCAGCACCGGCACCGCGTTGTTGACAAAATGAAAGAGCATGCTGTAGAACAGGTTGTCCGTCTCCACCAGCAGATAGCCCAGGGCCATACCCAGGATGGCAGTGGGGATCATTCGCCACACGCTGCCGTGGAAGGCGCCGAACACCACCGCCACAATGAGGATGCCTGCCCACTTGCTCTTCATGCCCCGCAGACAGCCAAGAAAGCCGCCCCGAAAGGCCATCTCCTCGCAGACGGCGGGCGTCAGGGCCACCAGGAAAAGCCCCGGCAGCACAGGGACGCTCACCACAATATCCTGCACGTCCTGGCTGGCCCCCAGCACCTCCTGGGGGAAGAAATAGGACACAAGCATGGTCACAGCCATAGCCGCAAGGAAGGTGCCAAGCCACAGGACCAGTGTGCCCGCCACCCTGGAGGCCCGGGGCCATTTAAAGGGAAAGACTCTCCGCAGGTCTGCCCGGAACAGAGCCGCCAGAAGGATTGCCAGTAGAGCCAGCAAAAGCTCGTGGAGCAGGGTGCCCCACACCCCGAACCACATGCCCAAAAATCCGCTCACCACAAAGATATCCAACGCAAATGCAAGTACAAACAGGACGGCCATCCAGGGCCTTAAACTTTTCTTTTCCATAATAAAATAACCCTCTTCTTTCTTCTATGCTGCTGTTTCCATGTTCCGTCAGGTCTTAGTGAAAAAGTATCTTCTGATACATAACCATTTCCCCTCTGACAGAGCAGGCTCTGCCGTCCTTCCTATTATGTATACAATTTCCTTTAATATAGCACCCCCGCAAAGGTATGTCAAGAAACCATACGCCTTGCCTGCTGCCATTTTTTGCGGTATAATCTTAAATAGTGGAGCATCCCCTTATAGAAGTGCTCCCACACAAAGGAGAACACCATGTATACCTTCATCATAAACCCTGCCTCCCGCTCCGGCCTGGGCCGGCAGGTCTGGGAGAGTCTGGAGCCGGTTCTCAGGGAGCGGGGCGTCCCCTACAAGGCGTACCTGACCCGCTGTCAGCGCCACGCCACCCGTCTGACCCGGGAGCTCACGGCGGACGGGAAGCCTCACACCATCGTGGTCCTTGGTGGAGACGGCACCGTGAACGAAGTCATAGGCGGCATACAGAACCTTTCCAACACCACCTTGGGCTATATCCCCGTTGGCTCGGGAAATGATTTCGCCAGATTTTTCCGTTTCCCCTCCAATCCAAAGGAGGCGCTTTCCCTTATACTGGATCCCCCGGCATATGCGGATATGAATATAGGAAATATTGTATACAGCGGGCACAGCAAGCGCTTCGCAGTCAGCGCCGGACTTGGCTTTGACGCGGCGGTCTGCCATCAGGCCATTATCTCCCGGCTGAAGCCGATCCTGAACAGGCTGCACCTGGGCAAGCTGACCTACGCCCTGATCGCACTGGACCGGCTCCACTTCCTGCGGCCCGCAAGGATCACGGTCACCTTGGACGACGGGTCTGCCCGCACCTTTGCGGACACGCTTTTTGTAACGGCCATGAACCACCCCTACGAGGGCGGGGGCCTTAAATTCTGTCCGGACGCAGACCCCTGCGATGACAGGCTGGACGTCATTGCGGTGTCCGGCATATCCCGGCTTAAGGCGATCCTCCTTTTGCTCCTGGCGCAGAAGGCCGTCCACACAAAAGCCTCCGGCATCTGCATCCGCTCCTGCAGGCAGGTCCGCATCGAGAGCGACACGGCCCTCCCCGTCCACACCGACGGCGAGCCTGTGTTCCTGCAGCGGCAGCTGGATATTTCCCTGCTGCCGGAGCGCCTGCGGGTCATCGTACCCGGGAGGGAGTCCTCCTGCTCCTGAAACTGAAGACAACGCACCAAAGGAAAGGCATTTCCGGGTATGAAATGCAGGTTTTAGAAAAAGAAGCTGAATTTTATTAAGAAACAGTGAAGCGCCTTGTTGAATAATTTTTTTCGTGTTATAATCCGATTGAACTGGAATATAACTTTTATATGGAGATCATGCATCATATCGGAAGGATGTATCAATATGTTTGAAAAGGCAAAAAACTTCATTAAAAAGTATCGTCACGCCTGGGTACTGCTGTACGGCTTCGTCTACATGCCCTGGTTCCTCTGGCTGGAAAAGCATGTGCGCCGCGACTATTACCTGATCCACTCCCCGCTGGATGACTGTATACCCTTTGTGGAATATTTCATCATTCCGTATTTTCTCTGGTTTGTGTTTATCGCAGTCACAGGGGCCTACTTTTTCTTTACGGACAGACATGGATTTTACAAAATGTGTACGTTCATGTTTTCAGGCATGACCATATTTCTTATCATATGCACCATCTTTCCCAACGGTCTGGCTCTCCGGCCGGAGACCTTCCCGCGGGACAATATATTTACGGATGCGGTGAGATGGCTGTACCAGATAGACACCCCTACCAACGTGCTGCCCAGCATCCACGTCTTCGACTCGCTGGGTGCGGCCTTTGCCATCGGCCACAGCCACGCTCTTCGGAAAAAACGATGGGTACAGCCTGCGGCTTACGTACTGACAGGACTCATCATCCTGTCCACCATGTTCCTGAAGCAACACTCTGTGACAGATGTATTTGCAGCCATGGTTCTGGCAGGCGTGATCTACTCTTTCGTGTATGTGCCTGCCAGGAAAAAGGCTCCAAGCCTCTTCCATCAGCCAATATAGATGCAGGCATCCCTTGCGGCAAAGGGTGCCTTTGCTGTAATTTATTATAATATGCTTACTTTAAGGAGGAATGATTATGTACGCAGAATTTACAGATAACCTTGTAACAGGAAATGAGATGATCGACTCCCAGCACAAGGAGCTTATCGAAAAGATCAATGCAGTAATGGAGAGCTGTGAGAAGAGCAATGACAAGGCCGTTGCTGTCAGGACGCTGGACTATCTGGATGACTACACAAACTATCACTTCTCCGCAGAGGAGCAGCTCCAAAGAGAGATCGACTATCCCGGCTTCCAGAAGCACAAGGAGCAGCACGACATCTTCAGGCAGACCATCGCCGACCTGCAGGACATGCTGCAGGAGGAGGAAGGCCCCTCACCGGCTTTCGTGGCCAAGATGCAGGAGAAGGTGATCGAGTGGCTCTATGTGCACATTCAGGGATTTGACCGTTCCGTGGCCGAATACAAGTTTATGCGCAAGAACAACGAACGCCTGTAACGAGGAGTCCTACCGGTGAAGGGGATGCCGGCCACACCTGCACATCCGGCAGCACCATGTTATATGTCAAATACTATCAAATGAATGGTTGTAACATAAAAAGCTTCCGCAGGATTGTCTGCGGAAGTTTTTATATCCTCTTTTATATCCTCTTGCATCGTCCTGTCTCATTCCCTGTATCTCTCATTTCCCAGCCGGATCTTCAGATACCCGGCGTATTTCTCAAAGGCGGAGGGGATGGCGTACTCCTCCTGGGCGGTCCTTGGGTGGATGAAGATCATCTCCTCCCGGCAGGACTTCTCCAGCTCATCCACCTGCACCAGATACCCCACCATGTCCCACTCCACATGGCTGAAGATATGCCGGGCCTTTCCCAGCTCCTGCACCCGGACAGGGGCAAGGCCGATGTCCTTGCTGTAGGCCACGGTCTCCTCCACGGTCAGGTGGCCTTCCACGTTGGGGAGCTCATAGAGACCTGCCAGAAGACCCCTTTCGGGGCGCTTCCGGATGGCCGCCGTGTCCCCGTCCCGAAAGATGAAGACGGTCCTCTTCTCCACCCGCCGCTTCTTTGCCTTTGTCCGCACCGGCAGCTCACTCTGGATCTCCTCTCCCTTTGCCCGGCAAAGGTGAGCCAAGGGACACTGGCCGCATTTTGGCTCCCCGCCGGGAAGGCACACCAGGGCTCCCAGCTCGATGAGCCCCTGGTCAAAATCACTGGCCGCGTCAGCGGGGATCACCTCCTGCAGCTTCTCCTCTGTCTTTCTCTTCACAGAAGCCTTTATGATGTCCTCCCTGCTGGCCAGAAGCCGGGAGACCACCCGCAGCACGTTCCCGTCCACCGCAGGCCGGGGAAGCCCGTAGGCAAAGGCGCTGACAGCCCCCGCCGTGTAGCTCCCGATCCCTGCCAGAGACAGGATATCCTCGTATCTTTTGGGGAACACGCCCCCGTACTTCTCCATGATCTGACGGGCCGCCTTCTGCATGTTCCGCACCCGGTTGTAGTAGCCCAGACCCTCCCACAGCTTCAGCAGCACGTCCTCCGGTGCCTCCGCCAGCGCCTTCACGTCCGGCAGGGCCGCCAGGAACCGCTCATAGTAGGGCTTCACCGCCTCCACCCGGGTCTGCTGCAGCATGATCTCTGACACCCACACCCGATAAGCGTCCGGGTGCTCCCTCCAGGGAAGTGCCCTTTTATTTTCCCGGTACCAGTCCACCAGGGGCTTCCGGATCTCATAGAGAGTCCTCTCCCCCAGCACCACAGGCACTTCCCTCCGGATAGAGATGACGTCCCTCTCCACGTGGCAGTCCCAGGCCGTCACCCGGACACCTGTTGCCGCCGCTTTCTTAAGAGCCTCCCCGAAGACAGGGTGGGTGTCCATGTTGGGCGTGAAAAAGTCCACCCCCTCCATCTGTACCACAAAGAAGACGACAGCCTCCCAGCCCTTCTTCACTGCGGCGGCCAGCTCCTCCATGTGCTTCACCGCCCGTTCGCTGGGGGCGTCCGGGAAGCGCACCACGCCGTCCTCCTCCAGGGTGACTCCCTTCACCTCGATGAGGACCTTCCGCTCTCCCGCCTCGGTGTACAGGTCAATCCTGGAATTTCCAAAGGTATACTCCGACTTCAGACAGGTAATCCCGGGCAGAAAGGCGCGGCCCTCCTCTGTCTCCTCCAGCCACTCCCTCACAAGAGCGTTAGGGATCTGGGAGTCCATGTTGATAAGCCGCTCCCCCTTCCACACGGCGATCAGATCCCACTTTGTCTTCCTCTGAGGGTTATCCGACTTCTGCACGCAGACTCTGGCGCCGGGCACAAGAAGCTCTGCGCACCGGCCTGTGTTCTTCACATGAACCGTCTCTTTTGCGCCCTCTATCTCCACATAAGCAATAAACCGGTTAGGCCGCTCAAGAAATTTTCCTTCATATATTCTCTCGTATCTCATACTATGTCTCCCGCCATTCTGTTACTCTGCTTTGCCATAAAATCTATTCCATTGTCCACGTTTTCCCTCACAATGTCAAACGGTTTATCTGCAAAAAAGCGGATATACACTCCGAAAAATGTATATCCGCTGCATATTTTCTATTAAAGGCTTCCGCTAAAGCACCTTGGACAGGAATTCCCGAAGCCTTGGCTCCTTCGGATTGGTAAAGAACTCCTCCGGCCCCGCCTCTTCCCGGATCTGTCCGTCGTCCATGAAGATCACTCTGGTACCCACCTCCCGGGCAAAGCCCATCTCGTGGGTGACCACCACCATGGTCATGCCGTCTCTTGCACGCTGCTTCATCAGGTCCAGCACCTCTCCCACCATCTCCGGATCCAGAGCGGAGGTGGGCTCGTCAAAGAGCATCACATCCGGCTCCATAGCCAGAGAGCGCACGATGGCGATCCTCTGCTTCTGTCCTCCCGAGAGCTGGGACGGATAGGCGTGCGGCTTCTCCTCAAGGTCAACCAGCTGCAGGAGCTTCATGGCCTGCTTCTCAGCCTCCTCTTTGCTCTTCTTCAACACCTTGATGGGAGCCAGCGTGATGTTCTCCAGAATAGTCTTGTGGGGAAACAGGTTAAAGTGCTGGAACACCATGCCCATCTTCTGGCGATGCCTGTCTATATCTACCTTCCTGTCCGTGATGTCCACGCCATCGAAGTAGATGTGTCCGCTGGTAGGAACCTCCAGCAGGTTCAGGGAGCGCAGGAAGGTGGATTTCCCGGAGCCGGAGGGCCCTACGATGACCACCACTTCCCCCTTGCGGATCTCCGTGGTGACGCCGTTCAGCGCGTGGAGCGCGCCTCCGAACACCTTATGTACATCTTCGACTCTTATGAGCACTTCTCCGTTAGTGATCACTGTTTCTCAGCCTCCTTTCCAGCAGACTCACCAGCCTGCTGAATATCAGCACCATGAGGAGATAGAGCAGCGCCACCGCAATGAGAGGCATGAATGCGTCATAAGTCCTGCTTCGGATGATGTCGCCTCCCTTTGTGAGATCCTGCAGGGCGATATAGCCGGATACAGATGTCTCCTTCAGAAGAGAGATAAACTCATTTCCAAGCGCCGGCAGCACGTTCTTGAACGCCTGGGGCATGACAATGTAGAACATGGTCCGGCGGTAGTTGAAACCAAGGCTCCTGCCCGCCTCGAACTGCCCGTTGTCGATGGACATGATGCCGGAGCGGAAGATCTCTGCCACGTAGGCCCCCGAGTTGATGCCGAAGGCCATGACCGCAACCACGACCTTGCTGATATCCGTGCTCCCAAAGATGACAAAGTAGATAATCAGGAGCTGGACCACCACCGGGGTGCCCCGGATCACGGTCAGATACAGATTACACAGGGCGTTCAGTATCTTCAGCTTACCCGTGCGGTCGTGGGTGGAGCGCACGATGGCCACCAGAAATCCCAGGACAATGCCCAGAATCACGGCGCACAGCGTGATTTGCAGAGTCACGATCAGGCCGTTTGTCAGATACTTCCACCGGTCGTCTGTGATAAAATTGTTGATAATTCTTGACTGCAAATCCTGCAACATCTCTTACACCTTTTCTTTTCTATTCATCGTCAGCTTCGCTGTCCGCGGAAATATATTTCGCAATGATCTCATCCAGCTCGCCGGACTCCTTCAGCGTAGCCAGGGCGTCGTTGATCTGCTCCACAAGCTCTGTGTTGTCCTTGGCAACAGCAATAGCGTACTCCTCCTCTGTAAATGCCTCGTCCAGGATCTTCAGCCCCTCGGACTCTGCCACGAACTCCTTGGCAGGCTCCCCGTCGATGACAACCGCATCGATCTTGTCCTGTGTCAGGGCCTGCACAGCCTCAAACCCCTTGTTGTACTGCTCCACTGTGGCATCCTCGATATCTGTGGCGTAAAGGTCGCCTGTCGTTCCAAGCTGCACGCCGATGGTCTTTCCTACCAGATCGTCCGGCCCTGCGATCTCACTGTCCTCTTTTACAATGATCACCTGTGTAGCCTGGGCATATGTGTCTGTAAATGCCACGCTTTCCTCCCGGTCCGGTGTAACGGTCATACCGGCAACGCCGATATCAGCCTTTCCGCTTGTAATAGCCGAGATGATAGAGTCAAATGCCATATCCTCCACCTTCAGCTCCATGCCAAGCTCCTCGGCAATGGCTGCAGCGATATCCACGTCAATGCCCACAATCTCGTCTCCCTCGTAGTACTCATAGGGCGGGAACTCCGCATTCGTGGCCATGATAAGCGTGTTGTCTCCGCTGTCCTCTGTTTCGCTGTCAGAGCTTCCTCCGCAGGCAGCCAGTCCCATCGTGCATGCGGCGACAAGCAGCATGCTCACAACTTTTTTCATTTTCATAATCCTTTCCCTCCAGAATATATTTTCATAATTATGCATAAAGATACATGTCAATAAATATTCTAACATGTCCGGAACAAAAAACAAGTGGCTTTTTTTTTTTTTTTTATAGGAAAAACCACCAAATTTTTATGCAATGATCATCCGGACAATAGCTGCAATAATAATAACGGCGCCGAGCATGATCCTGTAATAGCCGAAGATCTTGAAATCATGCTTCTTGATATAGCCCATCAGGAACTTGATGGCCACTATGGACACGATGAAGGAAACCACGCACCCAAAAAGCAGAAGCCCCGCCTCCTTTGCCGTGAAGGAGAGGCCGAAGCCGAGCAGCTTCAGGAAGCTGGCTCCGAACATGACCGGTATGGCAAGGAAGAAAGTGAACTCCGCAGCCACGCTCCTGGATACGCCGATCATCAGCGCGCCCACGATGGTGGCGCCGGACCTGGACGTACCGGGGATGAGGGCCAGCATCTGGAACACGCCAATCCAGATCAGCATCTGAACGGACAGCTCCGATATCTTTGTCACCTTTGGACGGACGTTCTTGTTCCTGTTTTCTACAATAATAAAGAGGACGCCGTATACGATCAGCATCACCGCCACAGGAAGGGATTTGTAGAAGATGGCGTCCAGGTAATCGTTGAACAGAAGGCCCACCACTGCCGCCGGCACGGAGGCGATCAGAACCTTGATCCACATCTGCCAGGTCAGCAGCTTCTGCTTCCGCGTCTTCTTCGGTGAGAAGGGGTTCAGCTTATGGAAGTAGAGTACCACTACCGCCATGATGGCGCCCAGCTGGATAACTACGTTGAACATCTCCATAAAAGCATCGCTTAAGTTCGGCTGCAGGAGCTCTCCCACAAGGATCAGATGACCGGTGCTGCTGACCGGAAGCCACTCCGTAATTCCCTCCACAATGCCAAGGATTAAGACTTTGATCATATCTAACATATTCTATCTCCTCGTATAATAAGCCTATATCCCAGATATACAGGGTGGGCTTATTCGTTTTTAGTGGTATAGAGGAGGCATCCTTCCGGAGCTTCTTTCCCTGCTCTTCATCCCCTATACAGTTTACGTGTTCCTTATATTGCCAAGATTTCCCGGACGCTTATAATAGAGTCCATAGGAATATTCCTGAGGGTACCGCTGTTCCTCCTTGGAAGTCGCCCGGTATGTGCTG
This sequence comes from uncultured Mordavella sp., assembly GCA_964652805.1. Classification (GTDB taxonomy): domain Bacteria; phylum Bacillota; class Clostridia; order Lachnospirales; family Lachnospiraceae; genus Claveliimonas. Next base: position 2,518 of record CAZZBJ010000030.1, on the reverse strand, counting down.
CCGCACGTCTCCGTCTCCCTTACTTTTATATTTTATCATGCTCCTCATTCTGCCGCGGTTCCCGCAGAACGTACTTCTCAATGGCGGCCGCCGCTCCCTCTCTGTCATTGGAGAGGGTGATCACATCCGCCGCCGCCTTCACCTCATCTGTGGCGTTTTCCATGGCCACGCCAAGGCCCGCCTCCCTGATCATGGCAATGTCATTGGAGCCGTCTCCCACTGCCATGATCTCCTCCCGGCGTATCCCCAGGAGCTCTCCTAAGATCAGAAGGCCTCTGCCCTTGTTCACGCCCTTTGCATTTACTTCTATATTATTGCTCAAAGCGCCCGTTATTTCAATATCCGGAACCTCTTTTTCTACCTCTTTCCAGGCCTTTTCACATTCCTTTCTTGTTCGGAACAGGGCATGGACCTTGTCGGTGGGGGCTTTGCGCTCCTCAAACATGGCCATCACATCCTCTACCGGGCATCTGGAACCGGCTATATAGCGGGCCATGGGCATCCTGGGTACGTACTCGTCAATATGCTTCAGCTTCTCCTCCTCCGCATAGCCCACGCCGTCATAGTAGACCTCCATCAGAGCGTCATAGCGACTGCATATCTCCAGCACCCTGCGCCCTGTCTCATAGGGGACAAGATCTTCGCAGATCACCCTGTCCTCCTTCAGATCCACAATCCGGGCTCCGTTGGACGCCACCGCGTAGCGCACCCCCGGAAGCTTAAGCACCTCCTTCGGGATGCCTGTCAGCGGCCTGCCTGTGGCGGGGAGCACCGTGACTCCTTTGCCAATCGCTTCCAGCAAAACCTCCTTTGTGTGCTCTGTTAGTTCTTTCTCCGTGGTGAGAAGGGTGCCGTCCATATCCAGGGCGACCATTTTTATCCAGTATCCTTTAGTGCTGCACTTCGTCATATGCCAGTAATTCCTTTCCTTCCTTTGTAAAAACCATCAGGTTTCTGCTCACCTTGTCCTGACTCCTCTCGTAGGCCTCTTTGCCGAACTCGATCATCTTTTCCAGCTTCTCCTTGTCCCCTGCCGGCACAAAGAGCACCATGTCCTTTGAAGGCACCATAATCACCAGATCATCGTCCAGCTTCTGCACGCACACATCCCATATATGCCGCAGGCACAGGGAGCTGGCCTCGTGGTGGCCGTCCGCCAGGACAGCGTATCCTCCGTACCAGGTGTGTCCGAAGACAAACTCCACATCCCTGGCCAGGTTCTCGCAGGCCCGGTAGTAGAGCTTCTCTATGTCGCAGTCCGGCGGCAGCATATTGTCCTTTATGATCTCATATGCGTCCTCTCCCCTCTGTATGACCAGAAGCACAGAGAGATTTCCCACAAAAGAGATCAGGAGGGTGTCCTTCTCGGAAATATTTTTCCCGTTCAGGGCATGACTGTCCCGCAGCTCCTCCTTCACCCAGGGATAGATCCTGTCCTCTATGTTCTCCATCCTGTACTTTTCTTCTTCGTATTTCTTCATAAACCCCGCTCCCTTCCGGATTCGTCTTATTCTAAAATTATTCTTAATTATCATAACAAAAATTGCGAAATAAAGCAATTTGTTGTATAATGGGTAAGTGTTCGGAGACGTAAAATCCGTATGCGGTCACACGGGACTCGCCGAGAGAAAGGAAATGTATATATGATGAGTACGAAATTCAAGCGCATGCTGCGGGCCGGCGTTGTGGCCGGATGTATCGCAGCCATGGGGTGTACCGGCACTCTGGTATACGCAGAACCTTCTACGGAAGAACTGGAAGAACAAAAGGACGCCCTCGAGGAGGAGGTAGACAGCCTGAACGAGGAACTGAATAGTCTCAGCAGCGATATGGAGGAGCTCTCCGCTAAGATGGAAGAGACTCAAGCTGCTATGGAAGAAACCCAGAAACAGATGGATGAAGCACAGAAGAAAGGCGAGGAACAGTACGAGGCCATGAAGCTCCGCATCAAGTATATGTACGAGGCGGGGGACACCACATTCCTTGAGCTCCTCTGCTCAGCGGAAGACATGGCAGATTTCCTGAACAAGACGGACTTTGTTCAGAACGTAAGCGAATACGACCGGGAGATGCTCCAGGAGATGGAAGATACCCAGAACGAGATCCGTAAGCAGGGCGACACCCTAAAGGAACAGCAGGCATCCTTGGCAGAGATGGAGGAGGAACTGAACGCAAAACAGGCAGAGCTGCTGCAGCAGATCTCCGACAAGTCCGATCTGATCTCAGAGTACAGCAGTCAGATTGAAAAGGCGAATCAAGCGGAAGCGCTGCTCGCCCAGCAGAGGGCAGCGGCACAGCAGGCGGCGGGAATCGCTTCAACAGGAAGCGGCAGCGTTTCCACAGACGGCAAGCAAAGCCTTGGGCGTTTCCGCATTACTCACTACTGCTCCTGCTTCTACTGCACAGGCAGCTGGGGCGTCAGCTACACGGCAAGCGGCACGATTCCCACGGCGGGACGGACCATCGCAGTGGATCCGAGTGTCATTCCGCTTGGCTCACGGGTTATTATAAACGGATA